>JAFMEZ010000046.1 GCA_017856455.1 Parafilimonas sp.
CCGTATTGCAGTATTTTATTTTTTGTAAATATTGTGGTTCTGATTTTTTGGTAGAACAATACAATAGACAAAACAGCAGCAAAACTCAATTGAAATCCGATATCAGTTATGGTATCTGGATTTACAGCAAGCATCAAAAATGCCGCTCCAAATAGCGCATTGAGTGTGTTGCTTCTTTTTGTCGTTACATTTCCAATAATGATAAAAGAAAACATAATTGCACTTCTTATTACTGAGGCGCTTGCACCTGTTATAAATGAAAACATCCAAAGTGCAGGGAGTGTTATAAGTAGTGATATTAGATGTAGCTGTCTTTTTTTGAAAAACCAACTAAAAATAATGTCAACAATCATATATATCAATCCAAGATGCATACCGGAGATTGCGATAACATGACTAACTCCAGCATCTGTGTATATATGATTGATTGAACTACTCAAATCATTTTTATATCCAATCAACATAGCCTCTGCAATTCCAAGTGCATCTTTATTTTTGATATAAAATCTTAATCTGAATAGTATTTTCTCACGAATTGCAGAGATGAGCATTTGAAATTTATTGTTGTGATTGCCAATAACAATAAACTCATCTTTATGATTAAAGCTTAGATTATAAAACACACCATTTGATTCACTAAAGCTGAAAAAATCAAATTCACCTGGATTATGTGTTTTTTTGATATGGCTGATTGCTTTTTTGGTTAGGATCAGGTCGCCTTCATTTATTTGCTTGTTTACTTTATTGGAGACATATATATAGGTTTTGCCTTGAAACTTCCAAGTCAATTGATCTCTTATATACACTTTTGCAGTTAGGCTTTTTCCGTTTTTACCTGATTTATTTTCAGCTTTTACATGCAGTAAATACAGGTCATTGATGTTATTTGATTTTACTATTGAGTTTATTTTTTGCTGGTCGATGATTGCACCAAGTGTAATGAAGTAAATAAATATAGAAGTGGATATTATCCATGCATATCTCCATTTCTGATGGATAGTTAAACATGAATAGATAATGAAAATACTAATGCTTAGAATATGTGTAACTGCTATGCTATCAAATTGAATTGCATGTACTTTATTGATAATGATGCCTATTGAAAAAAGAACTGAGACTCTTAAAAATGGTAATGCTTTAAAAATATACTGCCATTCCTTCACATGGCGAACCTATCTAATCAGGTAGAATCAGTTTTGTGTAGTTCTTTTGTTTTTTGGAGTTTTTTTCTGAAACCCAATGTTGAAATGACTAAAAATCGAGTCCAAGTGCAAAATACCAATATGGTTTTCCTGTGAAGAAATTTCCCATTGGCCAACCTGCATCCACCCTTAAGAAATAACCCAGGAGTGTACTTCTCGCGCCAAAACCATATCCTCCAACAAATGGACCAATACCACCTGTCCGGATATTTACTTGAACGTTGGTGCCTCCTCCATATATATTAACTGGGCGCTGAATATTATCAAATTTTCCGTTCCAAGCAGTGCCCATGTCTATAAACTGCAACAACTGAAGATTTCTCAGGAATGCATTGTTGATTGGTCGATTTAGAAGTGTAGTGAAAATTGGAAACCTGAACTCTGAATTGAAGACAATATTATTGTTTCCGTTTGCAATGTTTTGTCTATGCCCCCTTAAATTCAAAGCAAGTGTCTGGAAAGCATAGTCTATATCAGGATCTGGCTGGATATTGTCATTGAACTTGGGATTTAACCATCCTTCAACCCCCCCCAAATAATAAATAAGCTTTTGTGTACCCCAGGCGAAATCTGCAGCAGCACGAAAAGCCCAGATGAAATTTCTATAAATCGGAAAATAATATCTCACATCTGTGCCAAGATTGATCATGTACTTTCCAGTTTGATTGCTACTCACAACACGCGAATTGATGTCTCCATAAATTTTGTAACGTAGACCATTCCATATATTTAAGGTTGGATTCAATGTATTATCATGTACATATTCAAGTTTTATCAGGGCATATTTTAGAATAGAATCCGACATTGTAAGGGTAGGATAATAATTACCGTCAGATAAAACAGTAACCCTATCGGTTCGATATCCAAGCATTGCTCTTATGCTTTTTACTTCATTGAGAGGGTAGCTGATATTGAGTTGATAAAGATTGGAAGCTAATTTATTATCGAACTGGGATTTGATATCATCAGGTCTAAAAATGGGATAATATTGTTGATTACTTCTGTAGTAAGTAAGTCCCCAGTCATATCTCTTTTTCAAGTTTTGATAAGAAGCCAAATAATCATTGTCCTTCAAATTTGTTGCTAATCTGAATCCACCAATAAACTTTTTATCTTCCATGATGTCTGAGATACCCATTCTTAAAATTCCATTCAAGTTATTGGAATTGGAAAGATAAATTGGTCCAGCTCCTCCAGCATAGGGTTGAAATCTGTTTACCAATACAGAGTTGTTGAATCCTGATACCACATAATCAGAACCAAACTTCAATTTATAGTCATATTGTTTTGCATTTTTCAAATAATCAATTCTAACTGCTGCATTGGCTTCGTCATCAATTGGTTTTATGCTATCAGATGCTTCCTCTGAAAATTCAGTTTGGAATAGTGCTACCTTTTTATTGTCATCTGTTTTTTTAACTTCTGTTTGCTTTATTTGAAATGCATTGTTTTGCTGTCTTCTTTCATCATCCATTAGTTTCTTGATATAGGCAGTGGGACGAGCATTGATATTTCTTCTCAGTAATACAGCATCGTTTACTTTTAGCTTGTATAAAAACTTCATGTCACCTTCCTGCCTGACTTCACTTACAAGGTTATTGTCGCCAGCACCACGACTTTCCTGTAAACCACTTTCATAATTGGTAATGGGGAAAACATATGTACTGTCATTTGAAATTGAAATATAACCGACAGAATCTGGAGCAGTCTTTTTAAAAGCTTTTAATGTTGAGTCCAATTCTTTTGGAACGGGATTTCTCAAGTATTCATCACCTATTCTGTAAATGGTATCCAATCCGTCTTTCTTGGTTGAGAAAAATCCTGCAAATCGGTTTGCAATACCATTTGCATCACTCACAAAAGTGAAATGGTTGACGTTGTATTGCAGTGGGAATCTTGCCTGCCCATATTTCTGATTGGTCAGTTGAGTGATTTGTCTAAACTCACTTTTTGTCCAGTTATCAACCAAAAAGACATTGAAGTTATTTCTGGAAGCGACAGCTGTATCGGCTTTCACTGCATTTGCAGCCGGACGATTAGACGAAAATATGATGCCGGTTTTATTGGGGAAAGCGACAAAAGATGCATCCAAATCATCATATACATCATTGGTTATTTGCTCAGTTGTTTGTTCTGCAATTTTATAGACAAAAACATCTGATTGTCCGTTTTTGACCGCACTTAAAATCAAAGTATTATTATCAAGCATGAATTTAGCATCTTGAATCAATTGAAATCCTTCAATGACTTGTTTTACTGCTTTGTATCTAGTGACTGCATCGTAAACAAATAATTTTATTTTTCCTTCTTCATTATAAATAACCAGTAATCTTGATCCTTTTGAATCCCAAGCCAATAGCGGGTAATGGGGATTGAGTTCATCTTGGTAGTTGAGTATACCTGCTTTTAATAAAATTTTTCTTTTCTCTGAAAGGTCTTCAAATATTACTTTGTAAATACCTTTTTTGTATTCCACCATTGCATAGGTATTATTCCTTGCTATTGGATTAGCTTGAAAGCGATAGAAGTCCTGTCTTGGTTTAACTGTTTCAATGGCAACAACATTTCCTCTTGGTTGATTTCTTCTTCCTTTCAGGTCAGCTAAATATTTGTCTGTTTCAACCTGCATGAATTCTTTCAATACATCTTTAAATCTTTTTTTGGTCACCTTTAAGCTTGCTGTATTGAGACTCTTATAAATTCTAGACAGGTAGAGGAAATAGGTAACACTTTCTCTCTTGTATTGATCTGCAATAAATTTCCAAAATGCATGTCCAGCAAATACAGGTTCTTTGAATGCGAACTGATAAAATGTTTTGTATTTTCCAGAAAGGAGTGCAGATTTAAGTTTATCGTCTAGCGCGGGACTCCATTCTTCACCAACATAGGATACATATCCGTCAGTCAACCATTTTGGTAGGTCCAATAGCGCTTGATTCCCTGCAAATTCACCTAAATCATCTCCAAACAATAAATTTTCTACCAGCACTTTTGCTATACCTTGTCGTATGCTTGTCTTGAAGTGATTAAGGTTTCCATCATAAAACAAGATAATTTTATTGTTTACCAGTTTTGTAACACCACCTGTATTTTGCCAATCGATTCCAATACCGATGTTTGACTGTCTGTAATCAGTAAAACTATTATAGATAACCAGGTTGGCTCTTCGTTGTAAACCATATTCTACAAATTCTTCGATTTCACTGAGTTCTTCCTCTGCAACTTGCGAAGCAAACTTTGCTAACTGATTTCCCCCTTCGTAGTAATAAGTATTAAAATTTCTGGTTTGGTTATATGACCATTTGATTTTTTTGTATTGCACCCTGTTCCTTCCATATTCCACAGTACTAACTTGCGCATTGGCAATATTCGCTGAAAAAAAAAGCAATGATATTACTAATCCAAATAAACGCATGGTGTTTAAATTCAAATGATTGGGTACCTTTACACGGATGTACAAAATAACGTATTTAGCCCAGAAATAAGCTCAATGTTAAACGTTAAAATTTTTCAATTTAATCCCCTTCAGGAGAACACTTATCTGATCTTTAACGAGCAATTGCAATGCATTATTATTGATCCAGGATGTTATACAGATCAGGAAAGAACTGCGCTCTCCCAATTTATTTCCAACAAGGGACTTAAGCCTTATTTGCTCGTTAATACACATTGTCATTTGGACCATGTTTTTGGCAATAAGTTTATTCATGAACATTTTGGCCTCGAATTGCATATTCATGAAGGAGAGCAAAAAGTTCTTGAAATGGCTCCTACGAGTGGACTCATGTGGAATTTGCCGTTTGATAATTACCAAGGGAAGCTCCATTTTTTAGATGAGTCCTTGCCCATTCAACTTGGAGATGATCAATTAGAGATACTGTTTACACCCGGACACTCACCAGCGAGTGTCAGTTTTTACTCTCGAAAAAATGATCTTTTGATTGCAGGTGATGTTTTGTTCCGAGAAAGTGTTGGCAGAACAGACCTGCCCGGAGGTAATCCTGATGTGTTGGCAGAGAGTATAAAAACAAAACTATATACACTGCCTGATGAAACCATTGTTTATCCTGGTCACGGTATTCCCACAACCATAGGGCATGAGAAAAAACATAATCCCTTTATTACTGCAGCGTAAAAAATCAGCGATATAGTTTGTTTACGAAAGGTATTTTTTTCATTTCTTCTTTTTCCAAAAGCAAAACCAAAATGATAAAAATCAGCATAAATGCAATACCCATGATGTGCAGTGGAAGTACCCCTGTCATTTGAAGTCTAAAATAATTGTGAATCAAATAAAGCAGGTAAACAAAAATTAAGTAGCCAAAACTTTTCATCCATTGATAGGGTATTGGATAATATTTATTTCCAAGCCAATAACTTAAAAGCATCATCATTCCGTAGCAAGCAAGATTGGCTAATGCGCATGCCATGTATCCTAAACTTGGAATAAAAAAATAGTTCACTGCAATGGTAATCAATGCGCCAATTAATGTAATCAATGCACCCATCATATTTTTATTGGTAAGCTTGTACCAAATTGAAAGATTGTAGTAAATACCTAAAAAGATTTTCGACATCATTAAGATGGGTACAATAAATAATCCCTCTGCATAAGATGGATTTTTATGCACGCCCATAAAGTATTTCCAGACATCCAGAAAAAGAACTACGCCTAAAAAGCAGCAACAACAGGCTATCACAAAAAAATTCATTACCCTAGCGTAGGTGTTTTTTGCATCATCTTTGGCTGAAGTTTTAAAGAAAAATGGTTCTGCACCCATTCTGAAAGTTTGAATAAATATCACAATCAGTATGGCGAGTTTATTGTTCGCGCTATAAATTCCATTGGCTGTTTTTGCGGCTTCAATCGTTCCATCAAATCGTTGAATGATCATAAAGCGATCAATTGTTTCATTGATCATTCCTCCAAATCCAACGATGATAAGTGGACTCGAATAGATAAATATTTCTTTGAAGAGCTTTGTGTCTATTTCAAAATGATAAACCCTGAGTTCATTAAAAAGAAGCAATAATGTAATTCCACTTGCAATGAATTGAGCAATAAAAACATATCCAATTCCAATCGAAGGACTGTAGATCCTGGAAAACATATTTTCTTCACCATTTTCAAATGCAGGCTTACACACTTGAAGGAAGAAAATTACCAATAGTACATTGATGACAATGTTTAAAATTTTTATCAATGCAAATTTTCTTGGGCGACCTTCATGTCTCAATTTAGAAAAGGGTAATACTGCAAGCGTGTCTAGAGCTACTATCCCAACTACAAACAAGATATATTCACTATGTCCATTTAGTGCGAGATAATCTGCAATCGTATTTGCAGGAATTATCAGTATTACGGAAAAAAGAATTGTTGTTAGCAATAGGCTTGAAAAAGCATTATTAAAAACCTTGCTTTCATTTTCAATTTGGTTGAAACGGAAATAGGATGTTTCCATTCCATAGGTATAAATAATATTAAGAAAGGCTGCAATCGCAAATAGTAGTGAGATATCTCCAAAGGCGGATGGGGCATAGATGCTTGTTAAAAGCGGTGTGAGCAGGTAATTGATAAATCTCCCAATAATATTGCTCAGTCCGTACCAGGCAGTTTGATTTGCAAGTTGTTTAATCCCAGACAAGTGTGGAAGTTTCATCAAATGTAAGACCATTGATTGAATCCCGACAATTTGATAACTTCATGAGTAAATTTATTTTGATGCGTGTAGTTATTCAAAGGGTCTCGCATGCTCAGGTGGAGGTAGCACAAGAGGTAGTAGGTAAAATCAGAACTGGACTCTTGGTTCTTGTAGGTATAGAAGATCCTGATCAACTTGAAGATGTGGATTGGTTGGTAGGGAAAGTTGCTAATTTGCGCATTTTCAATGACGCTCAAGGTGTCATGAATTTATCAGTAAAAGATATTAATGGAGAAGTGCTTGTAATCAGTCAGTTTACATTGCATGCATCCACCAAAAAAGGCAATCGTCCCTCTTATATTAGAGCATCAAAGCCAGAACACGCCATACCATTATATGAATCATTTAAGGAAAAACTTTCCATTGAGGTAGGCAAAAAGGTTGAGGCTGGTATATTTGGAGCCGATATGAAGGTTACGTTATTAAATGATGGTCCAGTTACAATAACGATGGACACAAAAAATAAAGAATGATGACAATTTCAGCAGCACAGTCGAAAGTAGATGAATGGATAAAGACAGTCGGTGTTAGGTATTTTAGTGAGCTTACCAACATGGCTATTTTAACTGAGGAGGTAGGAGAATTGGCCCGGATCATGGCAAGAAAATATGGCGATCAATCTTTTAAAAATGGCGAATCACCTGATGCCTTGGCAGATGAAATGGCTGATGTATTATGGGTCTTGATATGCATTGCCAATCAAACTGGGGTCGACTTAGATAAAGCTTTGGAAAAAAACTTTGAGAAAAAAACAAATCGTGATGCAACACGTCATCAGCAAAATGACAAACTAAAAAGCTAATGCTTACCTTTGCGACCTATGATTATCAATGATCAAAATAAATTTCAAGCAATCATCTCCCATGCGAAGGAATACGGATTTGTTTTTCAATCCAGTGAGATTTACGATGGACTCAGTGCAGTGTATGACTATGGACCTTGGGGAAGTGAATTGAAAAAAAATATTCGAGAATCATGGTGGAATGCCATGACGCGTATGCATGACAATATCGTTGGAATTGATGCTGCAATTTTTATGCATCCAACAACATGGAAGGCATCCGGACACGTTGATAATTTCAGCGATCCAATGATCGACAATAAAGATTCCAAGAAGAGATATAGGGTTGATCATTTATTAGAGGCTGCAGCCGATGAACTGGCAAAAGCTGGTAAACAGGCTGAGGGAGAAAAGTTGATTGCCGAGATGGATGCTTTACTTGCATCAAATGATTTTGCCGGACTGAAACAATTGATTGAGTCAAATAAGATTAAGTGCAGCGTGAGTGGAACCTGCAATTGGACAGATGTTCGTCAGTTTAATTTGATGTTCTCTACACAATTAGGTTCAGTTTCAGATGAGGCGAGTGAAATTTATTTGAGGCCTGAGACGGCACAGGGAATATTTGTCAATTTCCTCAATGTGCAGAAGACTGCCAGGATGAAAATTCCTTTCGGAATCGCTCAAATTGGAAAAGCTTTCAGAAATGAAATTGTTGCGAGACAGTTTATTTTCCGAATGAGAGAATTCGAGCAAATGGAAATGCAATTTTTTATTCGTCCTGGTACACAAAAAGAATGGTACGCATATTGGAAAGAAGAAAGAATGAAATGGCATCAGTCGTTTGGTATACCAGCTGCTGATTATCGTTTCCATGACCATGTTAAGCTCGCACACTATGCAGATGCGGCTGTTGACATTGAATATGCATTTCCAATCGGTTGGAAAGAAGTAGAAGGTATTCATAGCCGTACTGATTTCGACCTTAAGAATCATCAACAATTCAGCGGAAAGAAGTTGCAGTATTTTGATACTGAGATCAATCAGCATTATATACCATATGTGATTGAAACATCAATTGGTTTAGACAGGATGTTTCTACTAACACTTTGTCATGCATATCAGGAAGAAAAATGGCAAAAGGAAGACGGAACAGAAGACAGCAGAGTTGTTTTAAAAATACCTGCCAAAGTTGCTCCAATCAAACTTGCAGTGCTTCCATTATTAAAGAAGGAAGGGTTACCGGAAATTGCAAAAGAGATCATGTCTGCTTGTAGAAATGAATTTTATTGTTTTTACGAAGAGAAAGATACCATTGGGAAGCGATACAGAAGAATGGATGCATTGGGTACACCATTTTGTATTACAGTAGATCATCAAACAAAAGAAGACAAAACTGTAACCATACGTTATAGAGATACGATGCAGCAGGAGAGGATTCCAATTGAGGGGCTAGCCCAATTCATAAAACAAAAAATGCAATAATTAAAAAGCCCCGGATTATTCGGGGCTTTTTAATTTATCTCTTGATAATTTTTCTAACCGATTGATATTTTCGATCTGAACTTGTGATGGTCAGTACATAAGTTCCTGCAGGAAGATTTCCTAAATTCAATAAGCCGTTTTCATAACCAGTCTCTTTTCTCAATACAACACCTCCAGATATATTGGTTACTTGTAAGGCAATCTTTTTCACTCCCATTAAGTTTCCTACTTTATAATTAATTGTATTGTCGGTTACAGTGGGATAAATATTGTTGATAAACGTTACATTATTTCTAATTGGATTGAATACCGCTGTAGTTGGATTATTAACAATGGAAGAAGCTGAAATCGGACTTCCTAGGTTGGCAGTAAACATTCCATTGCCATGTGTACCAACAACCATTGTATTGTCGCTCCATCTGCTCGCAATAGAGTTAACAACTGAAGTATTCAGCATTTCAGATGGCTTACCTGATGTACCAACTTCTCTGCTCCAAACAGTACTAGATCCATTGATTTTATTTGTGCTGAATAAGCCCACAGAAGTTCCTATATAATATTCCACTCCGGTAGTTTTTACAATAATTTCACATGCTCTAACTGAGGGGATATCTACATTCCCTTCAATCATTACCCAGGTAGGTGATGCAGCTGTTGCATTTCCTGTCCAGAAAATACTGTTCGCTCCATAATTTGAAACAACTGCAATCGCAGTATCTTGATTTCTTGGATTGACTGCGATGTCTCTCACAAGCGGACAAACGTTATTAACACAAGCAGACATTGAGCTTGGAGAAATATCAACTGGTGCTGCACTTTCAGTGCCTTGTGGATCTTTCAGTCGATATATCTTACCTGCACTCGTGCCAATGAACAAGTGGCTATTGGTGGTATATGGTCCTTTTGTTGTTTCCAAAGCATAGATGTCACCAGAAACTGCGGGTGCCACTCCACTCATCATCGTCCAGGTAGATGATGTCACTGTAGCAGCATTATTTGTCCTGAATAATGTATCATCAGTTGCGTAATACAAATAATCTGTATTGTCCGGATCGAGGTGGAAATATGTTATGAATGAACCTTCGCCAGTGTTATCAGGTTTTATTTTGGTATAAATACTGGCAGAGTTATTGAAATCAAATAATTTCATTCGATAGAATTGTCCAAGTTGAGCTGCACAGAAAAGATATTGTTGTCCAGCACTGTTTTTCTTGGTCATTCCAACCTGGCATCCATCACCTCCTAGTAAAATATAATGATCATTGCTGTCTGGTAAATTCCCTCCCAGTATGCTCGTTCTATCTCTTAATGTTGTTGAGTTGTCTTGTGCTCCTCCATAAAAAGTTTTACTTCCATTTGTGGGATCAATACCAACATGGTAATATTGAATGGTTTGGTATTGACTTGCACTGAGTGACCATACTGGTTTTGTCAATGTAATATCATCAACCAGTCCTATTCCTCCATCTGAGCCGATCAATACTCTATTTGCATTTGTGGGGTCAAATGAAAAGCTATGATTGTCGGCATGGCTTACACCATCATCGTCAGTATAGGTATCATCAGAAGAGATGCCTCCAACAAATGTTACATTTTCTTTTGTCTGAAATCCATCAGTAGATCTAAATAAATTAACACCACCAGCGAGGACAAGATTTGGATTGGTTGGATGTACAGCTAACATCATATTGTAGCCCCCCTGTAATTCCATGTATTTATCTGATGCAGAGTTATTGTTGCTTCTTTTTGCTACGAGATTCGTACCCAAATTTCCAGTCCATTTATATGGTTTGGTTGTCATATCAACCTTGAAAAGATCTGCCTCAGATTTTGATGATGAAGCGGATTCGCTGTTCTCTACCATGGTGTACAAAATATTTTGATTGGAAGGCGACAAGGCAATTACAATTCTGCCCCAACCAGCAGAATAATCACCAGATGAGTTGGTGGCATTATCATACCCTCTCCATCCAGCAACTGAGTCAGC
>JAFMEZ010000020.1 GCA_017856455.1 Parafilimonas sp.
GAGGATACAGTTACTTTTTAAAAAGTTAATATCAGCATATGGATCTTTTATTACCTGGCATAGGTTTATTGTTTTGGACGCTTCTTGCGTTCGGTATGGTATTTTTTCTGTTGAGAAAATATGCTTGGAAAATCATCCTTGATTCACTCAATGAGCGAGAAAAAGGAATTGCAGACTCTTTGGATGCAGCCAAAAAGGTAAAGGCTGAAATGACACAGTTAAAAAGCGAGAATGAGGCGCTGATGGTGCAGGCACGTGAAGAAAGGGCTCAAATGCTCAAAGAAGCAAAAGAAACAAGAGATAAGTTGATAAATGATGCCAAAGAGCAAGCAAAATCTGAAGCTGCCAAAATACTTGCAGATGCAAATGCTGCCATTCATTCTCAGAAAATGGCTGCATTGACAGACATCAAAAACCAGATCGGAAACATGGTCATTGAGGTTTCAGAAAAAGTTATTCGCAAACAACTGGATAACAAAGCTGAACAGGAAAAATATATTCAGCAGATGGCAGGTGAATTAAATCAATTTGGAAATTAAGTGATATGCGTCAAACCAAAGTAGCTCAACGATACGCGAAAGCGATTTTTGATTTGGCAGTGGAGACCTCTACGTTAGAAGAGGTGAAGCAGGATTTTGATCTGATCCAATCCGTCCAAAGCAAAGAGCTTCATTTTATACTCATCTCGCCAATAGTGAAGGGTGAAAAAAAGACTGCTATTTTCGAAGCTGTATTTTCAAAACATATTCAGCCACTCACCAACTCATTTTTCAAACTTATTTTCTCAAAAGGGAGATCGGTTGCTATCAATGAAATCATCCAGGCATTCATTGAAAAATACAGATTAAAGAAAGGAATTCAATTGGTTGAGCTTACTACAGCTGTAGAGATTTCGGGGGAAGTCAAAGAAAAGATTTCTGCAGTATTGAAGGAGAACAGTTTGCTGAAAGGAAAATCAATCGAATTGCATGCTAGAGTAGATGCTTCTATCATAGGAGGATTGATCGTTCAAGTCGACGACCAATTATTTGATGCAAGCATTCGCCATGACTTGCAGGTTATTAAAAAACAGTTCATAGAAAATATGTACATCAGTAAAATATAATTTCAAAGAATTTTAAACTCAAAGAAATGATAGAGATTAAACCCGACGAAATATCAGCCATCCTCCGCCAGCAGCTAAGCAATTTTAATTCTTCTGCTGATTTGGAGGAAGTAGGTTCAGTGCTTCAAGTAGGTGATGGCATTGCCCGCATCTATGGATTGAACAATGTGCAGTCAGGTGAACTTGTTGAATTTGAAAACGGCGTTAGAGCCATTGCGTTGAACCTCGAAGAGGACAATGTAGGTGTTGTATTGATGGGAGAAGGCATGGACATCAAAGAGGGATCCAAAGTAAAGCGCACCGGTAAAATTGCATCCATTAAGGCAGGAATGGGATTGGTAGGTCGTGTCATCAATACCCTTGGTGAGCCGATAGACGGTAAAGGTCCTGTTGCAGGTGACCTATATGAAATGCCACTAGAGCGCAAAGCACCTGGTGTTATTTTTCGTGAGCCTGTAAAAGAACCGCTTCAGACAGGTATCAAGGCGATTGATGCGATGATTCCAGTTGGACGTGGTCAGAGAGAATTGATCATCGGAGATCGCCAAACGGGAAAGACCGCCATTGCAATAGATACCATCATCAATCAAAAAGAATTTTACAAGGCAGGAAAGCCTGTTTATTGTATATATGTTGCAGTAGGACAAAAAGCATCAACCATTGCTGCGGTAATGAAGACATTGGAAGACAATGGTGCGATGGATTATACCATTATCGTTGCAGCTTCTGCAGCAGAACCTGCTCCACTTCAATTCTATGCTCCATTCGCTGGTGCTGCTATTGGAGAGTTTTTGCGTGATACTGGAAACGCAGCATTGATTGTTTATGATGATCTTTCTAAACAAGCAGTAGCATACCGTGAAGTTTCATTGTTGCTTCGTCGTCCTCCTGGTCGTGAGGCATATCCTGGTGACGTGTTTTACTTGCATAGCCGTTTGCTTGAGAGAGCAGCTAAAGTGATCAGCAAGGATGAAGTTGCTAAAAAGATGAATGACCTTCCTTCATCAATCAAACATTTGGTGAAAGGTGGAGGTTCTCTTACTGCACTTCCAATTATTGAAACACAGGCAGGTGACGTATCTGCTTATATTCCAACCAACGTAATTTCTATTACTGACGGTCAGATCTTCCTTGAATCTAACTTATTCAATGCAGGTATTCGTCCAGCGATTAACGTTGGTATCTCTGTAAGCCGCGTGGGTGGTAATGCACAGATTAAGTCAATGAAAAAAGTTTCGGGTACATTGAAGCTTGATCAAGCACTTTACCGTGAATTAGAGGCCTTTTCTAAATTTGGTGGTGACCTCGACGCTGCAACAAAATCTGTAATTGATAAAGGCGCACGTAACGTAGAAATTTTAAAGCAAGGTCAATACCAACCTGTTGCAGTGGAGAAACAGGTAGCCATCATTTATCTAGGTACGCAAGGATTCTTAAAAGAAGTTCCAGTAAAATCTGTAAAAGATTTTGAAGAGCAATTCTTGATGGAGATGGAAGCAAAACATCCTGATGTGCTTGTAGAATTCAAAAAAGGAAATCTTCCTGAAGATGGCATCAAAAAGATGACTGAATTGGCTAAAAACGTAATGGCACAATTTAAATAATCACATCCTTATTGTATTTCAAAGGCCTGGGTATCCGGGCCTTTTTCATTTGATTAAGAAGTATAAAATATTTACATTCAATATGTAAATCATTGCATATGAAAAATATTATACTCGCTTTTTTATTGGGCTTATTTATTGTTCAGGCATCAGCTGCAGTCAGACTTCCCTCTATCATTGGATCACATATGGTATTGCAGCAGCAAGCAAAAGTAAAAATTTGGGGTTGGTCTGCTCCAGCAGAAAAAATTACAATTCAGGTCAGTTGGGATACAACCACCTATCATGTTACTGCATCAAGAGGAGCACGCTGGATCACTGAAGTGAAAACACCAGTTGCAGGCGGGCCATACACTGTCAAAATAAAAGGGAGCAATGAAATTATATTAGATGATGTAATGATAGGTGAGGTTTGGCTTTGCGGTGGGCAAAGCAATATGGAATGGAGTGCTGATCAAGGCTTGAAACAGTCAAAAGATGAAGCGCCCAATGCAACGAATAAAAATATCCGATTTTTCTATGTTCCAAAGTCTACCTCATCTACTCCCCAAGATGATGTAAAGGCACAGTGGGTTGTTTGCAATCCAGAGGACATGCTTCATTTCAGTGCGATTGGATATTTTTTCGGGAAGCAAATCAATGCAGTAACTGGTTATCCTGTTGGATTGATCAATAGCAATTGGGGAGGAACACCTGCTGAGGTTTGGACACCTGAAGAAATCATTCAAAATGATCATGACTTGCGCAATGCTTCGGAAAAACTAATGCCAAGTCAGTGGTGGCCTCATATACGCGGTGAAGCTTACAATGCAATGATATATCCAATTACCAATTATGAAATTTCAGGAACGATTTGGTACCAGGGAGAAAGTAATGTTGGTACTCATTATGGTTATCAAAGATTATTTACCAATATGATTGACAGTTGGCGAAAAGCATGGAATAAAAATTTCCCATTTTATTTCGTTCAAATTGCCCCATACACATACGGAGATAATCATATCAATGGCGCATTTCTTCGTGAAGCACAAACCAAATCAACTTCCTTTCCAAAAACTGGAATGGTTGTAGTCAGTGATTTGGTGGATAATATAAAAGATATCCATCCAACCTTAAAAAAAGAGGTTGCTGCTCGATTGGCAAATTATGCTTTGGGGGATACTTATGGCGTAAAAGGACTTCATTACAAAACACCAGTATATACCTCTCATTCAGTTGAAAAAAATAAAATAAGGATCAACTTTGACAATGTTCCAACTACACTTGTGTCAAAGGGCGGAGAGCCAACTGACTTTTATATTGCAGGAGCTGATGGTGTATTTGTTCCGGCGAAAGCAATCATCGAAGGAAAAACAATTGTTGTTTCCAGTACAAAAGTAAAAGAGCCAGTTGATGTTAGATTTGGCTTTACAAATACGGCGATGCCGAATCTTTTTTCTGCAGAAGGTTTGCCTGTGAATTTGTTTAGGACGGATAAGTAATACAGAGGGAGAAGGGAGGAGGGAGAAGGGACAAGAGGCGAGGGTTAAGTTAGAGAAGAGCCCTAGGTATTTAAATTCTCAAAATAAGATAGCCTTCCAATTATTTGGAAGGCTATCTTATTGATCATATCTATTTTCTCCTCCCTCCTCCCTACTCCCTCTTTCCTTATCCCTCCTCTCTATTTTAATAGAACTTCGTCACACCAGGTACGGCAATCTTATAATTACCATTTTCATCTGGTAACGACTTTGGCATAGTATCCCATGTGTAAGCTGATGGTTGAAGATTGAGTCCTGAGTTCAATGCTTTATCCCATTCAACTACTTGTCCGCTATAAGTAGCCATTCTACCCAAGATGGAAGTCATTGTACTTTTTGCTCCATTCTCTGCATCCGCAAATTTATATTCACCTTTTGCAATGACTGCAAACAACTCCACGTGTTCATTTTGATAGGGATCATTCTCTAATTTTTTATCAAATTGATACAGCAAGCCTCCTTTGTGGTCGCGAATGTTTGCTGCTCCGCAGAAAATCTTGCCTTTTGTTCCAACAATCAACTCGTCAACCTTTGCAGAGGTTTTAGGAATATGTCGGCATTGTGAATTCAGGATAGATCCATCTGCGTAATGAAACTCAACAAAATGGTGATCGAAAATTTCACCATGGTCTTTTCCTTTTCTGACTTCTCTACCTCCAAATCCTTGCGCTTTTACAGGGTAGGAGCCTTTGAACCAGTTGATTACATCAATATTGTGGATGTGTTGCTCAGTAATATGATCTCCACAAAGCCAATTGAAATAATACCAGTTACGCATTTGGTATTCCATTTCAGTTTGACCTTGTTTTCTTGGATTCACCCAAACACCATCGTTATTCCACCATGCCTGTGCTGAAGTGATATCTCCAATCAAATCCTTTCTCTTGAAAAGTTCTCTATATGAATTTTGATAATGCCTTTGCAGACCAACGACTACATTTAGTTTTTTGGATTTAGCAATGGCAGCAGCGGCAAGGACTTTTTTTACCCCCTCTGGGTCAGTTGCAACAGGCTTTTCCATAAAAATATGCTTACCCTGATTTACTGCTTCTTCAAAATGTATGGGTCTGAATCCGGGAGGAGTTGCAAGTATTACAACATCTGCAAGTGGAATTGCTTTTAAATAGGCATCGAATCCAACAAATTTTCTCTCTTCAGGAACATCAACTAAATTTTTCACTGATCCATTTGTTCCAGCATCAGATAAATCTTCTGAAGTAATATTCTTGTAGCAGCTGTCCAAGCGATCACGAAATGCGTCTGCCATAGCTACTAACTTTACATTCTGTTTACTCTGTAAGGCTTGAAGTGCTGCACCAGTACCTCTTCCACCACATCCAATCAATGCTATTTTTATAGTGTCGTTAGCCCCTGAAAAATAATTTGCATTTGTCATGAGTGGAGCTGCTATGATTCCTGTAGAGATTAGTCCGCCTTGTTTTACAAATTCACGGCGACTGTTTTTGTTTGGCAAGTTGTTCGGCATCGGTATTATTTTAATGGTTAATTACCTAAATACAATTTATACAATTTTTCGGCTTCTTCTGCAGTTGGTTGATTAACCGGACTAACAATTCTAAATCCTACAAACATCCCATCGGTTAACCACCACCTGCTTTTGGGCAGCTGTGGATCACGTTTATTCCAACTGGTCTCGGAAAATCCTCTTGAGGTTGACATCAACTTTTTTTGGTCATCCATATAGGAGCCTCCTCTGATGCTTCTTGGATAACGCGATGTTGGCAGAACAATTTTGTCCTTATCTGTTTCTTTGATTTTTTTAAAATACTCTGCATCATATTGATCCATGGTCCATTCTGCAAGATTCCCTAACATATCATACAGCCCCCATTGATTCGGTTTTTTTTGTCCCACTTTTTGATACTTCTCATTGCTATTGTTTTTAAACCATGCATATTGAGGTAGTTTACTTGGATCATCACCAAAGAAATATGATGTATTGGTGCCAGCTTTACAGGCATATTCCCATTCTGCCTCTGTTGGCAACCGAAAAAAAGTACCGGTTTTTTGATAGAGCCATCGACAAAACATCAAAGCTGCATCAACGCTCATGCTGTTAACTGGGTAGCCACCTTCTTTTCCCATATTCCAACTGAGGTCGATGTATTGAGGAGTGGGACGGGTAATGGCATCAACTTTTGATCCCTGTGAAGTTTGTTCGTCTTTGAAAAAAGCATCAAACTGATCATGCGTTATTTCATACGCACCGATCCAAAATGGTGAGATTTGGATTTTTTTGGCTGGCTTCTCATTTAGATTAA
This sequence comes from Parafilimonas sp., assembly GCA_017856455.1. Taxonomy (GTDB): domain Bacteria; phylum Bacteroidota; class Bacteroidia; order Chitinophagales; family Chitinophagaceae; genus Pollutibacter. The sequence goes on from JAFMEZ010000020.1 coordinate 6,512, forward strand.
TCGATTTATCATTTCCCATTGTATATGTTCCACCTTCAAGCTGAATCATCTTAATTTGAAGAGGAGAGGAGGGAATGGGTATCTCTTTTGTTGCAATAGGTTGACTCAGACATATTAATGCCAATCCGTTCATTGCCATCATCCCAATAATTTTTTTCACTTGAATTGATTTGCTGCAATTTTAAGTAAATTGTTTAAAGTATTTTCAGTTACCTTAAAAATTGCTCATATGGAAAGAAGAGGATTTCTTAGAAACTCATCATTGGCTGGTGTTGGATTGCTATCTGGCTTACATTCAAGTGCTAAGCATCAACATCAACCTGCAAAGCCTTTTAATCTTAATTACGCCTTTCATGATGGAATGTTCGCAAATCATGCAGGTAAAGATTTTATTGATCAAATTAAATTTGCACATGATCAGGGTTTCAATGCAATTGAAGACAATGGGATGATGTCTAGAAGCTCAGAAATGCAAGCTAAAATAGGTGACACGCTCGCTAAACTTGGCATGCATATGGGTGTATTTGTCATAACATCTGATAACTGGCATTGGAAGACAAGTCTTGCTACAGGCAAGCAGGAATTCAAGAATTTAATTGTAAAAGATTGTAAAGAGGCTATTGAAGTTGCAAAAAGATGCAATGCAAAATGGGCAACAGTAGTTCCTGGAAATTACGATAGAACTTTACCATATGATCTGCAAATGGCCAATGTGATTGAAGGATTGAGAATGGGTACTGAGATACTAGAAAAAGCAGGATTGGTGATGGTTTTGGAGCCATTGAGTGATAACCCGGATTTATTTTTAAGATATTCTACACAGACCTATATGGTATGTAAGGCTGTGAATAGTCCATCTTGTAAAATACTTTTCGACATGTATCATATGCAACGCAATGAAGGGAACATCATTGCCAATATGGATAAATGTTGGAGTGAAATAGGTTATTTGCAAATTGGTGATAATCCTGGTAGAAATGAACCTACAACAGGGGAGATGAACTATAAAAATATTTTCAAGCACATCTATAATAAGGGTTTCAAAGGAGTTCTAGGAATGGAACATGGTAATTCTATAAAGGGCAAAGAAGGAGAATTAGCCCTGATCAAAGCATATAGAGACTCGGATGATTTCCTTTAGAGCTTAATACCTAATGATATCCCAGCCCTGATACCTGCCCAAGGGCCACTTAGATTCAATTGTATACTATTGGATGTAACAGTTGAAGTTGCTGTGGTTAAGGGTATGTTCACGTCTACAAGAGCATCTTTTATAGCTGTTTGCTCCTGGGTACTTAACGTAAATGAGGAAACACCTTTCAGAGAACCATCTCCAGAACCATAATGCGGTCCGAGGATTTGCCAATCCAAACAAATTCTTTTTCCAAGTGACCATTGTGCTCCAATCAGCAATCCAAAAGTTGTACTTTTTAAATCTCCACTAAGGTTAATTTCATCTGTTCCGCCAGTTGATTTAGCAAATTCAATTTTTACACCTTCAGCGTGAAAGCTTGCGATTCTTGCAAATGGCGCCATATAAAATCCTCTGCCATATCCTTTTTTTCCAGGGTACCACCTTAATTCTGGAGTTATTGCAGTGTTGGATAATAATAATTGATCAAGCGTTTTTTGCATATTCGCATCACCTCCACTGAGGGTGACAATATTATTTCTCAATGGTACATTTCCCAATGGCATTGTTCTGTATCCGATTGCAATAGAAATTTTCTTATTTAAGACTCTTTCATATGTAAGTCCATAGTTAGATAAAGGAAGAGCAGTTACATTGATCTTAAAAATGTTCTTTTTGGGAGTTGATTGCTTCTCGTTATCCTGAGCATTACTTGAAATTGCGCAAATAGCAAGCGCAAAGGCAAGAGCAGCTGACTTATATCTGAATTCCATAACTATCCTTTCGCTGAAGTTATTGAAAAAATACTATTCCTCAATTTTTTCATCTACTGCATTTGCAACCACATGTGCAGATATTTTCTTAATGGGATTTTTTCGCATATCCCTATAATGATTGCGGGTGTCAAAAATATCAATGGCAGAAAATATTGCAGCTCTAAATGATGATTCATCAGCAATATTTTTACCGGCAATATCAAATGCTGTCCCATGATCTGGGGAAGTTCTAATGGCTGGAATACCTGCAGTAAAATTTGTACCTTCTCCCAATGCTAGCGATTTGAAAGGAATCAATCCTTGGTCATGATACATTGCTAAAACAGCATCAAATTTTTCATGATTTCCTCTTGCAAAGAAAGCATCAGCGCTATAAGGCCCCATAACAATGCAGTCATTCTTTTTTGATTCAAGAATAGCCGGACGAATAATTTCCTTTTCTTCTTTTCCAACCAGTCCCTCATCACCTGCATGTGGATTGAGTCCTAGCACAGCAATCCTCGGACGTTCAATCCCAAAATCTTTGATCAAGCTGTTTTTCAAAAGGTTGATCTTCTTTATGATTTGATCCTTATTGATGTTTTTTGCTACGTCCATGATCGCCAAATGTTCTGTAAGTAGCGCGACCTTCATATTTTCTGCTATCATCAACATCAAGACGTCATCAGCATTAAATGCCTGCTTTAAAAATGGTGTGTGACCCGTAAAATTGAATTCACTGCTTTGCATGGTGAATTTATTCAGCGGTGCAGTCACCAATGCGTCGATTGTCTTTTCTTTCAATGCAGCAACGGCAGCCTGTAGGGATTTAACACCGTATTTGCCACCCAGTTCTGTCATTTGTCCGGGTATAATCTCTACATCTTCTTCCCAAACTGTAAAAATATTCAGCTGTTTTGGATTCGCTTTTGATATATCCTTGATGCTTAGATAATTCAGATTGATTTCCGGGATCGATTTTTTATAGAAATTGATCACTTTATTTGAAGCAAAAACAATGGGAGTGCACAACTCTAGAATTCTGCTATCTGAGAATGTTTTGATGATAATTTCAATCCCAATACCATTCAAATCGCCCACTGAGATCCCTATCACTGGTCTTTTTTGTTCGCTCATATCCTGCTTTTAGCTTGAAGCGACAAAGGTAGGAATAATGGCTAATCTTTATTGTAATTTTGTCGTTCAATGCTGACGCTAAAAAAATCGCTCGGACAACATTTTTTGAAGGATGAATCAGTCTGTCTTCGCATCATCGAGGCACTTCAAAACCATTCTTTTACACAGTTATTGGAGGTTGGTCCAGGTGGAGGTGCTTTAACCAAATATTTAATTGATATTCCCAATATTGACTTTAAGCTGGTTGAAATCGACAAAGAAAAAATTGAGTACCTGTCAACCACTTTCTCCAAATTGAATTCCAAAATCATTGAAGGAAGTATATTAGAAATTGAATGTCCATTTGAAGGAAAGTTTACCATGATTGGAAATTTCCCTTACAACATATCAACGCAGATTGTATTTAAAGTGATCGATTGGAGAGATCAGATCGAGTGCATGATTGGAATGTTTCAGAAAGAAGTTGCAGAAAGAATTTGTGCTGGTCCTGGTTCAAAAGATTATGGAATTATCAGCGTGCTTACTCAGGCATATTTCAAAGCAAATTATTTATTTGACGTTGACGAACAGGCATTCAATCCTCCGCCAAAAGTTAAGAGCGGAGTGATTGCTCTGGAATTTATTGGGAATGTTCATAATATCCAAAGTCATAAAAAATTTTCAATGCTTGTAAAAGCTGCTTTTTCTCAGCGCAGAAAACAATTGCGTAATCCATTAAAAGGTTTTTTTGAGAAAGATATTTTAAAGCAGGATATTTTTACGAAAAGGGCTGAACAACTTTCAGTTGAAGATTTTGTTGGTTTATTAAATCAAATGAAATGAGGAAAGTATTGATTACAGCTTTTGCACATCCAGTATTATATGAAAGGTTAAAGCTTGCTGGATATGATGTTGAGGTAAATGAAAAAATAACATACTCTGAGCTGGGAGAAATAATACATCAATTTGAGGGACTAATTATAACAACGCGTTTGAAAATTGATGCACATATTTTGGACCTGGCAACCAATTTAAAATGGATAGGTAGATTGGGAAGTGGAATGGAAATTGTAGATGTAACATATGCCCAAAAAAAAGGTATCGCTTGCTACAGTAGTCCTGAAGGAAATCGAAATGCAGTTGGTGAACATTGTTTAGGTGTGCTCATTTCCCTCATGAGAAATATTACTCAATCCAACGAAGAAGTCAAATCGGGAAAATGGATACGGGAAGCAAATCGTGGTGTTGAATTGAGTGGGAAAACTGTAGGAATTATTGGCTTTGGTAATACTGGTGCAGCGTTTGCCAAGCTTTTAGGCTCGTTTGATTTAACGGTCCTGGCATACGATAAATATAAAAATGGGTTTGCAAGTGGACATGTAAGGGAGGCGTCCCTTGAACAACTTTTTTCAAATGCAGAAGTCATCAGTCTTCATTTGCCACTCAACGATGAAACTTATCATTTGGCCGATCAACATTTTTTCCAATCACTGAAAATGAAACCTTACTTTTTGAATGCTTCAAGAGGGGGAGTTGTAGATACCAGGGCCCTGATCAATGCCCTGGATAATAAAATGATTTCAGCAGCTGGACTCGATGTCCTTGAAAATGAAGATCTTGTAACATATACAGCTGAAGACAAAAAAATTTTTGAAAATATATCAAAAAGAAGCAATGTGATCATTACTCCACATATTGCCGGCTACAGCCATGAATCACTATTAAAGATGGCAGAAACTATATTGGAAAAACTGAAAATTGACCACTGGATTTAATTTTCAGATTTTATGTAACTTTGCATTACAGCAACGCCCCAGATTTATCTGAGGCGTTGCTATTTTTTTCAAACCCAAGTTAAAGAGAGGTTTTATGAGCGTAATGTATGTAACCAAGGAAACACTTGAGCAAATGAAAGCTGAGCTTCATCGAATGAAGACAGTTGAAAGACCTGCAGCTTCCAAGGCTATAGCTGAAGCAAGAGAAAAAGGCGACTTGAAAGAGAATGCAGAGTATGATGCTGCAAAAGAGGCACAGGGACTTTTGGAAGCAAGAATTTCTCGCATGGAAACTGAACTTGCGAATGCACGGATTTTGGATGCATCTGAAATTGATACCTCCAAAGTTTCTATTCTGACCAAAGTAACGATAACCAATAAGGCTACAAAGAAGTCAATGACATATCAGATCGTGTCAGAAAAAGAAGCCGATTTAAAACTTCAAAAAATATCAGTTACCTCTCCAATTGGTAAAGGTTTATTGGGAAAGAAAGTAGGAGATGAAGCTGAAATCCTTGCACCAAATGGGAAAATTGTTTTTTCTATCGACAATATCTCTATCTAATCATGTCAAGCATCTTTTCTAAAATTATCAGTGGTGAAATACCATCTTACAAGATTGCAGAGAATGATAAATTTTATGCATTTCTGGATGTATTTCCATTGGTAGCCGGACATACATTGGTAGTTCCTAAAAAGGAAACAGATTTTATTTTTGACCTGAGCGATAGTGAATTGAATGAGATACTACTTTTTGCTAAGCCAATTGCAAAAGCCATTCAACAGGCATTTCCTTGTAAACGTTGCGGGATATCGGTAATCGGACTTGAAGTTCCACATGCGCATGTTCATTTGGTTCCAATCAATTCTGCAGATGACCTGAATTTTACAAGGCCGAAAATGAAACCTACTCAGGAGGAATTGCTTGCAGCTCAAGAAGCCATTTTAGCTAAACTTTCTTAGTCATTTTTCACAACCCTGTCTGGATGCTGTAGAATAAACCTGGCCCAGCTGCCAGCAGTCTTTTTTGATGATTTCTTTTTTACTGTTGATTTTGGTATGGCAATTCCATGTCCGTTGAAATGATGGCAGACCGCAACGGCCAACGCGTCGGATGCATCATAATATCGAATCGTATGTTTGAGGCGCATGATATTTGTGAGCATTTTCCAGATATGCTCCTTGGTTGCATTTCCGTTGCCTGTTATGGATTGTTTTACTTTTTTGGGAGAATATTCTGCTACTTCAAGTTTGTTAGACATCGCAACTGCAATAGCAACACCTTGTGCTCTTCCTAGTTTCAACATGCTTTGTACATTTTTCCCAAAAAATGGGGCCTCAATGGCCATCGCATCAGGCTTATATTTTTCAATGAGTTCCTGTATGGTCTGATTAATGATTCCTAATCGCACAAACATATCCTTTTTCCCGTTTAACTTAACCACATCCATCTCCAACATCTCTATTGAATTGCCATTTGTCTCTATAATACTGAAACCCATTATAACTGTTCCTGGGTCGATTCCTAAAATAATTTTACTTTTCCGTTTCAATAGCGTTTAATTAGCAAGTGAGAATAAGCAAAAGTATCAAATTAATCATCAATTATGTTGTGGGTCCTGCGCTCCTGATACTTATTTGCTATCATGTTTACAATGAATTATCTGCTCGATCTACATTATTATCAGACAAGGCTGAGATTATCAATGCCGTTAAAAAAAATGGGTTGTTTTTCCCATTGCTTGCGTTGGTATTTATGATTTTACAATTGGTTATTGAATCCATTAAATGGAAGTTGTTGATGGATATGCCATCTTCACAGCTTAGTTGGATCTCTTCTTTAAAAATGGTGTTAGCGGGGCAGTCATTTTCGTTTGTAACACCAAATCGCTCTGGTGATTTTATTGGGAGGGTTATGCTTCTGCCGGATGAAAAACGATCTGAAGGAGTGATGTATACTTTTTATAATGCTGTTATACAAATCGTTGTTTATTCTTTACTTGGTGCGGGTGCATTATTGATTTTTGATGTAAATCATTTATCAAATGAAATTCCACTATTGTTGAAGAAAACATTGATGGTTTTAAAAGCATTTTCACCATATGTGTTATTCATTTGCCTTTTTGTTTTAATTGCTACAAAGTTTATCATTCAGTTTTTACTAAGGTTCCCGCTATTCAATAAAGTTCAAGTCATAGGGAATGCTATTTTGAAAATTGAATATTTAAAAACATTTCTACTTGTTTTATATAGCCTCTTGAAGTCGTTAATCACTGTATTTCAATATTGGATCATTTTTTCATGGTTGGGTATTGATCTTGCGTTTAGTGATGTTTTTATTGGGGTTTCAATCATGATTTACGGACTGATTATTATGCCTACCATATCGTTCATTGAACTTGGTTTAAGATGGGAATTCTCTTTTGTTCTTTTTTCAGCGTATACAAATAATTTACTAGGAATTACTTTATGCGCTGGTATCATATGGTTTCTAAATATTGTAATTCCAGCAATCATTGGTTCAATTTGGCTGATGTTTAAACCTGTGAGTCGATCTTAAAAAATGATAAATCCTTGCTCAGATTAAATTCATTGACAATTTTCAATTCCAACAAGTCTATCTTTGCGGCATGGGTATCGTCAGACGTATTATTTTTACAGCTGTTCTTCTTGTATTTTCTGCTTCATTAATAGCTGATAATGATTTCTGTGGTGCTGAGAATATTTCATTCACAGGAAATGAGCAAGTAAATTTTAAGATATTTTATAATGTGATAGGATTATATGTTGATGCAGGAAATGCCTCATTTACTGTCAGCAAGGCTAAAATTAATAATAAGCCTGTTTATCATATTGTTGGTCTTGGTACTTCAAACCCTTCTTATGACTGGATTTTCAGGGTGAGGGATAAATATGAGACATACATAGATACCGCAACTTTAAAGCCTTATCGATTTGTTAGACATGTTGAAGAGGGTAGTTTCAGAAAAGACGATCTTGTAAATTTCAACCAGGAAGAGCATAAAGCAATCTCACTAAAAGGAACTTTTAATGTACCACCTTGTATTCAGGATGTGTTGAGTGCAATATATTATGCAAGAAATATAGATTTTTCAAAACATGCTATTGGAGAAAAAATTCCATTCAGTATGTTTATCGATGATGAAGTCTATAATTTATATATCAGGTATCTTGGTAAGGAAGTAGTAAAAACGAAATACGGGATTTTTAACGCAATTAAATTTAAGCCGATGCTCATCGGCGGTACCATCTTTAAAGGCGGTGAATTAATGACTGTATGGGTTTCAGACGATAATAATCATGTTCCACTGAGAATTGAAAGTCCGATCAGTGTAGGAAGCGTAAAAGTTGATATGATTAAGTTCAAGAATCTTCGTTATCCATTTACATCTTTAATCAGTTGGCGATAATTAAAGTGTGTATAAAGTATAGAAGTCTCCCTTGGTAAACCCTTTTTCTGTTTTATAGACATTGCAAATTTCATTATTCGCATCATGCTCAAAGAATAACATATAGTTATTTGTAACAGCTTCGTTGAGAAATGTTTCCTTTTCCTTTAATGTTGTCATTGGGAACATATCATACGCCATGATATAAGGCAAAGGGATATGTGCAGCTGTTGGTATTAAATCTGCCATGTATACAATGGTGTGTCCTTTGTATCGGATGATTGGGAGCATCATACTCCTTGTATGCCCATTTGTAAAAAGAATATCAATATGTTGAGAAAAGTTTGTGGTCCTTTGATTCTTTTCTTCTATGAATTTCAACACGCCATTTTCCTGAAGCGGCAATAAATTTTCTTTTAGAAAAGAGGCTTTTTCTCTGGCATTGGGATGAATAGCCCATTCCCAATGTTCTTTTGATACCCAGTATGTTGCATTGGGGAAGCTAGGTACCATCTCTTTATTTACTGCTCCGCCACAGTGATCAAAATGTAAATGTGTTAATATAACATCGGTTATATCTTCCTTTTTGAATCCTTTTTCATGAAGGGAGTCAAATAAATTTTTTCCGTTTGGTTCATAATGTCTAAAAAATTTATCTGATTGTTTATCACCCATCCCAGTATCAATGAGTATAATCCTTTCTCCTTCTACTACAAGCATACACCTCATGGAAAAAGTACAAAGATTGTTTTCGTTAGCTTCTATTGATTTTTGCCATAATGTTTTTGGAACTACACCAAACATGGCGCCTCCATCCAGTTTAAATAATCCAGCATCAATGGAATAAACTTGCATACTTTTCTTTTGTAATAACTTTTTTGGTGTATAACAATGCGAAAAAACTAAAGATGAAGAATAGCATTAAAATCAGGATTGAATTTCTAATGCTTCCAGTCAATTCTTCATTTCTTGCAAAAAGAAATAATCCAATTGTAAGTGCTACTTTCTCTGTGACGTCATAGAAGCTAAAATAAGAGGTAGTATCATCTGTGACTGGTATGAGTTTTGCATAAGTACTTCGTCCGATTGTTTGGATTCCACCCATTACAAGTCCAACACAAGCTGCAAGAATATAGAATTCAGTCTGTGATTGTATATAATACCCCCACAAACAGATGCCAATCCAAATAAATACGGCAACAACCAATGTATAAATATTTCCTATCCGCTTACTTAACTTACTCATGATGATTGCTCCAATCAGTGCAACCAATTGAATCAAAATGATTGTCATGATGAGCTTTGGCTCATCCTCTGGTTTTGGAAATATTTCTTTTTTGCTGAAGCTTGCTGCAACCAGCATAACTGTTTGAACTCCTACGCTAAATAGAAAGAAAGAGAAGAGGTAGCGTTTTAGTGCTGGAATTTCTTTTGCCTGATTCCAAACCAATTTCAGCTCATGAAATCCATTTACCAATAAATGGTTTTTCAGCTTTTTGTTTTGTTCTGTATTGGATGGAAGTGCTTTGAAGGTGATTTGCGAAAATCCCAGCCACCAGCATCCAACCAATAAGAAAGAAATTCTAGGTCCCAATGTTTTATTATTTGGATCGAGTCCAAATAAATCAGGTTCTAGTATCACAACAAAGCAAATCAGCTGCAATAAAACACTTCCAATGTAACCCATTGCAAATCCCCTTGCACTCAGTGAATCTCTTTCCTCCGGTTTTGCAATATCAGGTAAATAAGAGTTGTAGAACACAAGGCTACTCCAGAATCCCAATGCTGCTATGGCAAAAAATATGATTCCCCATTCAATATTTTCTGGTGTAAAGAAATATAACATTGCACATGCGAAGGATCCAATAGCTACAAAAAATCTCATGAATGCTTTTTTGTTACCGCGGTAATCTGCGATGGAAGAGAGTATTGGTGAAGTAAAAGCAACAATAAAAAAAACGATTGCCAATGCGTAGTTCTGCAATGCAGTGTTTATGAATTGGTAGCCAAAAAAATCAACGTAAGACTGTTCATTATTGTTGCTGCTGGTAACTGCTACATAGTAAGCAGGGAAAATGGTTGAGGTGATGACCAAGTTGTATACGCTATTTGCCCAGTCATACATTGCCCAGGCACGCTGAATTTTCTTTTTGTTCTCCATACTTTATTCCTAATAGAGGAAGTTAAGTAAAAGAAATTAAATAGCCTTTTCTTTAAAAATTATGATAAATGTCCAGTGAATATCAATGCAAAAAGTAGGAGACCAAGTACAATTCTATACCAGCCAAATACCCTGAATCCATTTTTCTTAAGGAAACCAATAAAAAATTTTATCGCTAAAAGCGCGACAAAGAATGCGATGGCGCTGCCAATCAGCAGCAATGAAATTCCTTCTCCATTCAATAATGCCGGCTCTTCTTGCCAGATGTCTAAAATGCTTTTGGCAGTAGCTGCAAACATGGTGGGCACTGCTAAAAAAAACGAAAATTCTGCTGCAGCACTTCTCGTAAGTTTTTGCTGCATTCCTCCAATAATGGTTGCAGCACTTCTACTGAGTCCTGGTAAAAGGATTGCAAGTACTTGATAGCAACCGATGAAAAAAGATTTTTTGTAATCGATTTTTTCTTCATCCTCTATTGAAGGAGCTTTGAACCAATTGTCAACAAAGAGCAGAACAATTCCTCCTAAGAATATCATGCTTGAAATGAAAATAGGATTCTCAAGGGCATTATCAATATGTTTTTTGAAAACTGCACCAAATGCCAAAGCTGGTAAAATGGCGATAAACAGCTTGATGTAAAAATCAAAGCGTTTGAAGTGAATGAATTTTTTCCAGTAAAGTACAACGACTGAAAGAATAGCACCAAATTGTATAACGATTTCAAACAACTTTGTAAATGGGTTGCTTGCCGTTTCAAACAATGCTGATGCAATGGCCATATGTCCGGTTGATGATACTGGAAGAAACTCAGTAATACCCTCAATGATGGCTAAGATAATCGCCTGTAAATAACTCATGCAGGTAATTGTAGGGTATTAGTTTATTTGCTTTTTTTCATGATTGCAAATACCTCAATGATGAGTCCTGCTACAATCAAAATTGGAGCTAAAGTGATTCTTCTGAAACTGTAAACTTCATTTTCATTGAATACATTTGGATCACTGCTTTTCCCACCAGACATTAAAATCAGGCCTAAGGCGATTACAATTGCTCCAATCAGCATCCAAATCAAATTTTGCTTACCAAATAATAAATTGTTTTTTGTTTCCATTTGAACTTTATTAATAGAGGTCATCAAGTTTCATTTTGAGATACTTGGTGACACTTCTGTGTGTACTGATAAAGGTAATGCTAATGCCAATTACAATCAGTGCAAGAAATAAGAAGAATAAACTAGTATTATCCTTTAAAGCTTTTATTTCAGGGAGCCACCAATTTTCAACGGCATAGATTAGCAGTAGTATCGCTGCAATGGCCAATAAAGCACTGATAAGTCCATTGATAATTGCCTTTGTATCAAAAGGTTTAGAGATGAACCATCTTGTTGCGCCAACCATCTGCATCGTTTTTATCAAAAATCTATTCGAGAACATCGCCAACTTGATGGTATTGTCAATCAAGATGATGACAATCAATGCGAGTATGCCAGCAAGTGAAAGCAAAAAATATCCTGCCTTTCTTACTACATTATTTAAGTTGGTAACAACTGCATCTGGGTATTTAACTTCACTAACAATAAAATTTTTCATGATCTCACTGGTGATCACTTTAAGACTGTCTTTATTTACATAACTGGGCTCAAGGTAAAAGTCAATACTTGCAGGCAATGGATTGTAGTCAAGTACTTTGTTCCAATCTTGGTTACCATCTCCAATAAATGTCTGTCTTGCTTTCTCTTTAGTGATGAATTCTACATTTTTGGCATAAGGCTTTGACTTTATTGCATTTTTTACAATATCTATTTCGCGTTGGGGACTTCCTTCTCTGATGAAAGCATGGACCTGTACACTTCCTTTAAAATAAGTTTCCAGTTTGCTGGTATTGATCACCAGCCACCCCAAGATGCCGAGTATAAACAAGACCAATGCAACGCCCAAAATGGCCATGAAATAAGAGGGTTTGCTTTTTTTCATTGATCCTTTTCCCTGTGCAGTCATCATTCTATCGTTATTTTAAGCGATTAATCTCTAGCAGGATCAAAAATAACAATTTTGAGGGGTTTGTGTACCTTTGCCCTTCGTTAAAATAAAGGATTATTCATGGAATATGCTTTCAGCGAATTAGAGAAAAAGTGGCAGTCAATATGGAAATCGACTGATGCATATAGGGTTTCTAATCAATCCAACAAACCCAAATATTATGTACTCGACATGTTCCCTTATCCAAGTGGAGCTGGATTGCATGTCGGTCATCCTCTTGGCTATATCGCAAGTGATATCTTCAGTCGTTATAAGCGTTTAAAAGGATATAATGTTTTGCACCCGATGGGGTATGATTCATTTGGACTTCCTGCTGAGCAATATGCAATTGATCACGGCATTGCTCCTGCAATTTCAACTGATCAAAATATTGCAACATTTCGCTCACAGTTAGATAAAATTGGATTTTGTTATGATTGGAGTAGGGAGGTAAGGACTTCCAATAAGGATTATTACAAGTGGACACAATGGATATTTCTTCAGTTGTTTGACAGTTGGTTCGACAGAGGACAACAAAAAGCAAGAAGAATTAATGAACTAAAAGATATTTTTTCAAAGGAAGGCAATAAACAATATGCTTGTCCTGGTGATAAAACCATCCAATTTTCTCCAACAGAATGGGTTGCGTTCAACGAAAAACAACAGGCAGATATTTTGATGCACTACCGTTTGGCCTATTGTGGAATTGGAGAGGTCAATTGGTGTGAGGCGCTTGGAACTGTTCTTGCAAATGATGAAGTTGTAAATGGGGTTAGTGAGAGAGGTGGGCATCCTGTAGTGAAGAAAAAACTCAGACAATGGTACCTCAGAATTACTGAGTATGCAGAGAGATTGTTAGCCGGACTCAATTCAGTAGATTTCAGCGATAGCATGAAGGATATGCAATCCAACTGGATTGGTAAAAGTTTCGGAGCTGAAATTGATTTCAAAATCGTCTCTTCAAATGCAGCGTTAAATCAACAACTAAGAGTATATACAACAAGACCTGATACGATTTTCGGAATTGATTTCATGGTGGTTGCTCCTGAACATGATCTCATTCAACAAATTGTAAGTGACGATCAACAAACGGCTGTGCAAGACTACATTGATTATGTCAACAGCCGCAGTGAACGTGAACGCATGGCAGAGAAAAAAATCTCTGGTGTATTTACCGGAGCCTATTGTCAGCATCCTTTTGAGGATAGAAAAATTCCAATTTGGATCAGTGAATATGTGTTGGCGGGATATGGAACAGGTGCAATCATGGCAGTGCCTTGTGGCGATGAAAGAGACTTCAAATTCGCGAAGCATTTTAATATTCCTATTACAAATATCATTGGAGATCACTATAATGGTGAAGAAGCAAATCCTACCAAGGATGCCATTTTGCAAAACAGTGGATTTTTAAATGGCATGAAAATGTCTGATGCAATTGGTGCTGCAATCGAAAAAATAGAATCTGTGGGAATTGGGAAGCGACAAACCAATTATAAAATGCGTGATGCTGCTTTCAGTCGTCAGCGTTATTGGGGAGAACCGTTTCCAATTGTTTGGAAAAACGATATCGCTGTTCCGCTTGACGGCGCTGAACTGCCATTGGAACTTCCAGCTTTATCAGACTTAAAACCAGGACCAGATGCACAGGGTCCGCTTGCAAACTTGCCTGATTGGTTTAATCATGATGGTGGAACCAGAGAAGTAAATACTATGCCTGGTTATGCCGGTAGCAGTTGGTATTTTCTAAGGTATATGGATCCGCAAAATGAAAAAGAATTTTGCAGCAAAGAAGCAAGTAGCTATTGGGGGCAGGTTGATTTGTACATAGGCGGAACAGAACATGCAGTGGGACATTTGCTTTATTCAAGGATGTGGACAAAAGCATTGTATGACCTAGGGTATATACATTTTGATGAACCTTTCAAGCGATTGCTGAACCAAGGAAAAATAGGAGGAGATTCCAGAATTGTATATCGAATAAGAGGAACAAAGCAATTCGTTTCAGCCGGAAAAAAAGATGAATTTGAAACCGATGAATTGCATGTAGATGTTTCCATGGTAGATGGCTTGGAATTGAATATGGATGCATTTAAAAAATGGAAGCCAGATTATCATGATGCAACATTTATTACAGAAGAAGGAAAATATTTATGCGGCAGTCGACAGGAAAAAATGAGTAAAAGGTATTTTAATGTCGTAAATCCCGATGATATCGTCCAAAAATATGGTGCAGATACCTTCAGAATGTATGAAATGTTCTTGGGCCCTGTAGAACAAGACAAGCCTTGGGATACAAAAGGTATTGAAGGTGTGCATCGATTCATCAAGAAATTTTGGCGATTGTTCTATGATGCTGAAAAAGGAATCGTGGTTAATAATGATTCTCCAAAAGATGAGGCTTGGAAAGCATTCTATAAAATGCTGAAAAAAGTAGAAGAGGATACCGAGAAATTTTCATTCAATACTGCTGTGAGCACATTCATGATTGGTGTAAATGAACTCACTGAATTGAACTGCAGATCTAAGGCCTTGCTGGAGCAACTCCTCATTGTTTTGTCTCCATATGCTCCGCATATTTGTGAAGAATTATGGCAGTCAATTGGATGCAATGGTTCAGTTTTAGATGCGGCTTATCCTACCGTAGATGAAAAGTATTTAATTGAAACATCTAAAGAATATCCAATTGCTATCAATGGTAAAACCAGGACAACCATGATGATCGAGCTGAATGTCACTCAGCAAGAAATTGAACAAATGGTGATGGAAGATCCCATTGTTAAAAAATGGTTGGATGGTAAACCGCCAAAGAAAATCATCTATGTCAAAAATAAGATGATCAATGTAGTGTTATAATTCTCATGCATAACCGCTGCTTTACAACTGAATCACGTAATTTCATTGTATGATGAATCCGAATTTGGATCCGAAGTCTACATCAGCTATTGCAGGTGACAAAGAGTATGAGAATAGCATCCGTCCGGTTAGCTTAGAAGATTTCTCTGGGCAGCCTGGAATTATTGAAAACTTAAAAGTTTTCATCAAGGCAGCACAACTTCGGGGAGAATCATTGGATCATGTATTGTTTCATGGACCACCAGGATTGGGTAAAACAACGCTTTCCAGAATTGTTGCCAGAGAAATGGGAGCAAGTATCAAAGAAACTTCTGGTCCTGTCATTGAAAAACCAGCAGATTTAGCTGGCTTATTGACCAGTCTTGAACCTAATGATGTTTTATTTATTGATGAGATTCACCGTTTGAGTAATGTTGTGGAGGAATATTTATATTCTGCAATGGAGGATTTCAAAATCGATATCATGATTGATGGAGGACCCAGCGCAAAAACAATTCAAATTAACTTGAATCCTTTTACACTGATCGGTGCAACTACCAGAAGTGGATTGTTGACTGCTCCATTGCTTTCTCGCTTTGCGATCAAATCAAGGTTGGAGTACTACAATAGTGAAGTTTTAGAAAGAATTATTTCCAGATCTGCAGGAATTTTACAAACCAAGATCACATCAGATGCTGCAAAAGAAATTGCAAGAAGGAGTAGGGCGACACCTAGGATAGCAAATGGACTTTTAAAACGTGTAAGAGACTTTGCACAAGTGCTTGGTAATGGTGTAGTTGATATTGGCATTACAAAACATGCTTTGAAAGCATTGCAAGTGGATGAGCATGGTTTAGATGAGATGGATAACAGAATCTTAAGTACGATTATAGATAAATTCAAAGGTGGACCAGTTGGATTAGGTACACTAGCAACAGCTGTTGGTGAGGAATCTGGAACAATTGAAGACGTCTACGAACCTTTTTTGATACAGGAGGGGTTTCTCCAACGCACAATGCGAGGAAGAGAAGTTACTGCAAGGGCTTATGAACACCTTGGCAGAACACCTAGAGCTGGAAATGAGAACCTGCTTTTTTAATCAGTAAAATGCTTATTTCACGATCAGTCTGAAGCCATTTCCGTGAATGTTGACAATTTCAACATTTGGATCCTCCTTGAGGTACTTACGAAGTTTTGCAATATAGACATCCATACTTCTTCCGTTGAAGTAATTGTCATTTCCCCATATTTTTTTCAAGGCGAGCTCTCTTTGAAGCAAATCATTTTTGTATTCGCTCAACATCTTTAAAAGCTCATTTTCTTTTGGAGATAAGGTGACTTTATTTCCGTCAATTGAGAGCTCTCTTAGCTTTGGAATAAAATGATATTTTCCAAGATCATATTCAACGTTTTCCTGCTCCTTGTGTTGCTCATCATTACGCTTTAAAATAGCTTTGATTTTAAACAGTAGGAGTTCGGAGTCAAATGGTTTGGTGATGTAGTCATCAGCTCCAAGTTTATAGCCCTTGATTTGATCCTCTTTCATAGATTTTGCAGACAAGAAGAACAATGGTATATCCGGGTTGATATCTCTTATTTCTTCTGCCAGGGCAAAACCATCCATCTTGGGCATCATCACATCCAATAAACAGATATCAAACTTCTCTCTTTGGAATGCTGCTAATCCCAATCTGCCGTCTCTTTCCAAGACCACGTCAAATTCATTAAGCTCTAAAAAATTCTTTAATACGAGTCCCAAATTCGCATCGTCTTCGCAGAGTAGGATTTTATGTTTTGCTTGAGCTGACATATTTGCTTGTTTTAGACAAAATAAATTTAAGTTGGCCACAAGTATGGCAGACTTGCAATAAAATTTTGTTAAACAGGCACATTTTTTGGAATTTGCTATGATCTAACAAATTTTATTCTATGCGTTTGACTTCAGACAATACATTCAAAAAATTAGTTGTAATCGGTGACAGAGTTTTGATCAGACCATCCAAGCCAAATGAGAAAACAGAAAGTGGACTTTACCTGCCGCCGGGTGTGCAGGAAAAAGAAAAGGTTCAACAAGGTGTGATTATTAAAACCGGGCCTGGATTTGTCATTCCAATGCCTGTTGAAGAGGAACCCTGGAAAACAGATGAAGAAAAAGTCAAATATGTCCCACTTCAGGCAAAAGAGGGTGATTTAGCCATATTTTTAGTCAATGCAGCCACTGAGGTCCTCTATGAAGGGAACAAATACTTCATTGTTCAACAAAGTGCAATTTTGATGCTTGAAAGGGAGGAAGAAATGTGACTTTTGTCACAAAAACAACATTTTTATTGAAAAAATCAACGAAATGTTGTTTTTATAAAGTCATTATTAGGTTACTAAATAGTTACCATTATCTGTCTTTAATATTTTTTTAAAAAAAGTGGACTTTTATTGTGGCAAATATGATTTAGTAATTATCTTCACTACGGTTTTTCATAGGATATTGGATTTTAAAACGGGCTGGATTTCTATCCTGGCCCTTTTTTATTTCATCTCATAAGTACCATTTAAGTTCATTTGAACAACTCCCTCTTCCTCAAGAAATCTCAACACATTTTTTAATTTTTCTGGTACACATTCCAATGACTGACTTATTTCATTTAATGACATAGGATTATCATTCAAGGTATTTTTAATTTTTTTTATTAAGTCGCCGGAGCGTTCATCTTGAAAATGTTTTTCTTGTTTTTTAATACATATATCACAAATTCCACATACATAGTTTTTGTCATCGCCAAAATAACTTGAAATAAAAGATGCCCTACACGAGTTGGCTTGAACATATCCAATAATTTTTTCAATCCTAATTGTATACTCCCTTTTCCTTGACTGATAGTTTTCGTAATCAATATTCAATTCATCTGACACAAAGCGGTCATGTAAAAAATGGATTTGTGCATTTTCTTTTGCAGGTCGGTAATCAATTATCCCAAACTTGTGTAATGTCTTGAGTGAGGATTTCACCTTTTGAATATCTGATTTTAATAACCATGAAATTTGCCTTTCATTAATTTTTGTTGCATGATCAAAAATTCCTCCATATGTTCTGAGCAGCATCTTGATCAATGGTTCCAAATCAGGAAATTGTTTTTCAAACGTTTCAAGCGTTGTGCGGTCTGTACTAAAATAAACGGTTGAAGGGGTGAAAACCTGATCTTGGTAGGTAAGCAATTCCTCTTGTTTCAGAACCTCAAGGCTATAGAGGACTTCATACAAATTCAGATTGAAAGACAAAGTAAATGATTGGATATCAAAATCGAACCATGTGCCTGACCCGACACCAGTCGGCAATTGGAAATGATTACATAATGCTCTATATATTTTTCGAATGACTGTGATGCTTGGAAATTTTTGATCTGGTAATGTTTTTAATTCCTCTAATTCTTGTTTCCTGAATAAAAGAATCGCCTCTGCATAAGCGCCATCTCTTCCTGCTCTTCCAGCTTCCTGGTAATAGTTCTCTAAACAATCTGGCACATCCATATGCACAACCAGGCGAACATCAGGTTTGTCGATACCCATCCCAAATGCATTTGTACATATCATACATTTGGTCTCACCTTTTAACCATGATCTTTGTTTCTCATTTCTTTGATCCTGTGTTAGACCTGCATGATAAAAGTCTGTGTTGAATTGAAACTGGTTTAATAAATCTGATATCTCTTTGGTTTTTTTCCTCGTTTTGCAATAGACAATACTTGAGCCTTTTTGCTTTCTTAAAATGTTAATGAGTGCATTGATTTTATCATCTGCAAGTGAAACATGATAGGAAAGATTCTCTCTCTTGAATGAACCAAAAAAGATAGCAGGTTGTTGAAGTTTCAATTTTTCAACTATGTCATCTTTAACTTTATTAGTAGCAGATGCTGTTAATGCAATTGTTGGGATTTTTTTCAAGAGAGGTTTTATCTCTGAAATATGTAAGTAAGCCGGTCGAAAATCATAGCCCCACTGAGAAATACAGTGCGCTTCATCAATTGCGAGAAGCGCGATTGAAAAATCTTGTAATCGGTCTAAAAATTTTTCATTGGTCAATCGCTCTGGGGATATATATAAAAATTTGATATCGCCCTCTTCACATGCAAACATGATGTCTTCAATCTCTCCTGTACTCATTCCAGTATAAATTGCTCTGGATGGGATACCAAGCGCATTTAGCTTTTCAACCTGATCGAGCATTAATGCGATCAATGGTGATATTACTAAGCATGTGCCATTCATCAACAATGCTGGAACTTGAAAACAAATTGATTTTCCACCTCCAGTAGGAAGAACAGCTAGCGTATCCTTCCCTTTCAATACGGAAAGAATAATATCTTCTTGAATTGGTCTGAATGCATCATAACCCCAATATTCTTGAAGGATTTCTTTTGGGGATTTCATTGTATTTGAATCAAGCAACTTTTTTTACAAATAATCTTACTGAATTTATCGCCAATACTACATCACTTAATCCCATCACCAATGCGCCTAGCGTTGGAGTCAACAATCCAAAAGCGGCTACTGGCAATGCTATGATATTATAGAAAAACGCCCAGAATAAATTTTGTTTGATTGTTAAATAGGTATGCTTACCTAATCCAAGTGCTGTTGGTAATTTTTTCAAACCCGAATTCATTAGCACAACTTGTGCACTTTGTATTGCCAATTGAGAGGCTTCACTCAGTGATATTCCAATGGTTGCCTTTGCAAGGGCAGGTGCATCATTGATGCCATCGCCTACCATCGCAGTAGGATGAAGTTTGGTTAGTTCATCAATTTTTTTGAGTTTTTCTTCTGGACTCTGTTCTGCAATGAATTCATCTAGTCCAAGCGCCTCTTGTATATGTTGACATTTTTCTTTTCGGTCGCCGCTCAGTAGAATAGTTTTAAGTCCAAGTTTTTTCAGGTGACTGATGATTTCCTTGGATTCTGGTCTCAATTCATCTTCAACATCAAGCCATCCTATCAGTTGCTTATTTTTTAAGATGTATACATTGTGATTGGATTCACTGGTAAGTGTATTGGCGATTTTATATGAACCAGCCCAGAACTCATTCCCATCACGATCAATTCCTTTCATGCCAATTCCTTTTACTTCTTCAATTGATTTCCACTTGATCTCTTCTTTCACTTTAAATGCTGCAGCAATTGAAACTGCTATTGGATGTGTTGAATATTTTTCAAGAGAGTAAACCACTGTCTTGAAGAATTGGGGATCTACATCAATCTCTTTATAATTGGCGAGTTTAAATGATCCAGTGGTGAGGGTTCCTGTTTTATCGAAAACAATTTGTTTTATGTTTCTGAAATTTTCCAAACTTGTAGCATTCCTGAATAGTATCCCATTTCTTGCTGCCCTTCCGAGTCCAACTGCTATCGCAGCAGGTGTTGCAAGTCCCATTGCACATGGGCATGCAATGACCAGCACAGCTATACTTCTCATAAGTGCTGCAGTAAATTCATTCAAATAAAAAAAGTTTCCTAAAAATGTTAACACAGCTATGATGACAACGACTGGTACAAATATTCCGCTGATTTTATCAGCTAAATGCTGAATAGGAGGTTTTTCTCCTTGTGCTTGTTTAACCAGTTGTAATATGCCAGATAGAATAGTATCGTCTCCAGTTGCAGTAACCTGTGCTTTAACAGAGCCAGTCTCCAAGATGCTGCCCCCAATAATCTTGTCTTTTGCTATTTTATGAATAGGAATAGATTCTCCAGTCAGCAGTGATTCATTGACGTGTGCATCACCCCATAATATTTTAGCATCGATTGGTACTTGTTCACCACTTCTTACAAGAATCAGATCACCAACTTTCAATTGGGTATTTTCAATCGGCATGATCACTTCCTGATGGTTTTCATCAAATGCAATCATGTTGGCCATGATTTTTTGAGATTTCATCAGTGACTTCAATGCCCGTTGAGTGGATTGCATGGATGCATCTTCAAGGTAGTTTCCAAAAAATACCAGTGTGATTATGGTTGCAGCAGTCTCATAAAAAAGATACTGCTCTCCTTGTCCCATTAATGTGCCTATTAGACTATAAGCAAATGCTGCAAATGCTCCAAGTGCAACCAATACATTCATATTGGGCATTCGGTTGCGTAAGCTCTTGATTGCACTTCTTCCAAAAAAATTCATTCCAATAAGAAAAACCGGAAGGCAAAGGAATAACTGAAGCCATGGATTCATCAACCAATGGATGTGAATAACTGACTCAAGCATGTGAAGCATGAGTACAAGTGTAAAAGGAAGACAAAAAAGTAAGCGTTGAATATTCGTTGAAAGAAATGGAGCTTTCGTTTTATTGTCTTCATTCACTTTTTCGATGACATGATAACCCAGATCATCAATTCCTTTTTTGATTGTATCTGTACTGGAACCATCCACCATTTCAAAAGAAACATCTCCGTCGATTGGATTTACACGAATATTTTGCATTCCTTGTTTATCCAAAAATTTATTGATGGTTAAGGCGCAATTTGCACAGGTCATACCGTCTACTTTCCAATTGACTTTTTCCATAACCCAAAATTACAGATTAAATTACCTTCGCAGTCTATGCAATTGCTTAAAAGAGATTTCACACTTCAAGAAATAGCAGATATTGCTGAGGAGATCATTCGTTTAATTCCCAGCTCAGCCGTAATTTGTTTTGAAGGAGAATTGGGTGCTGGTAAAACCACATTGATCAGTTCAATCTGTAAACGAATGGGGGTAATCGATAATGTTAGCAGTCCCACTTTCTCTCTCATGAATCTTTATAAAACTTCACCAGGTGCTCAATACCAGGATATTGTTCATATTGATTTTTATAGAATATCCGATGAGCAGGAGGCAATCCGAGCAGGAATTGAAGAGTATTTGTACAGTGGGGCCTGTTGTCTGATCGAGTGGCCACAAAAAGCCAGGGGTATTTTACCTGATCATTATTTACTTGTCAAGTTATCTTTTAAATCAGCAGACAAAAGACATATAGAAGTAATCTCAACATAAATTTGAGTATCTTCAAATGTATTTTAGAACAATGGCAAAGAAACCTTTTGTAAGTGCTGGCATCAGCTATGAAACCTTAGAAGAAACATTGGATATTAAACCCTCTGCTTCATCCTTGTCAATTGCCATACCTAAGGAGAGTGAATTTCAGGAGAATAGAATTGCGCTTACTCCAGATGCGGTTGGTGTACTGGTTAACAACGGACACGTTGTATCAGTTGAACACAAGGCAGGTGAAGGGGCCCATTTTTCTGATAAAGACTATGCTGATGTAGGAGCAAAAATTGTCTTGGATAAAAAAGAGATATTTCAAAGTGATTTGATTGTAAAATCTGCGCCTGTTTCTGACGAGGAGTTGCCTTTGTTGTCACTTGGACAAACAATTATTTCTCCCATACATCTTCCAGTTATGAAAACGCATATTCTTGAAAAGATGATGGAGAAAAAAGTTACTGCGCTTTCATTTGAAAATTTGAAGGATGAGTCTGGGCATAATCCAATTGTACGCAGCATGAGTGAAATTGCCGGCAGTGCGGTCATGCTTATCGCAGGTCAATATTTAAACAGTGCAAACCATGGGAAAGGAGTTTTATTGGGCGGTATATCCGGTATTCCTCCCACCAAGGTTATTATCATAGGTGCTGGAATTGTAGGTGAGTATGCAGCAAGAACTGCATTGGCAATGGGGGCAAGTGTAAAAGTATTTGATAACAATATCTATAAGCTTAAGCGTTTGCAGAATAATATCGGAGTTCGTTTATGGACATCCGTATTGGAGCCTAAAATTTTAGCAAAGCAATTGAAGACATGTGATGTTGCTGTTGGTGCACTTACTTCATCAAGTGGAAGGACGCCAGTTGTGGTGACTGAAGAGATGGTGTCAATGATGCGACCAGGAAGTGTGATTGTTGATGTGAGTATTGATAGGGGAGGTTGTTTTGAAACTTCAGAAGTTACCTCTCATGAGAGACCAATTGTAAAAAAATTTGATGTCATTCATTACGGCGTTCCAAATATTCCATCTGGATTTGCAAGAACAGCATCACAGGCTATCAGCAATGTGTTGATGCCATTATTGTTGAGAATTGGTGATGAGGGCGGACTTGAAAAGTTGGTTTGGCACAACTTGAACATACGTAACGGTATATATATGTTCAAAGGGGCGCTTACAAATTTCCATTTGTCACAGCGTTTCAAATTGAAATATACTGATCTTAATCTGTTGATCGCAAGTCAGCGTTGATCAAGTGAAGGGTTATATTTTTCCAACCATGTCTGATGGTACAACCCATGCATCGAATTCGGCTTCAGTCAAATAGCCAAGTTTCACGGCCATTTCCTTTAAGGTAGTTCCTTCTTTATGTGCTTTTTGTGCAATCTCTGCTGCTTTATAATATCCAATCTTGGTGTTCAAAGCAGTAACCAGCATCAGAGAATTATTCAAATGCTTGTCTATGTTGTCATAAAGTGGTTCAATTCCAGCAGCACATTTGTCATTAAAGCTCACGCATCCATCTCCAATCAATCTTGCGCTGTGCAAGAAATTATAAATCATCATTGGCTTGAATACATTTAATTCAAAATGTCCATTTGCTCCACCAACGTTGATGGCAACATCATTACCCAATACTTGCGCAGCGATCATGGTAAGGGCCTCGCATTGTGTTGGATTTACTTTTCCTGGCATGATGGATGATCCTGGTTCATTATCTGGGATGAAGATTTCACCTATTCCGCTACGTGGACCAGATGATAACATTCTGATATCATTTGCAATTTTCATCAAGCTCACCGCAACTGTCTTTAATGCACCATGGGCTTCAACAATTGCATCATGTGCAGCCAATGCTTCAAATTTATTTTCTGCAGAAACAAATGGAAGTTTTGTAAGTGCAGCAATATGTTTCGCTACATGATCTGCATAATTGTCTGGAGTATTGATGCCTGTTCCAACTGCAGTTCCTCCCAATGCGAGCTCAGACAAATGGGAGAGTGTGTTTTTAATTGCTTTGATCCCATGATCAAGTTGAGACACATATCCACTGAATTCTTGTCCCAATGTTAATGGAGTAGCATCCATAAAATGTGTTCTACCGATTTTCACGACATGCATAAAAGATTTACTTTTTTCTGCAAGTGTATTGCGGAGTTTCTCAATACCTGGAAGGGTAGTTTCTACGATCATTTTATATGCCGCAATATGCATGGCAGTTGGGAAAGTATCATTTGAAGATTGTGATTTATTTACATCATCATTCGGATGTAAAAATTTCTCCTTATCTCCAAGTGCTCCACCTTTCAATACATGTCCTCTGTATGCAACAACCTCATTTACATTCATATTGCTCTGGGTTCCACTTCCTGTTTGCCAAACAACAAGAGGAAAATATTCGTCAAGTTTCCCTTCAAGAATTTCATCACAAACTTGTCCGATGAGCTTAGATTTTTCCTCGCTTAAAACACCCGCTTCAAAATTTGTAATGGCAGCTGCTTTTTTAAGATAGGCGAATGCACGAATTATCTCCTTCGGCATTTTATTGATGTCTTGTGCAATTTTAAAATTGTCTATGCTTCTTTGCGTTTGTGCCCCGAAATATGCGTTAGCTGGCACTTTCACTTCACCCATTGTGTCTTTTTCTATCCTGAATTCCATGTTGTATGATTGAATGTGCAAATTTACTTGAAATTGGGTTTTCTTTTTTCTAAAAAAGCAGTAACCCCTTCTTTCATTTCTTCGGATGAAAATGCTGATGCAAATGCTTCTGCTTCTTTTTCAAATCCATTGATTCCATGATGCTCTGCTGCATTCACAGCTTGAATCAATGCTGCTAATGCAGGCTGTGGTTTTGAAATGATGAATTTCAGTATTTCTTCCACTTCATGCATCAATTGTTCATGTTGAACTATTTTGTTAACCAGTCCCATTCTAAATGCTTCATTCACATCAATCATATCGCCTTTCATCATCATTTCCATTGCACGGCCTTTTCCTATAAGTCTTGTTAACCTTTGTGTGCCTCCATAGCCTGGTATGATACCCAAATTGATTTCCGGTTGTCCAAATTTTGCACGATCAGATGCATACCTGAAATGGCAGCTCATTGCCAATTCACATCCGCCTCCCAATGCAAAGCCATTTACAGCGGCAATAATTGGTTTTGTTGTTTCTTCAATCAACGCAAAAACCTCTTGCCCCTTGATTGCCAATTTTTTTCCTTCACTGCTGTCTGCTTTTAAGAATTCACTGATATCTGCACCTGCAACAAATGCTTTTTCTCCGCTGCCTGTAATGATTGCGCCTCTCAATGATTGATCTTGTCTGAGTTGCATTATCGCCTCTCTTAGTTCGAGTAATACTGTTTCGTTGAGGGCATTGAGTTTTTCAGGTCTATTGATAATTATTTTCAATATACCTGTTTTGATTTCTGCAATAATCGTTGAGTACATATGATGGAGTTAGAAAGGGCGGTGTTGAGCAGCCCAGGATTTAATGTAATCAGCAATCTCTTTTGAATTTGTTCCAGGAGCAAACAATTTGCCAACTCCTATATCTTCAAGAGCTTTCATATCCTCTTCTGGAATGATGCCTCCGCCAGTGAGCAAAACATCCTGCATATTTTCTCTTTTCATCAGCTCAATTATTTTTGGGAAAACTGTCATATGAGCGCCTGATAAAATACTTATTCCAATGGCATCAACATCTTCTTGAAGTGCAGCAGCTACCACCATTTCAGGTGTTTGCCTTAATCCTGTATAGATTACTTCCATACCTTCATCTCTTAGTGATGTAGCAATTACTTTGGCTCCTCTGTCATGTCCATCCAAGCCTACTTTTGCGATGAGTACTCTTAATGGTCTTTGTGCATTACCCATGAGTTTCTTATTTATTAAACAGGTTGAGTGCCTTGTTCATCCTTTCAAGAGTGGCATCTTTTCCTATGATGGCTGCAATCTCAAAAACTGCAGGTCCGAATTTCCCTCCAACCAACATGATTCTGAAAGGGAGCTGTACATCGCCTGGCTTTAATTGATATGTTGATGCAGTTTGTTTGAAAACATTTTCAATATCCTGACCAATCCAATTGTTTAATGATGCAAACTCCTGTTTGCATGCTTTAAAGAAATCAGCTTTCTGCTGATCCCATTTTGGTTTTACGGCATCAGTATCAATTTCTTCAGGTGCTGTAAAAAAGTATTTCAACTGTATTAAAAAATCACTGATCAAATGGCAACGCTCTTTCGTAAGAGGGATCACCTGATTTAAAATATTATTATCAGCTTTAATTCCATTGTCATCAAGTAATCGTTTTACATATGGAATCAATATTTCATTGGAACTTGCTTTCAGCCATTCATGATTGTACCATTTTGCTTTTTCAAAATCAAACTTGGCACCCCCTTTATGAATTCTTTCAACCGAAAATTGTTGGATCAATTCATCTTTTGTGAAAATTTCTTTTCCGCTCCCATCATTCCATCCTAACATCGCCAACATATTAATGAAGGCATCTGGCATGAATCCCATTTCTTTGAAACCCTTTGTCAATTCACCTGTTTTGGGATCTTTCCAATCCATTGCAAATACAGGAAATCCTAAACGGTCTCCATCGCGCTTACTTAATTTTCCTTGTCCGTCTGGTTTTAAAATCAGTGGGAAATGCGCCCAATTTGGCATATCGTCTTTCCATCCCAAGTATTCCCACAGCAAGATGTGAACTGGTGCAGAAGGCAACCATTCTTCACCCCTAAACGCATGTGTTATTTCCATTGCATGATCATCCACCACCACTGCCAAATGATAGGTTGGCATACCATCAGCTTTTAATAATACTTTGTCATCTACCAAATGTGAATGGAAAACAACCTCACCTCTGATCATATCTTGCAAATGAATCTCTTTCTGATCAGGCATTTTAATTCTGATCACATAGGGTTGATTTGATGCAAGCTTTTTTTCAACTTCTTCCTTTGGCAAAGAAAGGGAGTTAGACATTTTTAATCTTGTCTCATGATTGTATTGAGGAGATGGGTTACTTTCAGTTTTGAATTCCTCCCGCATTTTTTCCAATTCTTCTGTCGTGTCAAACGCATAATAAGCAAAACCTTTATCAACTAATTCCAATGCATATTTGCGGTAGAGTTCTTTTCTCTCACTCTGACGATAAGGTCCAAATTTTCCTGGTTGATGCGGACCTTCATCTGGTGCGATGCCGCACCATGTTAAACAATCAATGATATATTGTTCAGCTCCTGGTACATAGCGAGTTTGGTCGGTGTCTTCTATGCGCAGCACAAAACTGCCGTTGTATTTTTTTGCAAACAGATAATTAAATAATGCAGTTCTAACTCCACCGAGATGGAGTCCGCCTGTTGGACTAGGCGCAAAACGAACTCGAACAGGTTTTTGAGACATGCTGCAAAGATAAGCACTAATAAAGGATGACTTGGTTTAGTATTGTCCTGTTCCCAACATCACAAGTGTGCAAGCTTCAATTGCTTGAATGCCCGCTTTTGAGGCCTTTTCAGCAAATGAAGGATTTTCTGCACCTGGATTGAAAATGATTCTTTTGGGATGAAGAGCGATGATATACTCTTCGTATTCTTTTTGCCTTTCGGGATTTAAATACATTGTAACTGTATCGATATCCTTGAATGATTCTTTCTGATCAGTTACATGCACACCATTTAGATCAAACACACTCCTTCCAATTGCTTCAACAGGGTGTCCTGCTGACAATAGCTTGACAATAGCCATATGACTGTATTGATAAGATTTTGGAGAGGCGCCAATAACAAGCGTTCTTTTCACCTTTGCAAATTAAACCAGCATTACGACTGGATTTTCCATGTATTTTTTGAGCGTTTGAAGGAATGCTGCACCAACAGCTCCGTCCACACTTCTGTGATCACAACTCAATGTAACCTTCATCATTTGTGTGGTTCCAAATCCATCACCTTTTTTCACAACAACTTCCTTGATTTTCCCTACTGCCAATATGCAGCTATCGGGTGGGTTGATGATTGCTGTGAATTCATCAATGTCCATCATACCCAAATTAGAAATGGTGAAAGTATTTCCGGTGAAATCCTGTGGTTGTATTTTTTTGTTTCTTGCTTTGTCGTAGAGTTCTTTCGACTCTGCAGAGATTTGAGATAATGATTTTTGATCAGCAAATCTTAGCACAGGAACAATCAATCCTTCTGGCAATGCAATTGCAGAACCAATGTGAACATGGTCATATGTTCTGATGAAATCACCCATCCAACTGCTGTTTACAGCAGGGTGTTGTCTCAATGCCAAAGCAGAAGCTTTAATGAGCATGTCTTGGAATGAAATTTTAGAAGGGCTCACTTCGTTCATCTGTGCACGTGCTTTAATAGCATTGTCCATACAGATTTCCATTGTTAAATAGAAATGTGGTGCAGTGAACATGCTCTCACCCAACCTTCTTGCAATGGTTTTTCTCATTGAAGTAAGTTGCGTATCTGTATAACCTTCTTGTCCGGATACAATTGGACGAACAATATGCTGACTCGCTGCCGGAGCTTGTGCGCTTGATGCACTTGTGCCAGCTTTGAAATTATCAACATCTGCTTTTATAATTCTTCCTCCATCACCTGATCCATTTACTTTAGACAAATCAATGCCTTTCTCTTTCGCCAATGCCTTGGCCAATGGTGATGCTTTCAACCTGCTGTCATTTACATCAGTTGAAGTTGCTTGAACAGGAGCAGCTGCAGCAACATTGCTATTGGCAGGAGCTGGTGCAGCGGAAGGTGCACTGTTTGCAGGGGCATTAAGTGATCCCAACAAAGCAGAAATATCGGTTCCGGCTTTACCAATTATAGCAATTACGTCGTTCACTTTTGCAGACTCACCATTCTGTACGCCAATATGTAGAAGTGTTCCATCAGTATATCCAACAACTTCCATTGTTGCTTTATCTGTTTCAACATCTACCAAATTATCATCACTTTTAACCGCATCACCAACTTTCTTGTTCCATTGAACAATCTTACCAGCAGTCATTGTATCACTCAACAATGGCATTCTGATTACAGTTACGCCCAATTGTTCAGGCGTTACAGCTGGTGAAGCAGTTGTTGCAGAAGGTGCTGGTGCTGGCGATGCTGCTGGAGCGGCAGATGAAGTTGATTCAGCTGAAATCAATCCATCAATATTCTCTCCGGGCTTCCCAATAACAGCTATGATACCATTTACTTTAGCAGCTTCTCCCTCTTTCACACCTACATATAATAATGTGCCTTCAGCATAGCCTACTACTTCCATAGTTGCTTTGTCTGTTTCGACATCAGCAAGCACGTCATCACTCTTTACAGTATCACCCACTTTCTTATTCCATTTCACAATTTTTCCTTCCGTCATGGTATCACTCAGGAGAGGCATTC
>JAFMEZ010000021.1 GCA_017856455.1 Parafilimonas sp.
TTTATCATGCCAACGGCAATCAATTGGGAGATGAATGTAAAGAACTGCGTTCCAAACATAATTTGGAACAGACCTTCATCAGGCCTTGATTTCAACATCAACACCACTTGGCAAATCCAACTTGCTCAGTGCATCTACTGTACGTGATGAAGAAGTATATATGTCAAGCAAACGCTTGTGCGTACTCAATTGGAACTGCTCACGCGCTTTCTTGTTCACATGCGGAGATTTCAACACGGTGAAAATTCTCTTTTGTGTAGGCAAAGGAATTGGACCAGTAATAACGGCACCCGTGCTGCGCACAGTTTTAACTATCTTCTCCGCCGATTTATCAACCAAATTATGGTCGTATGACTGCAATTTTATCCTTATACGCTGTGACATATGTTAATAGCCCATTTTTTAATGGGGATGCAAAGGTAAGAATTCAATTCATTACAGACAAAAGATTTGTAATAAATTTTCAAGCAGATTTTTAATCATTATAATAAAAAAGTCCTGGTGGTTACCAGGACTTAACTATTTGAATTTCAATAAGATGAAATTTTAGTTGCTCTTTCCTTTTACTCTTGCAATTACTTCCTCAGCGATATTGTTCGGAGCTGGATTGTAATGTGAGAACTCCATTGTTGAAGATGCACGCCCGGATGACAATGAACGCAATTGTGTTACGTACCCGAACATCTCACTCAAAGGAACTTTAGCTTTGATTACCTGAGCGCCTGCTCTGCTGTCCATTCCTTCCAACATTCCTCTTCTTCTGTTCAAATCACCTGTTACATCTCCCATGTATTGTTCTGGAGTGATTACTTCCACTTTCATGATAGGCTCCAACAATACAGGCTTTGCTTTACGCGCCGCCTCACGGAAACCAGATTTAGCACACAATTCAAATGACATTGAATCTGAGTCAACCTGGTGGAAACTTCCATCAAATACCCTGATCTTCATGTGCTCAACTGGATAGTTCGCTAAAACACCAGTCGACATGGATTGCTCAAATCCTTTTTGAATGGCAGGAATGAATTCACGAGGAATAGATCCACCGAAAATATCATTCACAAACTGCATTTGCTTACCCGGATTTTCCTTCAACCACTCACCATCTGCAGGTCCCATTTCAAATACGATATCAGCAAACTTACCACGACCACCCGATTGCTTTTTCAATGTCTCGCGGTGTTCGATAGTAGCCTGGAAAGCTTCTTTATATGCAACCTGTGGCGCACCTTGGTTCACCTCCACTTTAAATTCTCTGCGCATACGGTCAACGATGATCTCCAAGTGCAATTCACCCATTCCACTTAGAATGGTTTGTCCTGTTTCCTCATCAGTTTTTACACGCAAGGTTGGATCTTCTTCAACCAACTTTGAAATGGCCAATCCCATTTTATCAACATCAGCTTGTGCCTTTGGCTCAACTGCAATAGAAATTACTGGCTCTGGAATAAACATGTTCTCAAGTACGATCGGATGATTCTCATCACACAATGTGTCACCTGTCTTGATCTCCTTGAAACCTACAGCAGCACCAATATCACCAGCTTCAATAAAGTCAATCGGATTTTGCTTGTTGGCAAACATCTTCATGATACGGCTGATACGCTCTTTCTTACCACTTCTTACATTCAACACGTATGAACCTGCATCCAAGTGACCAGAGTAAACACGGAAGAATGCCAAACGTCCAACAAATGGATCTGTCATGATCTTAAAAGCAAGCGCTGCAAAAGGCTCAGTAGCCTCTGGCTTACGAATGATCGTTTCTCCATTGTCTGGATTGGTTCCTTCTACTGCATCAATATCAACTGGTGATGGAAGATATCTACACACTGCATCCAATGCAGTTTGTACACCTTTATTCTTGAATGAAGAACCGCACATCATTGGTACAATGCTCAAATCAATAGTTGCTTTGCGAATGGCTTCATGTACTTCATCTTCGGTGATTGAATTTGGATCTTCGAAGAATTTCTCTAACAACTTATCGTCGTATTCAGCAACTGCTTCAATCAAATTTTGTCTCCAAAAATTAACATCTTCAACCATATCAGCAGGAACAGGAATTTCATCAAATGTCATTCCCTCTGTTTCCATGTGCCAAATGATCCCCTTCATTTTGATGAGGTCAACAACACCTTTGAAATTATCTTCTGCACCGATTGGCAACTGAAGTGGAACTGCTTTCGCACCCAACATTTCTTTTACCTGGTTCACCACCATCAAGAAATCTGCACCACTGCGGTCCATCTTGTTTACAAATCCAATACGTGGAACTTTGTAACGATTAGCCTGGCGCCAAACAGTCTCAGACTGTGGCTCAACACCGTCAACGGCAGAAAACAATGCAATCAAACCATCCAATACACGCATAGAACGCTCCACCTCAACAGTGAAGTCTACGTGACCTGGAGTATCGATAATGTTGAAATAATATTTTTTTGTATCTGGAGTTGCCTTACCCAATACAGTAGGGAAATTCCACTGGCAGCTTACTGCAGCAGATGTAATGGTGATACCACGCTCTTTCTCCTGCTCCATCCAGTCAGTTGTTGCTGCACCATCGTGCACCTCACCGATCTTGTGAATCATTCCTGTATAACGCAGGATGCGCTCTGTTGTGGTGGTTTTACCAGCATCGATGTGTGCGGCAATTCCGAAGTTGCGTTGAAATTTTAAGTCTGCCATGACTGATTGTATTGTTTAATTTATTTTTTCGTTGAAGCCTTTTTCAAGGTTGTTTTTGCGGGTGCAAAGTTAGTACAAGACTGGGAGATATGGAAATAAAAAAGGACCGATTCGTCGGTCCTTTTGTTAAGATTTTATCCAGTTCGATTAAACCCTGAAGTGAGCGAAAGCCTTGTTGGCTTCTGCCATACGATGGGTATCTTCTTTTTTCTTGAATGCCCCACCTTCACCTTTACTTGCAGCTACGATTTCATTCGCAAGCTTGTCGGCCATGCTGCGTCCGTTACGCTCTCTAGCAAAACGAACCAACCATTTGATGCTGAGAGAAATTTTTCTATCAGGACGAACCTCAGATGGGATCTGGAAAGTTGCACCTCCAATACGACGACTCCTAACCTCAACAGCTGGAGTTACGTTTGATAATGCTTTTTTCCAAATTTCATAACCATCTTCTCCGGTCATCTTAGAAACTTTTTCCAAAGAATCATAGAAAATAGTTAGCGATGCACCTTTCTTTCCTTGCCACATGACGTTGTTAACGAAACGCGTTACCAATGTATCATTGAACTTTGGATCTGGCGCTAGGGGTAATTTTTTTGCTCTGGTCTTCCTCATCTATATTGTGGTTTCGATGTTATTTTTTATTTTTTAGCTTTTTCACGCTTAGTACCATACTTAGAACGGCTCTGCTTTCTGTCTTTCACACCTGCAGTATCCAAGCTACCTCTAACAATGTGGTAACGTACACCCGGCAAATCCTTTACACGACCACCTCTGATCAATACGATAGAGTGCTCTTGCAGATTATGTCCCTCTCCTGGAATATAGGCAATCACCTCAACCTTATTGGTCAATCTCACCTTCGCAACTTTTCTCAAAGCTGAATTCGGTTTCTTTGGAGTTGTTGTATAAACCCTGGTGCAAACACCACGACGCTGTGGACACGCATCAAGGGCTCTAGATTTGCTCTTGGCCTTGATGATTTCTCTTCCTTTTCTAACTAATTGTTGAATTGTAGGCATGCTACCCCTTTTTTTAACGGGACGGCAAAGGTAGGAGCTTTTTTCTAAAAAGCAAAGCCGAGATTTAAAATTTTATAATGGAAAATCAAGCGTTTGTCCTGACCATCCAGCCAAATGAATCCGGAATAGATCCGTCCTTGATCTCTGCCATGGTTTTTTTGATGAGATCTGCCACCGGCATATTGTTGGCATCCAAACTGATGAGGGTGTCTTTGTATTGCAAACCGGCAATTTTGGATACAGTTACTGCAGTTCCAGCCCCAAATGCCTCTGTAAGCGACCCTTTTTTATAACCTTCTAATAATTCATCAATAGAAATTTCACGCTCTTCCACTGTTTTTCCGAGCGATTTTGCCAAATCAATAACGCTTTTTCTGGTAATTCCATCCAAGATGGTTCCTGCCTCTAAAGATGGAGTAATCAATTTGCCATCCATGACAAAAAACACATTCATGGCGCCACATTCCTGGACAAACTTGTGCTCATTTGCATCCATCCAAAGGATTTGATCAAACCCTTTTTCCTTGGCCAATTTTGCTGGAAAAAGTGATGCTGCATAATTACCTGCTGTCTTTGCATATCCAACACCGCCAGGTGCAGCTCTCACAAACTGCTCCTCAACATAGATGTTGAGCGGGTTTGAAAAATATGGACCAACCGGACTCAATATGATCATGAAATAATATTTGGATGAAGGTGCTACTCCAATTACTTCATCAGTGCCAAACATAAATGGTCTGATATACAATGCATGATCCTCAGCACTTGGAATCCATTTTTCGTCTACATTCAACAACTGCTTCATTCCATCAATGAATAAATGCTCCGGAACATCAGGCATCGCCATACGATGTGCAGACTTGTTGAAACGTTTCAAATTTTCGTATGGTCTGAAAATCGCGGCAGAACCATCTTTCATGCGATAAGCTTTTATCCCTTCGAAAATAGATTGTCCGTAATGAAGTGTTGTCAATGAAGGATCAAAACGCAATGGTCCGTAGGGTAAAATTTCTGCATCCCCCCAAACACCATCTTTATATTCAGCAATCAACATATGATCAGTAAACAATTTCCCGAAAGGAAGATTATTGAAATCAGTTGTTGACAATTTCGATGTCGCTGCTTTTGTTACCTTTATTGCTCCCTTCTGCATATCAAATATTTTTGCAAAGAAACAAAATCAACCGCCAACGGCAAAGGAAAGTGAACGCATGAGTAAAATAGAAAAAGTTAAAATACCTGTCAGCCTCTTATCAGAACTCTACAAAAATGTTCTCATTGATGATGCTTTGCCAAATGAACCGCCTGTAAAAAAACAATTGAATGCAGTCATTGCAGTCGCAGCCTCAAATGACGAACAACATGCAGAAGCAGATGAGCTCCTATCTGGCATCATGAATGCCTGCAAATTAAATATTGGCAATTCAGTTGTTTTGAAAAAAGATAATTCATCTACAATCAATTCAACAGCGATAAAAGAGAATTACATCACGCGCACCGTTATTCTATTTGGTATTACACCAACTGAATTTGGACTACCGATCACATTCCCGCATTTTCAAATACAACAGCTAGATGAAATAAAATATATTTCATCACCAAGCTTGGGAGAAATGCTGAAAGACAAAACGCTGAAGGTTAAACTTTGGAACAGCCTCAAACAAATTTTTGTGTAATGAAGCAGTTGATATTTGCATCCAATAACGCTCACAAGGCCCATGAAATTCGCGCACTCTTAAACAACAGATTTGATATCATTACGCTCAAGGAAGCGGGTATATTCATCGATATCCCAGAGCCACATGCAACGCTAGAGGAAAATGCATCTGAAAAGTCGTTGACGATTTATAAATTGACCAACAAAGATTGTTTTTCAGAAGACAGTGGATTGGAAGTGGAAGCGCTAGCTGGAGAACCTGGCGTGAAATCTGCGAGATACGCAGGGGAAAAAGCAAGTGCAGAAGAAAACAATGCATTATTGCTCAAGAAAATGGAAAACATTTCCAACAGAAATGCTCAATTCAAAACTGTGATTTCTTTAATCATGGATGGCAAAGAGATGATGTTTGAAGGAGTGTGTGAAGGAAGTATCGCACTACAACCCTCTGGCAACGGGGGATTCGGCTATGACCCACTTTTCATTCCAAAAGGTTACGATAAAACATTTGCAGAACTCGGAATAGAAGTTAAATCCCTCATCAGTCATAGAAAAAAGGCGATAGCATCGATGAACCAATTTTTTAAAAAATGCAGTTGAAGCAAAATGAGAAAAAATAAAATTATTACTCCTTCACCTGCTTGCTTTCAAACAAAGATCAATGTTCAAGTTGGTGATATCAATTATGGTGGACATGTTGGCAATGAGCGCTATTTACTTTTCGCACAGGAAACACGCATTCGATTTCTTGAAAAAATCGGTTGCTCTGAAATGAAATTTGGAGATTATGGATTGGTCTTAGCAGAAGCAGAGATTGAATATTTTCATGAACTTTTTTATGGCGATGTAATTGAAGTTTCACTTTCAATCGCCAATATCTCGAGAGCAAGTTTTGAATGTTACTACACCATACACACTACAAGAAAAGATATAACAATTATTGCAGCACAACTACTTACCAAAATGGTCTGCTTTGATTACAACGAAAGAAAAGTAAAATCAATCAGTGAAACGCTCAAACAAACATTGCAAGATTGTTCAGCCGGTAAATCAGTCGTTTGAATTCCAAATTTCCCATGAAGCATCTGCCTGAATTTTAAGCATCGCTGCTCCATTCTCAATCACAGCCCCTGCTTGCTCTCCTTTTTGCAAAAACAAGGTTTTGACTGGATTGTATACCAAATCGAAAAGATAGTGATCCGCACCAAGTAGCTGATATGGAATTGCTGGAGCTTGATCAACATTAGGATACATGCCTATGGGAGTAGTATTGATGATAAGGGTGTACTCACCCAAAATAGAATGATCAATTTGATCGTACCCGATAACATCTTTTCCGTTTGGATTCCTGCTTACAAAGAGATAAGAAATGCTTCTCTGTTTGAGTGCATACGCTACAGCCTTTGCTGCACCGCCTGTTCCAAGTATCAATGCTTTTTGATGTGTGGATTGCAATTTGGCATCAAGAGATATTCCAAATCCAATTACATCTGTATTATAGCCAACTTTTTTTCCGCCAATGATTTTAATGCAATTGCAAGCACCCGTTTCTCTTACTACCTCAGTAGATTCATCCAAATATGTGACTATTTTTTCTTTGTAAGGAATAGTAATATTCAATCCGATCAATGAAGGATTGTTGATAAATACCTGCACTACTTCTTCAATACTTGTTAGAGGGAAATTTTCGTATACATGATCCGTCAAACCCTCGAATGCAAACTTTTCGGTGAAATACTTTTTCGAAAATGAATGTGTGAGCGGATAGCCGATTAAACCATAGGTTTTCATCTATTCGACTTACTTATTCAAAAATAAACTGAATGTATCACCGCGCAATCCAACGCGCATGGCTTCCAATGCAATGATTTCGCCAGGTGCTATATTTCCAAGGTTAACGTTAGCACCCAACAATTCAATGAAGTACAATTGTTGTGCTTTTTGTGGAGCTTCCCACAAAATTTTTTCACCCGGAATTTTAGTTAAAATTTCTTGTACAAGTCCCTCGCGCACCTCACCACTTCCTCTGTAAATACCCACATTACCAGCCTCACGTGCTTCAGCGATGACATATGTGGCGCCAGCTGCTAATTCAGCACCCATCAACTCAATCCATTTATATGGAGGAATTATATGTGCTGCATCCTTACTTCCCACTTCACTTAACACAGTACCTATTGCACTTAATTTTTCAATGTATCCACATTTCTCTGCATGCGGGATAGTGATAGAACCATCACTGACTTCCATGTATTGAATGCCATAATCTTTACACAATGAAATATATTCATTGAATTGATTTCGGATAAGGAAAGCCTCCATGAGGGTGCCGCCAAAATACACTGGAATTCCATTGGATTGATAGAGGTCAATTTTTTCTCTAAGCTTTGGGGTAACATAAGCTGTTCCAAATCCTAGTTTTACGATATCAACGTGGGGAATAGCATTTTCAACAAATTGCTTTGCTTCTTCAAGCGTTAATCCCTTATCCATTACCATGGTTATACCTTCCTTTCTGGGTTTGGTAAAACGCTCAGGCATTTGACTTAAACTGAAATTCATGGGCTTTTTTGATGTAACGCAAAGTTACAAAACCAGCTTGAATTGCCATACTAAATTGGTAGGATTATAACCTTCTTCTACGCTTGTATTTTAATATCAGTTCCACAACTTGTGGAAATTGAACTGCAGAGGGGAATAACTTTAAAAACTGCTTGAGTTGTTTGGGGTGAATTTCTATGGATGCCTCCAACACAGCAACACCTTCTTTTATATTCCCCTGCATCAGCAAAACCGCACTTTGGTAAAAATCAAATATTGGCTTATCACCCGCCTTGGTTCTTGCCAATTGAATCTGCTTCTCTGCTTCATTATATTGCTGTTGATCAAAGAGGGTTCTGATCAATGCTTCCCATCCTTTGATGTTTCGAGGCTTGGATTGAACTACTGTTAGAAAAGCATGTGCGGCATCTTTATAATTTCCAATTTTCAATTGACACTCTCCCATCATGAAATTAAAATCAGCATCCAAACGCTTGATCTTTAAAGCCATTTCCAAATACTTAATGGCTTGCTGATACTTTGATTCCTTTATATAAGTGTTGGCAATCTTTTCATATAACTTGGGCTCATCCGGATTTAAATGTGATGCCTTTCTGAAGTAGAATCGTGCCTGTGCGTAATTCTTTACTTTTTCATAGCAGTACCCTATGGCCTGGTAAATCAGGTCCTCCGGACGAGAAAGCTCTATTACCTTTTCTAAACTTTCAATTGCCTCTTTGTATCGATGTAACCGCATCAGGGCATCTGCCATATTGCGGTAAGCA
Organism: Parafilimonas sp.; assembly: GCA_017856455.1. GTDB lineage: Bacteria > Bacteroidota > Bacteroidia > Chitinophagales > Chitinophagaceae > Pollutibacter. The sequence goes on from JAFMEZ010000021.1 coordinate 8,694, forward strand.
TAATCAAATTTTTCATTGATGGCGATAGCGTATTGATAAGCATCAATTGCTTTTTCAAATAGCCTTAATCCCTGATAAGCTGCTGCAAGATTGAACCATGCAAGATCATTAAAAGGATGCTCTTCGATAATTTTTTTATGCAGTTTTATACTCTCTTCATTTCTTCCTGTAAAATCTGTCCAGAAACATATTTTGTACAAGGCCTCTTCATTATTGGGCTCGTATTCCAATATGAGTTTAAGGCAATCAAATATCTTTTCAAACACTTCGTAATCATCATATACATCAGCCAACTCAAACAACAAATCAATTCGATCTTCACCTTCAAATCTCTGTATGGCGTCTTCCAATAACTCCACAGCTCGTTCCTGCATATCCAACGCGAGATAAGCATCTGTTCTTAAAATACAAATGTCTATGTCATTGCTGTCCAGAATCTCCGCCTTGTCTAATAATGTCAAAGCCTTTTTATAATGCCTGGTTGCAATCAATAAATCTGCTTTTTTGATCAATAATGATGAGGAAAAGGGGAATTGTGAAATGCCATGATCTGCTGCTTCCATGGCTTTTTGAATGGAATCCTGATCGTCAAAATGGTCTATGATTCTCTCAAATGACTCCTCGCTTAAAAACCCTCCTCCTTTACCAGCCCTTATTTTTTCGTAAAGGCTCAGCAATTCACGGATATCCTCCTGCTCTGGCAAATGGGGTCCCCCGGTCATGTTCGCGCTTTTATCTAATGTACTGAAAATGATTGGATTCTGCCTTGAAATGCCCTGTTAAGATTTATCAACATTACTTTTTCGCAATTCACAATTACTTAACCGAACCAAATCAAATAAAATATGTTAATTTTGTTTAACATAGTAATGAATTTCATGAAACCCAAAATGAATACAGTAAGAAATATAGGAGTGCTCCTTATGGCCCTCACCGTTTCTATTGGCGTATTTGCTATTGATGGGATTGTTATGAAGTCAAAATCAAGCAAATCTTCTTTCTCAAACATGAAGCAGCACCTTTCGCTTTCACTTAGGGAAGGTTTTTCATACAAGGACAATAAATCGTTTGGTTACAAGCGACATGGTAATATGGTGATGTTCAATAATGTGATCACCTACCAAAAAGGAAATATAACTTATATCATACCATATAAGAACAAAGTTGTTTTGAATAAATTCAAAACTCCACAAAAACCTCAGCAGTAATTTTTACTTTTTTTTCTGACTTTCTTCGTAACTCAAGATCCTATATCCTGATGTAGGGATATCGAAGTTTTGAATGGGTACAGGTTCAAAATTAATTGACACTGCACTGTATTTAACAGATCGATTGCCAATTGTAGAAGTAAACTCCAAAGCTAGTCCGGGTAAACTCCCAAATTGAAAACCAATATCGGTATTGTCTGTCAGCAGATCCTTTGAAAAATAGACTTCGATGCGGGTGCCATCAATAAGCGTTGACGTGGCTTTCAAGCAATTGTAATCAAGTATTTTTTTTGCATCGCCAGTATATTCATAAACGATGTTTTCAAATTTTTTATTTCGAAGACTCAGGTTTTCTTTCGTTACAGGTATCATGATCTTTTGAGATCCGAACTCCTGTAAAATTGCTCCTTCTTCATCGCGAGAATTGAATATCGTAATGGTACGGCCAACCGTACTATTCAACTCAACTCTGGTGTGAGCACCTTTAACCTGCTGAATTGATTTAACATCTGCATTCATCAACTTATCATCAACGGTAGATGACACTGCATAAATAATTGTTCCTTCGGAGAAAATTCTTTGTCCGTAGCCTAGAAAGGAAGACGACAGCATAAGGGACAATAAAAAAACTTTCATTATTTTTTCTTTGAAGTCTTCTCCTTCATGGCATTCACTTTTTTCTGTGTTTCCTGCATTTGTTCGAAACGTTCCTGCCATTTAGATTTCTCTTTTGGTTTTTTCTTGTTCGCTTCAATTTCAGACAAAATTTTATCATGATCTATGATATAATTCTGAATAACGAATTGCATCACGAGGGTGATGATATTTGAAACGGTATAATACCATGTCAATGCTGAAGGAAGTCCATTGAAAATACCCAATAACATTACAGGGAAGATATAAGGCATGTATTTCAACGCAGGATTTCCAGGATCAGGCGTTGAATTCATGCTATAAATAGCAATAAGTAAGTTGGTAACAACTGCGAGGATGGTAAAGAGTGAAAGGTGACTACCTAATCCGGGTATACTGAATCCCCATTTCACAATTGCATCAAAGGAAGAAAGATCTTTTGACCACCAGAATGAAACGCCACGCAAATCAATATTGGCATTGAAATATGCATACAAGGCAAAGAATATCGGAATCTGCAACAAGCCAGGTATACATCCACCCAATGGATTTACACCAGCTGAACGATAAAGCTTCATTTGCTCCATGCTAAAAGCCTGTTGATCACCTTCAAATTTTGCTTTTAGTGCATCCAGTTCCGGACGCAAAGCCTTCATCTTTGCACCACTTACATAAGATGAATATATGAGTGGAGAAGTGAGCAATCGAATGAAAATGGTAAGCAATGCGATGGCTAAACCATAGTTCAATGCATATTTCTGAATAACATCAAACACAGGCATCACAATCCATCTGTTGATGTATTTAACAAACGCATAAACTCCTTGTCCGAGGTTAACGATGTTTTCAAGTTCTATGTTTTGCGACTTCAAAATTTGATAGTCATTTGGACCCATGAAGAAGGTGAACTTAAGATTGGCTTCTGCAGTAGCAGGCAGATTCAGTTGCATATTGGCAACTGACTGTGATACTATTTTAAGTGAATCATCAGGCATTTTACAATTCACATCAACGTGACTGAAACCCTGATCTGCTATCAAAGTAGTATTAAAAAATTTCTGTTTGATTGACAACCATTTCAAACCAGATTCCCAACTCTTGTTCAAACCGTCACGCATGGTAAAATAATCATAACCATTCTCATCGTATAGCCCCAATTGTGTTTCTCTTTTTTCAGTTTGAATATCTAATTCCTGTTGGTCAGCCTGAACTTGCCAAACCAGATTGAGTTTATTTTGGGTGAACAATTTATCTGCACCTTTCAGTTGCAGGTCCCATCCAACTGAATATGAACCCGACTTGAGGGTGTAATTGTGAACGATTGATTTGCCAGATGAATCACGCAAAGTGAAAGCAATAGCACTTGAACCATCTCCTGTCTTTTTTACTTCTCCCGTTTCAAAGAAAAGTTCATCTGTGGATGCAGTTTCATTATTGCCAACATTAACCAGGTATGAAATATTATTAAAATCAGCCGCATTCAATTTTACAGCATTGCTATCGGCTGAGCTGTACTTTTTTAATTCAATACTTTTCGGTCTTGCACCTTTATTCGTAAAAGTTATTTTAACCAAATCATTCTCTAAAGTAGAAAATGATTCAACTGCCTCTCCTTTCTGAAGCAATGACCCAACTTCTACTTTTTCAGCCTTTGAAGTATCTATGTTTTTTATCGAGTCTGAGGGAATGGAACTTTTTTGAACCAATGGCTGTAAAGCAGCAAGTGAATCTGCAATATGTTTTTGTTTTGCTTCTAATTCTATTTGACCCTGACGTGTGAAATAGAAATATCCAACGAACAAGAAGGCCAACAAAGTGAAGCCAATGACAGAATTCTTATCAAATTTCATCTGAAATAAAATTGAACGGCAAAGCTAAGGTTTTATGTTGGTTGGCAAATGCCCAACCCAACAAGTGCCCTGCTATTATTTCTTACCCTTTTTCTGTGCAAACTCTTTAGCCGCTTTGACAAAGTGCACAAAGATCGGATGTGGATTTTCGACAGTACTTTTCAACTCTGGGTGATATTGAACGCCAATGAAAAAAGGATGAGTTGGAATTTCTACAATTTCAACCAAATTGTTCGCAGGATTGATACCACTTGCTTTAAGTCCGGCTGCCTGCAATTGATCAAAATATTTATTATTAAACTCCCAACGATGACGATGGCGTTCGGAGATCATCTCTGATTGATATATTTTGTATGCCAAACTATCTTTTGATATTTTACATGGATATGCACCTAATCGCATCGTACCACCTTTATTGGTGATTGATTTTTGCTCTTCCATTAAATCGATTACAGGATCTGAAGTATTGGGATCCATTTCAGTAGAATGTGCGTGAGCAATACCCGCCACATTTCTCGCAAATTCAATAACCGACATTTGCATACCCAAACAAATGCCAAAGAATGGAAGATTGTTTTCCCTAGCATATTGCACAGCAAGGATTTTGCCATCAATACCCCTATGACCAAATCCAGGTGCAACAAGCAATCCATCTAATCCTTCCAGCTTAGCCACAACATTCTCACTGTTGATGAATTCGCTGTGTACATCTTGTACAACTACCTTGACTTCATTAATTGCACCTGCATGTATGAATGCTTCTAGTATTGACTTGTATGCATCCTGCAATTCAATATATTTCCCGATCAAACCAATAGTAATGGTTGATTTTGGATTTTGCAGCTTTGAAATAAACCCTTTCCATGCACTGAGTTCAGGCTCTGGGAACCAAGTGATATTGAGTTTCTTCAAGCAAATTTCATCAAGATGTTGCTCTTGCATGAGCAGAGGCACCTCATAAATACTGCTGGCATCTGCTGCTTCAATAACAGAATCGGTTTTGACATTGCAAAACAAGGCAATCTTTGCCTTTAATTCTTTTGAAAGAGGCTGCTCAGTTCTGCACACAATAATATCTGGATGTACACCATTCTCACTCATCATTTTTACACTATGTTGAGTTGGCTTTGTCTTCAGCTCCTTTGCTGCTTTTAAATATGGGACCAAGGTCAGATGGACCACCAAACAATCTCCCTCAGGAAGTTCCCATTGCAATTGACGTACAGCTTCTATAAAAGGCAAACTTTCAATATCACCGACAGTTCCTCCGATTTCAGTGATGATGATATCATATCCAGATTCAGCAAGAAGCTGCATCCTTCTTTTTATTTCATCGGTGATGTGTGGAATCACCTGCACAGTCTTTCCGAGGTATGCGCCTTCTCTTTCTTTATTGATAACAGATTGGTAAATCCGACCAGTGGTTACGTTATTAGCCTGTGTAGTAAATATGTTTAAAAACCTCTCATAGTGACCAAGGTCAAGGTCAGTCTCAGCACCATCTTCTGTTACATAACATTCACCATGTTCATATGGATTCAATGTTCCAGGATCAACGTTGATGTATGGATCAAACTTTTGGATGGTTACTTTAAATCCTCGAGCCTGCAATAGTTTTGCCAGTGACGCTGCAATGATTCCTTTTCCCAATGATGAAGTAACGCCTCCAGTAACAAATATATATTTGGTCATAAAAATTGACCGTCAGAAAGGGATTGTGGGGAACTTCCAGAGGTCATACGAAGTTACCACTATTTTAAAGTTTAGCGAAAAAATTGATCGTTGATGTGGATAAGTTAGAGCATGCTGTGTTTATTTCATCAATGATGAAATTTTTTCATCGTAAGTTTTTTTCCAGTCTGCCAAAACACCCCAATTTTCACCATTGATATTCACTTCCGTTCCTTTTACGGTTCCCAGATAATGGAATGGTACTTTAGACGTGTTAAAAGATGACTCAAACAATGTTTTTGATGAAGATGAAACTGAAACAACCACTCGACTTTGAGATTCTCCAAACCAAAATGCATCAGCTCTGGTAGATGCATTTGATTGATCTACTTGGAAGCCAAGATTATTTACAAATCCTGATTCCAACAATGTAATAAACAATCCTCCCTCGCTAATATCGTGTGCAGATTGAATTAATTTAGATTGAATAAGAGACAATACTTTTTGCTGAAGCTGAAACTCTTCTTCCAATTCAAAGTGTGGTGCTGGAGAATATTCAATATTGAGGATCTTGTGCAAATACTCAGAGGAATTGAAATCATCGGTTGACTGTCCGATTAAATAAATGAGATCACCTTCATTTTTAAATCCTAATGTCATTTTATCATCAACACTGTCGAGTAGCCCAACCATACCTATTGTTGGCGTTGGATAAACAGCGCCATCTGGATTTTGGTTATAGAAACTGACATTACCACCAGTAACAGGAGTGTCAAACTTTTTACATGCTTCTCCCATTCCCTTGAGGGCATGAACAAATTGATAATAAACTTGAGGATCATAAGGATTTCCGAAGTTCAGACAATTCGTAACACCCAAAGGAGTACCTCCACTACAAACAATATTTCTTGCAGCTTCACTAACTGCAATCATTGCTCCTTTAAATGGATCTGCGAAAACATATCTGCTGTTGCAATCGGTTGTAACCGCTAATGCCTTTCCTGTTTCCTTAACCAATACAACTGCTGCATCACTTGGTTGATTTGTAGAAGTATTTCCAGTGCCAACCATGCTATCGTATTGATTATATATCCATTTTTTATTGACAATATTTGGAATCTCAATCAACTGTTCTGCAATTTTTTTGAGGTTGGATGGAACAGGAATTGCTGATGGATCAAATGAATTGATTTTTTCAAAATATGCTGGCGTAGAATATGTTCTTTCATAAACCGGTGCGCCTCCGCCCAATACCAAACTCTCAGCAGGAATTTCAGCTTCCAATTCACCGTTCATATAAAACTTAAGCAACCCATCAACAGTTACATGTCCAATTTCAGAACAAGGAAGATCCCATTTTTCAAAAACCTCCAACACTTCTTTTTCTCTCCCCTTTTTTACAATCATCAACATTCTTTCCTGACTCTCACTCAACAGCAATTCCCATGACTTCATGTTTTGCTGACGCATTGGAACTTTGTCGAGGTGAATGATCATTCCCACACCACCTTTCGCACTTGTTTCTGCAGTTGAACATATAATACCAGCTGCACCCATGTCTTGCATACCCACCAATGCACCTTTTGGAATCAACTCCAAACATGCTTCCAATAATTTCTTTTCTTGAAAGGGATCACCAACTTGAACTGCAGGAAGATCCTGTGCGCTGTCTGCTGTGATATCAGCAGATGCAAATGATGCACCACCAATTCCATCTTTACCAGTTGCTGATCCAACAATAAAAACCGGATTGCCTTCACCTTCAGCTGTTGCGCTAACTGTTTGTCCCACTTTTACAATACCCACACTCATTGCATTCACAAGTGGATTGGTATGATAGCAATTTTCAAAATAGATCTCACCGCCAACGGTTGGAACACCAAAGCAATTTCCGTAATGTCCGATTCCTTCAACAACACCTTTCAACAGATGACGTGTTTTTGGATCTTGGATATTTCCGAAGCGCAATGAGTTCAATGCCGCAATGGGACGAGCACCCATTGTAAAAATATCTCTATGAATTCCACCTACACCAGTTGCTGCACCTTGGAATGGTTCAATGGCTGAAGGGTGATTATGTGATTCAATTTTAAAAACAACACCGTATCCATCACCAATATCTGCGAGACCCGCGTTCTCTTCACCAGCCTTGACCAAAAGTTTACTCCCATCTCTTGGCAATGTCTTCAACCATTTGATGGAGTTTTTATAACTGCAATGTTCGCTCCACATCACAGAATATGCTGCAAGCTCATTGAAGTTTGGCGTACGGTTTAATATTTTTTTGATGCTCTCGAATTCCTCTGGAAGGAGTCCTAATTGTTTGGCTGTATCTACTGTTGTTTCCATGATTGATTTAGAGCTGCAAATTTATCCAATGTCAATGAAGATATAATCTACAAAGCTTACACATTATAATATTTTATATGTATTATATTTTACAATAAATCAGTCGATTATGAAATTAACAACCGCATAATTGAGTATTTATTCACAATTATCTTTCATATTTTGGGGATTTTGACATTTTTTTTGCGGGTGATGGCATTTTTGACGAATTTCGCGTCTTCAAATCAATCAATATGCAATCATTACGTTTTAAAGCCATCGACAACCTAACTTCTGTAAAGGATGGAGTTGTTGTTGAAAGCCCATCCAAGGTTACTCCGATTTTTGGTGAAAATGTATTCACGCTGAAAGTTGCAAGAGAATATGTAAATGATGAGGCTTACAAGAGTTTAGTAAGTTCAATTAAATCTGGACAAAAAATTGACAGAGTAGTTGCGAACCAAATAGCAGCAGGCATGAGACAATGGGCCCAAGCTAAAGGTGTGACCCACTATACACACTGGTTTCAACCATTGACTGGTACCTCTGCTGAGAAACATGATTCATTCTTTACATTAAAATCTGATGGTTCTGCTATTGAAGAATTTGATGGAAATGCATTAACACAACAAGAGCCTGATGCATCATCTTTTCCAAGTGGTGGTTTGCGCGCAACTTTTGAAGCACGTGGTTACACTGCATGGGACCCAACTTCTCCTGCGTTCATTATGAATATAGGTGAAGGATTGACACTTTGCATTCCAACCATTTTTGTTTCTTATACAGGTGAGTGTCTTGACTATAAAGCTCCATTGTTAAAATCAATTGAAGCATTGAACAAAGCTGCTGTAGATGTTTGTCACTATTTCGATAAATCAGTTGGAAAAGTAACTGCAACATTGGGATGGGAACAAGAATATTTCGTGGTGGATGAAGGATTGGCAAATGCTCGTCCGGATTTGATCATGACTGGTCGTACCGTATTCGGACATTCCCCAGCAAAAGGTCAACAGTTGGAAGATCATTATTTTGGATCAATTCCTGAGCGCGTATACGCATTCATGAGAGATTTTGAATATGAATCATATCGTTTGGGAATTCCTTTGCGTACTCGCCATAACGAAGTTGCACCTTCTCAGTTTGAGTGTGCTCCAATTTTTGAAGAATTGAACCTAGCCGTTGACCACAATACTTTATTGATGGATGTAATGGCAAAGGTTGCCAAGAAACATAAACTGCGTGTATTGTTGCACGAAAAACCATTTGCAGGGATCAACGGAAGTGGTAAGCACAACAACTGGAGTATGGCAACTGATACCGGTGTGAATTTATTGGCACCAGGTAAAACACCAAAGACCAATTTGATGTTCCTTGCTTTTTTCGTGAACACCATCAAGGCTGTTCATGATCATGCTGATCTTCTTCGTGCGGCAATTGCCTCTGCGGGTAATGATCACCGTTTGGGAGCAAACGAAGCACCTCCTGCTATCATTTCTGCATACATCGGTCAATACCTTTCAAAAGTGTTGAACGAAGTTGAGACAAGAGTGGGTGACAAATTTGATGAGCAAGATGAAGTGATGTTGAAACTTGATATTCACAAGAATATTCCAGAATTATTGCTTGACAATACAGACAGAAATAGAACGTCACCATTTGCGTTCACAGGAAATAAATTTGAATTCCGTGCTGTAGGTTCTTCTGCTAACTGTGGCTACAACATGACTGTGTTGAACACCATCATGGCAGAAACACTTTCAAGCTTTAAGGCTGAGGTTGATGCGATGATTGAAAAAGGTGACAAAAAAGAAGTGGCGATCATGCATGTCATTAAAAACTATATCAAAGCCTCTAAGAAGGTATTATTCGAAGGTGATGGATACAGTGAAGAGTGGCAAAATGAAGCTGCAAAGCGTGGATTGCCAAACTTGAAAACAACTCCACTTGCTTTAGATTCGTTGGTTACGAAAAAAGCAAAAGAATTGTTTGAGAAACATAAAGTTTTGTCGCACGTTGAATTAGAAGCAAGACATGAAATTGAGTTGGAGAAGTATATTAAATATGTACAAATTGAAGGTCGTGTTATCGGTGACCTCACAGGTAACCATATTCTTCCTGCTGCTATTCGTTATCAGAATGTATTGATTGAAAACATCAAAGGTTTGAAAGATGTTGGTTTGAAACCTGAAGCGTATAAAACACAATTGAATGTATTGAGTGAGATTTCTGAACACATCAACAAAGCGCAACAATTAACCGATGAAATGACAGAGGCTAGAAAAGCAGCCAATGCACTTTCAGGTTCTCGTGATAAGGCCATTGCGTATTGCGATAAAGTAAAACCATTCTTTGATCAAATTCGTTACCACGTTGATAAGCTTGAGCTATTGGTAGACGACTCTGAGTGGGAACTTCCAAAGTACAGAGAGCTTTTGTTCTTGAGATAAACAAACAAGTGTTTCGACACGCAATCAACAAAAAAGCCTCCCAAATGGGAGGCTTTTAATTTTTTACAATGTGCTTATGATGATTATTTCATCTTAAATGTTTCTAAAAACTTTGTTGTAAAGTTTCCTTTGATGAAATCTTCGTTTCTCATCAATTGTTGATGGAATGGAATCGTTGTCTTTACACCTTCAATTACATATTCGCTCAATGCCCTGCTCATGGTATCAATAGCCTCCTTGCGTGTTCTTGCTACTGCAATAATTTTTGCAATCATGGAATCGTAAAAAGGAGGAATCACATAACCAGCGTATACATGTGAGTCAATTCGTATGCCATGTCCTCCTGGCTGATGCAAGACTGTAATTTTACCCGGACTAGGCCTAAAGTCATTGTATGGATCTTCAGCATTGATCCTGCATTCGATGGCATGCATTTCTGGATAATAATTTTTCCCAGAAATAGGTTCACCTGCAGCTATTTTGATCTGCTCTTTAATGAGATCAAAACTGGTCACTTCCTCAGTCACACAATGTTCCACTTGAATGCGTGTGTTCATTTCCATGAAATAGAAGTTCCTATGCTTGTCAACCAAAAATTCAATGGTACCAACACTTTCGTATCCGATGGCTTGAGCAGCCTTCACAGCAGCTTCTCCCATTCTTTGACGAAGATCATCTGTCATGAATGGTGAAGGTGATTCTTCAACCAGTTTTTGGTGTCTGCGTTGAATGGAGCAATCTCTTTCACTCATATGGCAAACTTTACCATATCGATCACCTGCAACTTGAATTTCAATATGACGTGGCTCTTCAACAAATTTTTCCATGTATACCCCATCATTCTTGAAAGAAGCAAGGGCTTCAGCTTTTGCTGTATTATAAGCTTTCTCAATTTCTGATTCTTCCCAAACTACACGCATTCCTTTACCACCACCGCCTGCAGTTGCTTTTAAGATTACAGGATAACCTATTTCCTTTGCAATACCTTTGGCCTGATCAACACTTTCCAACAAACCTCCACTTCCAGGCACTACTGGCACTCCAGCCTTCACCATGGTTTCTTTTGCGGTGATTTTATCGCCCATGTTCCTGATTTGATCAGGAGTTGGTCCAATAAATTTAACTCCGTGTTCACCGCAGATTTCAGCAAACTTTGCATTTTCTGCAAGGAATCCATAACCTGGGTGCACGGCATCGGCGTTGGTTATTTCCATTGCCGCCATGAGATGCGGGATGTTTAAATATGATTCTGCGCTGGATGGTCTACCAATACAAACTGCCTCGTCTGCAAATTTCACATGTAAACTATCCTTGTCTGCCGTAGAATAAACAGCTACTGTTTTTATTCCCATTTCGCGACAGGTTCTAATCACCCTGAGAGCTATTTCTCCTCTGTTCGCAATCAATATTTTCTTGAATGTACTCTTTGAATCTTTGGTCATGCCACAGATTTAAATGAAAAAAAATGCATGTAGAACATGCAAATAACTAGATAGGCTCTACTAAGAAAAGTGGCTGATCGTATTCAACTGGAGTTGAATCTTCAACTAGGATTTTAACAACCCTTCCACTGATTTCACTTTCAATTTCATTGAAAAGCTTCATGGCTTCGATGATACAAACCACTTTGCCATTTTTAACCTCATCGCCCTCTTCAATAAAATTGGGTTTATCAGGTGATGGTCTTCTGTAGAATGTTCCAATCATTGGACTCTTAATCGTCAAAAGATTGTCTGCAGCAGCAGGTGCAGCTGCTTTAGGTGCTGCTGGTGAAGCTGCTTGAGCAGGAGCTTGGCTTACAACTGGTGCTGCTTGAACAGCTTGAACCTGCTGTACAGGCACCCCAGTCACATACTTGTCCTCTTTTTGCTTGATGGTAATTTTAATGTCTTTTTCTTCAATGGAAAGTTCACTGATATTAGACTTATTTACCATTTTAACTAGATCCTGAATCTGCTTTAAGTCCATTTTTTAGATTTTTGGGTCATTAACGGATGGTAAAGGTGGGGTAAAATTGAAAACCAGCCAAATTAAATTATGCCCGATTTTTAATAAAAAAGCCCCTTTTTTGTTTAAAAAAGGGGCAAATATTCGATAAAATGATTAAAAATCGATAAAACTAGTCTTTTACTCTTTCGATGTATTCACCTGTTTTTGTATTGATTCTGATCACATCTCCCTCATTTACAAAAAGTGGAACCATTACTGTAGCACCTGTTGCAACAGTTGCAGGCTTTAAGGTTCTTGTTGCAGTATCACCTCTGAGTCCGGGTTCTGAATAAGTAACCTTTGAAATCACCTTATCAGGAAGCTCAACACTCATTGGCTGCTCGGTTTCAGTATTGATCAGTACCGAAACTTCCTGATCTTCAGTTAAAAACTGTGGAGCATCCACCAGGTTTTCAGCAACCGCAATTTGTTCGAATGTTTCATTGTCCATGAAATTAAAACCAGTATCGTCTTTGTATAGGAACTGATAGCTCTTTCTTTCAACGCGAACCGGGTAGATTGTATCACCACTGTTCCATGTTTTTTCGATTGACCTGCTATTGTCAACTCCCTTTAGTTTAGCCCAAACTTTGGCTGCAGCACGTGCAGTTTTGTTTTCTCCAAACTCGACAACAGTGTAAAGGCTGCCTTCAAGCTTTAAAATCATGCCCCTGGAGATATCTGATGTATTTGCCATAATTACATTTTAAGGCGGCAAAGGTAATCCAATTTGTGAAATAACACCCTACCTTTGCCGCGCAAATCATCACTTATAATATAAATCATTCACTATGAAAGTTACTGTAATCGGAGCCGGAGCTGTAGGAGCTACTTGTGCAGACAATATTGCCAGAGCTGGCGTTTGTTCAGACCTTGTTTTATTGGACATTAAAGAGGGACTGGCAGAAGGAAAGGCACAAGACATGCAACAGACTGCTGCATTGCTTGGATTTGATACCATCATCACAGGTTCAACCAACGATTATTCAAAAACTGCTAATAGTGATGTAGTTGTAATCACATCAGGAATTCCGAGAAAACCCGGAATGACAAGAGAAGAGTTGATCGGAACCAACGCTGGAATAGTTAAAACAGTTTGTGAGAATGTTTTAAAATTTTCACCCAATACCATCATTATCGTGATCAGCAACCCGATGGATACCATGACTTACCTAGCACTTAAGTCAACCGGACTTCCAAAAAACAGAATCATTGGAATGGGTGGTACATTAGACAGCAGCAGATTTAAATATCAGTTGAGTCAACATCTTGGATGCAGCGCGAGTGACCTTAATGCTATTGTAGTAGGCGGACATGGAGATACAACAATGATCCCGTTGATCAGTAAAGCAACATGGAACAGCATTCCCGTTACACAATTTTTAAGCGAAGAGCAACAACAAAAAATTGTTGCTGATACAATGGTGGGTGGTGCAACCCTAACAAAATTGATTGGCACTTCAGCATGGTATGCACCAGGTGCAGCTGGAGCTGCTTTGGTGAAAAGCATCCTAAGAGATGAGAAAAAATTATTTACTTGTTGCGTTTCACTTGAAGGTGAATACGGACAAAAAGATATTTGCTTGGGTGTACCTGTTACCATTGGTAAAAATGGATGGGAGAAAATACTCCCACTCGATTTAACAGCGGCAGAGAAAGAAGCATTTGAAAAAAGTGCTGCAGCAGTTAGGTCGATGAATGAAGTATTGAATTAAACAGCTATTCCTCCACAAAATCAAGATCCTTGTGGAAAGTTTCTTCGGTAAAGATCAAGGCAATCACAGCTATGGCCATAACAATTAATCCTGTTATGATGCCACTCCTAATTAATGAGTAGTGAAGTGAGCCTTGAAAATAATCCTTGAACAATAAATTCATCAGTGGCAATGCTCCTCTTACCATATTGGGTATAGTCGTTGCTGCTGTTGCTCTAAGATTTGTTCCAAAATGTTCTGCGCCCATCGTTACAAATATGGCCCAGAATCCAGTTGAAAAACCAAGATAGAATGATATGGCATACATGCTGGTATCATTGTTGTTCAGGGGACTGTAAAAATATATCGCGCCGATGAAAGTCATGATATAGAAAATTGTCAACGCTTTCTTACGACTTTGATAATACTGACTTACTAATCCAACAATAATATCTCCGAGGGCAATACCAATATATCCATACATAATACAAGCACCAGAGTCAATTGCATTTTCACCATATAATTCTTTGGCAAATCGATTGCCAAGATTCAAAAGAATTCCAATCACATACCAGGTAGGGAGTCCTATTAAAATAGCCAGCAAATATTTTTTAAATCTTTTCCCATTATTGAAAAACATAAAAATATTTCCTTTGGACACTTCAGATTTGGAGATGTTCTGAAAGATTGAACTCTCAGAAACTTTGATACGCAAGAAAAGCAACACAATACCAAGTACTCCACCGATTTTATAACAGAGTCGCCAGTCACCCGTGAGTTTATATACACCATATGCGAACACTGCTCCAAACAATCCTATTCCTGCAACAAAAGATGTCATCACGCCTCTGTTTTTCTTTGGCATTAATTCACTTACCAATGTAATACCTGCACCTAACTCTCCTGCCAGTCCAATGCCTGCAATGAATCTAAGCCATGCATATTGTTCTACAGTTTGCACGAAACCTGTGATAAAATTAGCCACCGAGTATAGAAGTATAGATCCGAACAATACACTTAAACGTCCTTTTTTATCACCCATGATTCCCCATACAATTCCACCTATTAAGAGTCCCATCATTTGCCAATTGATGATCTTGGTGCTCACTGTTAACATATCAGCATCAGCAACCTGTATACCCATCAAACTCGGTTCTCTTACAATTGTAAAAAGCAGTAAGTCGTATATATCAACAAAGTAACCTAAGGCAGCAACAACAACAGCAAGACTCAAGAATTGTTTTTTGATTGAAGTTTCCTGCATAAAGAAGAATAATTTATTTTTTTTCTTTTCGCATCAGGCGAATAATTACTGGAACTGTTGTGATGAATATGATTCCAAAAACAATGATCTCCAATTTTGATTTAAGATCAAAGCCAAATTGCTTTAAAAAAAACTGATAGAGGTAGTGGCCTGCAAACAACATGGTGATCGCCCATGCTATACATCCCACAACATTATATAGTGCAAATTTTCCTTTTTCCATTTTTACAATTCCAGCAACAATTGGTGCAAATGTTCTGATGATTGGTAGAAATCTTGCAAATACAATTGCACCACCACCATGTTTATCATAGAACTCTTTCGCTGCATTCAAATGTTTTCGCTTGAAGAAAAATGAATCTTTTCGATTAAAAAGATATGGCCCACTTGCAGCACCAAACCAGTATCCAACTATATTACCCAATACACCTGCGGCAACAACCAATGTAGCCACAAGCAATAAATTGAAAAAATCGTATTGCAGATTAACAAACTCAGATGCCAATTCATTGCAATAAATACCTGCAACAAAAAGCAAAGAGTCGCCCGGCAAAAAGAAACCTGCAAAGAGTCCGGTTTCAGCAAATACAATAAATAAAAACAACCAGAGTCCGCCGTGTTGAATATAAAACTCAGGATTCAACAAATCTTTTAACTGGATAGCCAATTCAATCATCATCAAAAATTTACACGTTTTCTGTGTTCACAGCAGTTGTTAACTCACCCTCCCATTTGCTTACAGCAGTTGTTGCGAGTGCATTTCCAACAACATTGGTCATTGTTCTGAACATATCACAAAAATGGTCTATAGGTAAAATCAGCGCGATGCCCTCTGGAGGAATATTAAACATGGCACAAGTTGCAGTAACAACAACCAGTGAAGCGCGAGGTACTCCTGCAATTCCCTTGCTGGTTAACATCAATACCAACAACATCGTTAACTGCGTGCCAATATCCAACTGAATGCCATACGCCTGAGCAATTGCCAAGCTTGCAAAAGTCATGTACATCATGCTGCCATCAAGGTTAAAACTGTATCCAAGTGGCAAGATGAATGAAACAATTTTGTCTTTGCAACCAAAGCGCTCAAGTTCGGTGGTAAGTTTTGGGAACACAGCCTCACTGCTCGTGGTGCTAAATGCGACAAGCAATGGCTGAGATATATATTTAAACAATTCAAAAAGCCGTTTTCCCAAAACTAAATATCCTACAGTCAAAAGTACTACCCATAAAAGGGCTATACCAATTAAAAAGTAAAGCAGATATTGACCATAAAAAATAAAAACATCTAACCCCTTCACTGCAATAACAGCAGCAATAGCGCCAAACACACCCAGAGGAGCAAAATTCATTACATACCCTACCATCTTTAGAATGATATGTGCTGCTGCATCAAGTGCCTTTACTATTGATTTTCCTTTCTCTCCCAATGCGGTTGTACCTACGCCAAAGAAAATACTGAATACTACAAGTTGCAGTATCTCATTATTTGCCATGGATTCGATAAAGCTTTTCGGAAATACGTGCTCTATAAATTTTTGCAATGAAAATTCCTGTGTTTTACCAATCAGGTCTTTTGCGCCTTCTACATCAGCAGTATCTAAGCTGATGGCAGCACCTGGTTGAAAAAAGTTTACCAAAACCATTCCCAACAAAAGACTTACAAGTGATGCAGAAACAAACCAAAGTAACGCCTTTCCGCCAACTCGTCCGACTGACGAAAGATCACCAAGCTTTGCAATACCAACAACTAAAGTTGTGAATACCAAGGGTGCAATGACCATTTGTACCAATCTTAAAAAAATTGTTGTCAGTAACTTGATATTGGTTGAAAAACTTTTAATCGCATCTGGAGCAGATTGAGTATGGATAATATACCCTGTCACAATTCCCAATGCCATGGCAATCAGGATATATGTAGTAAGCTTCGATGAAACACCTTTCATGGCCTAGCTTTCGTTTAAAATTTAGATCGTAAAATAAAGGATTTAAACGGATTTTTGAATTTTATTTGAATCGTAAAAAAAAGTCATTGAAAGGAATAATTAACTATTTTTAGAATTCTACAAAAACTGTCAACTAAAATACTTGTATGAGTTTACTTAGAAAAAAATCGCTTTCTGCTCTTCTATCTCAAGCTGATGAAGGAGAGAAAGGTTTGAAAAGAACATTAGGACCAGCGAATTTGATCGCGCTGGGCATTGGTGCAATTATTGGCGCTGGTTTATTTGTTAGAACTGCCGCAGCAGCAGGACAAGCTGCAGGACCAGGTGTTACACTATCTTTTATAGTTGCTGCAGTAGGTTGTGCTTTTGCAGGACTCTGTTATGCGGAATTTGCATCGATGATTCCAGTTGCTGGTAGTGCGTATGCATATTCTTATGTAACCATGGGAGAACTTGTTGCATGGATTATCGGATGGGCCTTGATCATGGAATATGCACTAGGTGCTGCAACCGTTTCAATTGCATGGAGCGAGTACTTAAACAAATTGCTTGGAGGTGCAATACCCTATGAATGGTCGCATTCTCCTTTTGAAAGTTTCACCGACTCAGCTGGGGTGCTTCATCAAGGCATGGTCAATGCACCTGCTTTGATCATTCTATTATTACTTACGCTATTATTGATCAAAGGCACACAGGAATCCGCATTTGTAAATGCAATCATAGTATTCATTAAAGTAGCCATCGTGATAATTTTTATTGCGATTGGATGGAAATTCATTCGTCCAGAGAACCATATTCCATACTTAATTCCTGCTGATACTGCTCCCGTTACTGATCAGGCAGGTAAGGTAATTGCAGATTATAGTGGATGGAATAAACATGGTTGGGGTGGAGTACTGGGTGGTGCCGCAATTGTGTTTTTTGCATTCATCGGATTTGATGCAGTATCTACTGCAGCACAAGAAGCAAAAAATCCAAAACGCGACATGCCAATTGGTATACTTGGATCACTGGTAGTCTGTACAATTCTTTATATACTATTCGGACATGTACTTACTGGTGTTGCAAGTTGGAAAGATTTCGTTGACCCAGAAAAGGGAAGAGAAGCTTCTGTTGCATATGCCATTTCAACTTACATGACGGGCTATGGATGGCTTGCCTCAGCTGTAACTGTTGCAATCCTTGCAGGTTTCTCATCAGTTATATTGGTAATGCTAATGGGACAAAGTCGCATTTTCTATACAATGAGTAACGATGGATTGATTCCTAAAAGCTTTGGTGATCTACATCCAAAATTCAAAACACCATATAAATCAAACTGGATTCTCTTTGTATTTGTTGGTGCATTTGCAGCTTTTGTACCCGGACACGTAGCAGGTGATTTAACCAGCTTCGGAACGTTATTTGCCTTTGTTTTGGTAAGCTTGGGTGTTTGGATACTTAGGGTAAAAGAGCCCAATATTGAAAGACCTTTCAAAACTCCAATGGCTCCAGTTGTGGGTGTTCTAGGTGCTATCATATGCACAGCCATGATTGTTGGGCTAGATAAACAAACGCTTACAGTTGCCTTTGCTTGGATGCTCTTAGGCTTGGTTGTATATTTTACTTATAGTAAAAAGCACAGCAAACTTCAATAGACAACTTCATTCAACATACAGATCCCGATTATTGAATAATAATCGGGATTTTTTTTACATATGACAGAACCCTTAATTTTGCTGACTTTCAACAAATGAAACAAACACTATGGGTAGGATATTTGAAGTAAGGAAGTCAACCATGTTTGCCAGATGGGATAGAATGGCAAAACAATTCACCAGAATTGGAAAAGAGATTGCTATTGCAGTTAAAGCTGGTGGACCAGACCCCAATACCAACCCAGCGCTGCGCAGGTGTTTCCAAAATGCCAAGAGTGTGAATATGCCGAAAGACAGGGTTGAAGCGGCTATCAAAAGATCCATGGGCAAGGAAATGGATAATTTTGAAGAGATTTTATACGAAGGTTATGGCCCGCATGGTGTAGCAGTTTTAGTTGAAACAGCAACCGATAACCATGTAAGAACCGTTGCGAATATCAAATCACATTTCAATAAAGGTAATGGTGCAATGGGCACCAGTGGCAGCGTAAGTTTTCAGTTCAAAAAAATGGGAGTATTCAAAATGAAGAATGAAGGTGTGAATGCCGAAGATCTTGAACTTGAACTGATTGATTTTGGATTGGAAGAATTAGGAGAAAGCACGAATGATGCTGGAGAAGATATATTGGTTATTCGATGTGCATTCAATGATTTCGGGAATATGCAGAAAGCGCTTGAAGAAAAAAATATTGCTACTACAAGTGCAGAAGTAGAATGGATTCCAAGCAATTTGATTGAACTAGGAGAAGAACAGGCCCAAGAAGTATTGAAACTTGTTGACAAGCTAGAGCAAGATGAAGATGTGCAGAAAGTATTTCACAATTTGAAATAATTACTGAACTACTCACTCATCATTTCCATCACCGATTGTATAATCTGATCCAAATTGGGTTTTGAAAAATAATCGCCATCGCTACCATAAGCAGGTCGGTGCGACTGTGCACATAAAATTCTTGGCGATACATCCAACCACCTGTAACCTTTTTGTTTATCGATTACTTCGCTGAACATAAATGAAGTTGCTCCGCCTGGCACATCTTCATCAACAAATAAAATTCTGTTTGTCTTTTTGAGTGACTCAACAATTTTATGGTGGATATCAAATGGTAAAAGCGTTTGCACATCGATAACTTCCACATCAATATTTTGTGAATGAAGAAACTCTGCTGCTTCTTCTACAATGCGAAGTGTTGACCCATATGAAACAATTGAGATATCCTTACCCTGACGAACAATTTCTGGAACACCCAATGGCAGCGTATATTCCAATAATTGTGTAGGAAGTTTTTCTTTTAGACGATACCCGTTTAAGCATTCTATGATCAGTCCGGGATTTTTACCTTTCAACAGCGTGTTATAGAAACCAACAGCCTGAACCATATTTCGTGGAACGCATATTTGGAAACCTTTCAAGGCATTGATAATTACTCCCATTGGAGAACCGCTGTGCCAAATTCCCTCCAATCGATGTCCTCTTGTCCTTACAATCATCGGAGCAATTTGTTTTCCCGCAGATCTGTAGTGAAGCGTTGCTACATCATCACTTAATAACTGTAAACCGAAAAGGAGATAATCTAAATATTGAATTTCTGCAATTGGTCTTAATCCTCTCATGGAAAGGCCCATGCCTTGTCCCATGATAGTTAGCTCCCTGATTCCTGTATCAAAAATTCTTTCTTTACCATGTTTTTGCTGCAAACCTGCAAAGCCCTGATTAACATCTCCAATCATACCAAGATCTTCTCCAAAGGCAAATACCTTTTTATTGGTGGAGAAAAGCTCATCGAAATAACGATTGAGTATTTCGTATCCATTCAACGCTGGCACATCATCATGATACTGAAGAACAGGCAATTCATCTGTTTGACTACTGCCATCTTCACAGTATAAATGAGTATTATAGAAATGCTTGTTTTCTAACTTCAATTCAGCTAAGTACTGTTCAATATCTTGAAGCAGGGATTTATTTTGAGCAAAGATCACAGTACGATGAAGTGCACTGATGATATCTCTTCTAAATGGAGCAGGATTATCAATCAGTTCCTGCAAAACTTCATTTACTTTTTCATTTGATTCGTAGGAGACAAATGAATTCAATAATTCAACTGCATTATTTTTTTGCAATTGAATAGGTGCATCATACATTTTCCATGTATTGATTCTGCACTCATTCACAAAAACTCTAGCCTTTTCTTCCATGGCTTCAATTACTGAAGCTTCTGCCAATCCATTGTCTATGATCCATGATCGCATTTGCGTAAGGCAATCCCATGTTCTCTCCCACTGCAAACGTTCGGGCGACTTATATCTTTCATGACTGCCAGAAGTTGAATGCCCCTGTGGCTGTGTCAACTCCTCAACATGAAACAATACAGGAACATGCTGTGTTCTGGCAAGTGAAATACCTTCTTCAAAGATTTCGCACATCTGTGCATAATCCCAACCTTTGACTTTGTAGATGAGCATTCCATTGCTTTCTTTGGTTTTTTCAAAACCTAAAAGCGCATCTGAAACAGATGCTTTTACAGTTTGCAGTTCTTTTGGAACCGAAATGCCATAACCATCATCCCATACAAATACCACCAATGGAACCTGAGCAACCGCAGCAGCGTTCATGGTTTCCCAAAAATGTCCTTCACTAGTAGATGCATCTCCTATTGTACAGAAAACAACTTCATTGCCATTATTTGAAAAATGCTGATCATTTTTTATTTGCTCAGTACTTCTATACAATTTTGAAGCGTAAGCAAGTCCAAATGCCTTTGGAAGATGCCCAGCAGTTGGAGCCAATCCTGCAGCCAGATTTTTGCGGTTGGCGAGATCAAGAAATTCTCCATTTTCATTCACAAATGGTGAACAGAAGTGAGAATTCATATTACGGCCAGCGCTATGGGGATCATTATTTACATCTGGATCTGCATAAAGCTGAGAAAAGAGTTCATTGATGTTTGCTGCACCTGTGGCAAAAGCAAATGTCTGATCGCGGTAATATCCTGCATAAAAATCGCCTGGCTTGAAAAATTTTGCCATGGCTACTTGAGGCACTTCTTTTCCATCCCCAAAAATTCCAAATTTAGCCTTGCCGGTTAGCACTTCTTTTCTACCCAAGAGGCTTGCCTGGCGGCTTTCATAAGCAATGCGGTAATCTTCTAAAACCGCTGCTTTGAAAGCATCAAAAGAAAGCTCATTCACCTGACGATCAGCCATGAGATTGGGGTCCATGCGACAAAACTAACCCCTTTTTTCAATAAAAAAACAGTGATAAAAAACAGTGAATAAGTTCCTGTAAACCTTACTTCTTCTGCTGCTTTGCAAATTCTTCGGCAGACAATACTTCGCCTGAAATTTTCAATTCAACTGGAGCGTCTACCCCTTTCACCTTTACGAAAACAGTCTTTTCAAAAGGACCAGGAGCAGCGGCATTGAAACCAGCTTTTACCTTTTCTGATTGAGATTTCATGATCGGCTTCTGTGGCCATGTTGGTGTTGTGCATCCACATGAAGCAGTTGCATTCTCGATAACAAGCGGTTGACTGGAAATATTGGTAAATGAAAAATCATATGTTACCGGAACACCCTGCTTGATCTTTCCAAAATTGTGTTTGGTTTCAGCAAATTTGATCACTTTTTCAGCAGTTTGAGCGTAACCAAAAGAAACAAATGAAATAACCAACAGAGACAACAATATCTTTTTCATGGTAAAATGTTTTATTCTATAATCAAAAGTAAGCTATTTCAAATGTACGAATCCATTTGATTGAAAGCTTTTTAACTAATTTTACGTTATGTTAAAACCATCTGAACGCGGTGAAAAAATGCCCGCCTCTCCTATTAGAAAATTAGTACCCTTTGCTGAGGCTGCAGAAAAAAAAGGAACCAAGGTTTTGTATTTAAACATTGGTCAGCCTGACATTGAAACACCTCCTTCAATCATCAATGCAGTTAAAAACGCAAATATTCCCATATTGGCATATAGCCATAGTGCCGGAAACATATCATATCGTAAAAAACTTGCTGAATATTATAAAAAGCTCGGGATTGAACTTACCAGTGATCAAATCATCGTTACTTCTGGTGGTAGTGAAGCGATTGTATTTGCGATGATGTCTTGCATGGACCTGGGTGATGAGATCATCATACCTGAACCATTTTATGCAAACTACAATGGTTTTGCAGTGATGGCAGGTGTAAAAATCATAACCGTTACTGCAAAAATTGAAAACGGATTTGCACTTCCCCCCATTGAAGCGATTGAAAAATCAATTACTCCCAAAACAAAAGCAATTCTCATTTGCAATCCGAATAATCCAACAGGATATTTATACAGCGATGATGAAATGAAACAATTGGAAGCAATCTGTTTGAAGCATCAATTGTTTTTGATTTCAGACGAAGCCTACCGAGAGTTTACCTACAATGGTATAGCGACCAGTGCTCTAAAACTTGAAAGTATTGCAGAACAGGTTGTAGTGGTTGATACCATTTCAAAAAGATATTCTGCATGTGGAGCAAGAATTGGTGCTTTTATTACTAAAAACAAAGCTGTATATGCTGCAGCAATGAAATTTGCACAAGCAAGATTGAGTCCACCCGGACTCGCCCAGATTCTAGCAGAGGCTGCAGTGGATTTACCTGAAAACTATTTTGATGCGCCAAAAGCTGCATATCAATCCAGAAGAGATCTTTTGGTAAAACGATTAAATGCGATGCCAGGAGTTTTTTGTCCGAATCCTGGTGGAGCTTTTTATGTTGTAGCAAAACTACCCATTGATGATGGCGACAAATTCTGCCAGTGGATGTTGGAGTCATTTTCTCATGATGGAAAAACTGTGATGATGGCACCTGCAAGTGGTTTTTATAATACACCTGGTTTGGGTAAAAATGAGGTGCGGATGGCATATGTCATCAACAATGAAAATATTGACGCAGCAATGGATTGTCTGGAGGCAGCTTTAAAAGTTTATCCTGGAAGGATTGATTAATACTTATTGATCAGGAAAACCCCACCAATCACCAAGATGGAACCAGCGAGTGCATAGGTTTCAATTTTTTCACCGAGTATCAATACAGATAATATCATTGCAAAAACCGGAATGAGGTTGTTGAATACAGAAGTTTTCACTGCGCCTATTTTACTGATTCCTTCATAATACCACACAAATCCTAGCACTGTTCCACAAATTCCCAAATAGGCTATTGCAACCCAAACCAATGGATTGATTGCAGTGGGAAAAGTTTCAAATGGAGCAAAAAGAGCAAGCAAACAAAATCCCAATAGTGTAGCCCATGTAGATGCCTGTAAAGGAGTTGTTGTTTTTAAAGCATCCCCTGCGTAGAAAGTGTACAAAGCCCAGCATACGGGGCAACCCAACATGAATGCATCTCCCCAACTAAATCCAGACAATAAGTCTGCGAGATTACCTCTGGAAATGACGATCATTAATCCAGTGATAGAAAGGCACATGCCAATAATTTTGATGCGGTCAATTTTCTTTTTGTCTCTTATAGATGTCATGATCATGACAAGCACTGGGTTCAATGAAACAATCAATGCACCATGACTGGCTTCAACAAGTCTTAATCCATTGAAGAAAAAATAACTGTATCCAAAAATTCCTGTAATACCCAACAATAATAATTGGACGAATTGTTTTTTATTGATCTTGAATGCATTTTTATCTTTCAGCAATACCATAGGAATTAAAAAAAGCAATGCAAATACATACCTGAAAGTAGCACCAGTAAAAGATCCGAAAACCTGAGCTGCCATGCGGGTTGCAATAAAAGTACCACCCCACATTATAGCCACCAGAATAAGTTTAATATAAATCACCTGGCGAAGTTAATATATCTCTCTATCAACCTAACAAGTGATCATTGCTTTGATTAAAGTATCTTTTTGTGAATATAGTAATGGAAAATCATTCACTACCTGATCAAAAGGTATTCGATGTGTGATCATATTTTGCGGACGAATTTTTTCACTCCGCATGGAGTCGATGACAAATTGGAAATCAGATGCTGTTGCATTCCTGCTGCTCATTAACGTTGCTTCACGTTTGTGAAATTCAGGATGACTTACATGAATATCACCCTGTTGCAATCCAACCAACACATACCTGCCGGCATGTGAAAGATAAGAAAGCGATTGATTAATGGATGTCAAATTTCCTGTTGCATCAAAAACAACTGAGGGCATATTCCCATTGGTTAGATCCTTTAATGCTGTGAGTGTATCATCAACAGCAGGATTAATACATTGTACAGCAGGAAAAGTTGAGCGACAAAATTTTAGTCTAAACAAATTTGTTTCTGCTACTATCACGTTACATTCTATTAAAGAAAGGAAATACAAAAGTCCTATTCCAATCGGGCCAGCACCAATCACCAATACAAATTCATGAGGATTAATTTTTGCACGAGTAACAGCATGTGCACCAATAGCCAAAGGCTCAATGAGCGCAGTTTGATCAAATGACAATCCTTTTGCATGAACCAGCAATTCATCAGGTACTGAAATAAGTTCACACATTCCCCCATCTTCATGAACACCCAATACACTCAGTGTTGAGCAACAATTTCTTTTACCTTGTTTACATGCAAAACATGTACCACAGCTTTTATATGGAAGTATGGTTAAAAGATCTCCGCTTGAAAACCCCTCCGCTCCTCCTTCAACATATTCAGCTGCTAATTCATGTCCCAACACTTTAGGATAGGTAAAAAAAGGCTGTATCCCATTGTATGCATGCAGGTCTGTTCCACAAACTCCAATTTGTTTTACACAAACAACGGAACACCCTGCTGTTGAAGCAGGATAATTCTTTTCTTCATATAATAACCGGCCAGGTTGGGAGCAAACAATTGTTTTCATGATTATGAAGATAGATCTATTAAAAACAATTCTATGTCTGTTGAAAGGTTTAAATTAGTTATTACGGGCATTAATAGTATATAGAAATTAACCAAGTCATTTAAATTAATTCTTTAAGTATGTCAACAAAAATAGAACCCGAGTTACTTGAAAAAAGGCTTGCATCACTTGATTTCATGCGAGGATTCATTATGGTTCTATTGGCATTGGAGTCGACCGGACTCTACAATGTGTTATTTGAAAATACGGCAGGCACCTCATTGGGAATGTTCTTCATTCAATTTCATCATCATCCCTGGAATGGACTGAGGTTCTGGGATCTCATCCAACCTGGATTCATGTTTATAGCTGGCACTGCTATGGCATATTCTGTAACAAGATTGAAGGAAAATGGTATTTCAAAAAATAACATAACACGAAAAATTTTAAAACGATGTGGATGGCTTTTCTTCTGGGGTGTATTGAATTATGCAGTAAGAAAAAATGGACTTTCATTTGAGCTGTGGAATGTGCTAACACAATTATCCATTACCATACTAATTGCCTACCTGATTTTTGAATGGAAGACAAGGAGTCAAATTATCTTCTCGCTGTTGTTGTTATTACTTACTGAAGTGCTGTATCGATACACAAATATTTCTGGATTTGATCAACCATTTACCGATCAAGAGAATTTTGGAAATTATGTCGATTTGATCTTGATGAATAAAATCAATGGTGGAGGATGGGTAGCCATTAATTGCATACCCACTGCTGTTCATACCATTGCAGGGGCATTGGCTGGAAAATTGTTGAGGAGCAATTCAGCAAGTAAAACAAAAACACTTATTTACTGGGGCATTGGCACCCTAGTGGCTGGATACTTAATGGATATCATGTACATCACTCCTATTATTAAAAGAATAGCAACAAGTTCATTTACGTTGGCTTCGCTTGGTTGGTGTTTGTTGTTTCTATCTGCAGCTTACTATATCATCGATGTGAAAGACCGCAAGAAATATCTTTTCTTCTTTAAAGTAGTAGGAATGAACTCCATTTTTATATACTTATTTTTTGAAATTGTAGGCGATAGATGGTTCAATGGATATATTGGCAATATCACAAACGGTTTGATGAAAATGGCACATATTACTGGAATGATTCAGTCCATCATCACCTGCATCTGTATTTTCATGCTTGAATGGGGAATCTGTCTTTTCCTATACCGAAAGAAGATTTTTTTTAAGCTATAATTTCTAAAAGAATAATCACCAATTTTTTACGATGAAAACTCTTGTTAGTACATTTTTTTCAATCCTAATTGTAACTTTTACTTACGGACAATTTAATCCCATAGCTGAAACCCAATTCGGAAAAGTATCTGGAATGCTTACACCAGATGGGAAAATAAAAGTCTTCAAAGGAATCCCATTTGCAGCACCTCCAATTGGTTCATTGAGATGGAAAAAGCCAATGCCTCCAA
>JAFMEZ010000022.1 GCA_017856455.1 Parafilimonas sp.
ATGGATTTGCTCCAGAGAGTGTAAGAGGAAACAGCAAAGCAAGAACTGCATGGGCTGTTGATCAGTTAAAATATGCTGCAAAGGCCTCAGCGAATTTGGGATTGAATGCACATGCAACTTTCAGTGGTGCATTGTTGTGGCATACTGTTTATCCATGGCCGCAAAGACCAGCAGGATTGGTTGAAACAGGATTCAAAGAATTGGCGAACCGCTGGCTGCCGATCTTAAATGTGTTTGATGAAAATGGAGTAGATCTCTGTTATGAAATTCATCCAGGTGAAGATTTGCATGATGGTATTTCTTATGAAATGTTTTTAGAACATACCAATAATCACAAGCGTGCTTGTTTATTGTACGATCCAAGTCATTTTGTTTTACAGTGTTTGGATTATTTAACATATATCGATCATTATCATGAGCGCATCAAAATGTTTCATGTGAAAGATGCTGAATTCAATCCAACTGGAAAGCAAGGTGTATATGGAGGATATCAAAGCTGGATCAATCGTGCAGGAAGATTCCGTTCTTTAGGAGATGGACAGGTTGATTTTGCAGGAATCTTCAGCAAACTGGCATCTTATGATTATGACGGATGGGCGGTGATGGAATGGGAGTGTGCGATCAAGCACCCTGAAGATGGTGCGAAAGAAGGTGCAGTGTTTATTAAAGACAAAATCATTCGCGTTACAGAAAAAGCATTTGATGATTTTGCAGGAACAGGAAGTGATGAAGCATTCAATAAAAAAATTCTAGGTATATAATCCATAAACAAGAAAAAAAGAGAACATGAAAAAAGTAATTTTTACACTAATCATTGCTGCAGGAATATATGCATGCGGATCGAGCAACACTGAAACAACAGAACAAAAGCCCATTAGCAATGCAACAGAAGAACCTTTAAAAGAGGAGGCTCCTGCAGTTGCAAAGAAAGACGGTAAGGCTTTGATTGAAGCATCTGATTGCAGAACATGTCATAAAGACGATACAAAATTGATTGGCCCTGCTTATAAAGATGTTGCAAAAAAATATCCAAGTAATCCAGATAATATCAAGATGCTTGCAGAAAAAATTATGAAAGGTGGACAAGGAAATTGGGGTGAAATTCCAATGGCAGCACATCCAAATGTTTCAATGGAAGATGCTTCAGCCATGGTAGAATATATTTTAACCATCAAATAAAATGATCAATATGAAAAAATTAACAACGATTGCTTTTTTGATTTGTGCTATTGCACTTGTATCATTTGTGAATAAGGGACAAGGAACAAGTGATGAGGGAAAGGGAAAGAAGAAAGGATGGGTTTCTTTGTTTGATGGAAAGACTAAAAAGGGCTGGCATATTTATCGTGGTGAAGGAACAGGATCATCTTGGCAAATAGAGGATGGTGCATTGGTTTTCATTCCTAGCACTGAAAAGGGAGTAAAGAATGGAGGAGATTTAACCACTGATCAGGAATTTGAAAATTATCATTTCAGTGTGGAATGGAAAATTTCTGAAGGTGGAAACAGCGGCATTATTTTTAATGTGAAGGAAGATTCGGTCAATAAGAAATCTTATTTAACTGGAATGGAAATGCAGGTATTGGATAACGACAGACATGCTGATGCGAAAATTCATAAACACCGTGCCGGCGATTTGTATGATCTAATTCCTTCATCAAAAGAATCTGCAAAGCCTGTTGGAGAATGGAACCTTGCAGAAATTATTTACAATAACAATGAGCTTAAATTGTTTTTGAATGGTGTAAACGTTGTAAGCACAATTGTTGGAGATGACAACTGGAATACCATGGTAGCTGGAAGCAAATTCAAAAGCATGCCTGGATTTGGTAAATACCACAAAGGAAGAATTTCACTTCAGGATCACGGAAATAAAGTTTGGTTCAGAAATATTAAAATCAAACAACTATAAAATCTTTCTTTTAAATTTGAAAATGGATGTCCTTTAAAGACATCCATTTTTTTATCATTAAACTTTTGCTAT
Source organism: Parafilimonas sp. (assembly GCA_017856455.1). GTDB lineage: Bacteria > Bacteroidota > Bacteroidia > Chitinophagales > Chitinophagaceae > Pollutibacter. Next base: position 1,985 of record JAFMEZ010000022.1, read on the forward strand.
GTTATCCAAAATCAAAACATGTTTGTCAGTAATACTTTCTCTTTTTGTATTGACAGCATCAGGCCAAACAAAAATTTTGGTTTTTTCCAAGACAGCCGGATTCAGGCATTCATCTATTGTTCCTGGAAAACCCGCTATCATGAAATTGGGAAAAGAAAATGGCTTTGTTGTTGATACAACTGAAGATGCATCGAAATTTACTGATGCTGTTTTGAAAGAATATAACGCTGTTGTTTTTTTGAATACAACTGGAGATGTACTGAATATCATTCAGCAAGCAGCATTTGAAAGATACATTCAATCGGGTGGTGGATTTATGGGTATTCATGCTGCAACGGATTGTGAATACAACTGGCCATGGTATGGAAAATTGGTTGGAGCATATTTCAAGGGACATCCAAAAAATCAAAAGGCTAAACTTAATGTAATCAATAAGTCTCATCCAAGTACTTCACACTTACCAGATGTTTGGGAGCGCGTTGATGAATGGTATAATTTCAAAAAGGCACCAAGCAAAGAAGAAGTGAATGTACTCGTAACAATAGATGAAACTTCATATCAGGGTGGAGATAATGGCGCATGGCATCCAATGGTATGGTACCATGACTATGATGGTGGAAGAGCATACTATACAGAATTTGGACATACTGATGAATCGTTTGCAGATCCAAATTATTTGAAACATATTCTAGGTGGAATACAGTATGCCATTGGCAACGGATCAAAACCAGATTATTCCAAAGCGAGAACACAAAACGCTCCAGAAGACGATCGGTTTACAAAAAATATTTTGGCTGGTGGGGTGTTTGATGAACCAACAGAAATAGCCATCCTCCCAAATTTGGATATTCTGGTTTCACAACGCAAGGGCGAGTTGACATATTATAATCAACAAACAAAAAAAGCAACTCAAGTTGCTAAACTGAACGTATATCATAAATCAGGAGTGAGAGATGTCAATGCAGAAGAAGGTTTCATGGGCATAACAGCAGATCCTGATTATGCAAAGAATAATTTTATATATGTATACTATGCACCCATTGATACATCTGTAAACAGACTTTCAAGATTTGTATTTAAAGATGGGAAGCTTGACCTAAAATCTGAAAAAGTGATTTTGGATGTTGCATCCACTAGAAAAATTTGTTGCCATACAGGGGGATCACTGACGTTTGGCAATGATAGAAATTTGTATTTATCAACTGGTGATAATTCAACGCCATTTAATCAACCCAACTCAAAATATACATTGGATGGATACGGACCAATGGATAATCGTCAAGGGTTTGAACAATGGGACGCAAGAAGAAGTTCTGCCAATACAAATGATTTGAGAGGAAAGGTGTTGCGTATAAAAGTTGATGAGCAAGGAAATTACACTATTCCAGAAGGAAACCTTTTCCCTCCAGGAACACCAAAAACACGTCCTGAAATTTATACAATGGGAACAAGAAATTCTTATCGCATTGCTGTTGATAAGAAAACAAACTATTTGTATTGGGGAGATGTTGGTCCTGATGCACAAGATGATCATCCAAATGAAAGAGGAACGCGTGGATATGATGAAATGAATCAGGCAAAGAAAGCTGGATTTTTTGGTTGGCCATTATTTGTTGGAAACAATTATCCTTATCGTCAATTTGATTATGAAACAGGTAAGGTGGGAGATTATTTTGATCCAAAGAAACCATTGAATCTTTCCAAGAACAATACAGGATTGGTAGAATTGCCGCCTGTTAGTCCTGCATTCATATATTATCCTTACGCTGCATCTGCAGAATTTCCAGAGGTTGGATCTGGCGGAAGAAATGCAATGGCTGGGCCAACTTACCACTCTGAATATTTTCCATCTGCAACGAGGTATCCATCTTACTATGATAATAAAGTTTTGTTTTATGAATGGATGAGAGGATTTTTCAAGTGGGTGACATTGGATAAGGAAGGGAATTATGAAAAGATGGAATCATTTGTTCCACATATTAAATTCAACAATGCAATTGATGTTGAAGTTGGTCCGGATGGTAGATTGTATGGAGTTGAATATGGAACAGGTTGGTTTTCCAAAAACAATGACGCTGCATTATTTCGTATTGATTATAATGGTGGGAACAGAGCGCCTAAGACTGCTATAAAGGTTGATAAAAAATCTGGTTCTATTCCATTCACTGTAAAGGTTAGTGCTGAAGGCTCATCTGATCCAGATAAAGATGCGTTGAATTATGTTTGGCATTTTGGATCAGTGGTACAAAAAGCAACAACTTCAAACAATGCAAGTTTTACATTTACTAAAGCTGGTGATTATAATATATATGTAGAAGTAAAAGATGCAAAGGGAGCAACAACGAAGAGCGAGGTGATAAAAATTTATGCCGGCAATGAAGCGCCAACAGTAACCGTGAAGAATGTAAACAGTAATAGTTTTTATTTTCCTGGTATTCCCGTTCCATATGAAGTGTTGATCAATGATAAAGAGGATGGAACTTCAGAAAAAGGAAGCGTTGATAAAAAATCAATTTTTGTAAAGGTTGATTATATCAGTGGAATGGACAGAGCGCAGGTAATGGGACACCAAATTATCACTGCTGCGATGGAAGGAAAGAATCTTGCTGCAACATTGGATTGTAAAGTATGTCACAAAGAAAATGAAAAATCAATTGGACCAGCTTACAAGCAAGTTGCACAGCGATATCAAAATGATGCTAAAGCAAAAACATATCTTACCAACAAGATCATCAAAGGTGGCGGTGGTGTTTGGGGAGAGACAGCAATGGCTGCGCATCCAGACCTGAAGCCTTCTGATGCAGAGATGATTGTTGAGTGGATATTGGGATTAAATAAAACTGCTGCACCATCATTGCCTTCAAAGGGAAGTATTACACCAACAGCTAAAGACTTAGGCAATGGAAATTTAATGCAGATCACTGCAACATATACTGATAAAGGTGGAAAAGGTATTCGTCCACAAAGCGGTGTAGGAAATCTGATATTAAGGAGTCCAATTATTTCTGTTGACGCCAACAATGGAGTTGATAAAGTGGCGATAGCAGAGTTTGACGGTAAAAAAATTGCAGTATCAACGGATAGGATTGGATTGATTCATTTTGACAATGTTAATTTGAGTAATGTTACCCTGGTTGATATAAATTATATGATGCAGGCTGTTCCGGATATTGGATATACCATCAGTTTACATGTTGATGGTGCAAATGGAAAGCAGTTGGGAGCTGTAAAAATTGGACATGATGTTGATCCGAAAGCAACAAAAGCATCAATTGTATTGAATGATGTACCAGCTCAACCTTTCAATTTATATGTGAAAATTACCAAGGCTGATGCAAAAGAGACACAGTATTTGGCGATTGGTTCGCTGCACTTGTTGGTGAAGTAGTGTTGATCGAAAAAAAGAAAGCCGCAGTTATTGAGCTGCGGCTTTTTTATTTGTAATAATATTAATAACAGCAACAATAAGGATGATGGACAGTCCACCGAATTCCCTTGTTTGTTCAATCCATGGTTTAGTTGCTTTCATGGATTGCACTAAATTTTCTGCATTGTGTTCTTTAAACCAAGCCATCACACCATTTGGATCTATGAATAATCTTACTGCATAGATCAAACAAAATGCAATAATTATCCAGTGTGAGAATTTATCGAATTTCCCTTTGTAGGTTTGAAAACAAACATAAGCGGATACAAGATAAATAGGTATCCAAACATATGGATCAAGATCATTGTATTGCAGTGCTGCAAAAATGATAAAGAGTATGGTGAATACGAGATTGAAAATCTTCATTGATGTAAAAATTTTCTTCTACAGGTATTTTACAAGTGATGATTGAATATGACCAATGCTTTGTTTGATGCTGTCTAAAGGGTTACCCGGACAAACATCTTGTTCAACAAAGAAGTGTTTCATACCAGAGAGTTTTGCATTTTTGAAAATGGTTGCGAAGTCAATTACACCATTTCCAACTTCGGTAAAGTTTTTCTTTTCGGTTTTATCCATGTCTTTCACGTGCCATAGTGCTACCCTTCCCTTGTGTTGGTTGAAAAACTGTATAGGATCTTGTCCAGCGCGACTTGCCCAATACAGATCAAGTTCAATTTTAACCAAGTTCTCATCAGTTTGTTTGGTAAGAATATCCATCGGCAATTGTCCATTTACCATTTCAAATTCAAAATCATGGTTATGGTAACAAAGTTGAATGCCTGCTTTTTTGCAGGTTTCACCAGCCTTATTTAAATCTTCTGCGATTTTTTTATAGTCATCGATTGATTTTCTTTCATTCGGCATGAGGTATGCAACAACCATATAGTCTTGACCAATTGCTTTTGCGTCTTCAACTGCTTTTTCCCATCCGTAAACAATTGTACCAGGTACTTGTCTGTTTCCAAAGTTTCCGTACATGTAATGTCCGCTTGCTGCTTTCAAACCAACATCCGATAGGAATGTTTTGTATTCGGCTGCGTTCATTCCAAAATATTTACCATTGTATCCAAAGTTTTCAACTTCGCTGAAACCAAGAGCGGCAACTTGTTTGATGGTGCCTTTTGCATCTTTGCCTATCAAGTCTCTTACTGTATAAAGTTGTACACCTACTTTTTTATTTTTTACATCTGCAAATGCAAAAGAATCTTTCATCATGATTGTACCTGCAGACAACCATGCCATTTGTTTGAGCAGTTCTCTTCTTGTAGTCATTGTTATTCATTTATTTTTTAAAGATATTGATGAAGGTTGGAATATCACTTTCTTCATCACTATATAAAATCAATTGTCTGTTTGCTCCGAAGAGAAACATGGAAGGATATTTTTTCGGAAGGAATCTACCGATGAATTGATTGTAGACGTCCAACACTACAACTGTATTTTTCTTTGTATGAAGTACGGGACCAACACGTTTTAAAAATTCCATAGCAACATCTTTTCGATCGCGCGTAACGATAACGATGTTGAGGTTATTCATTGATTGGTGGTTCTTGTTGTATTCTGTGATGGCACGAAAACAATGTGGGCACTCTGTGTCGAAGAAGATGAAGAAGGTTTTTTTACCTGGCGTGAGATTTTTGGAAGTAAACTCCGCACCATTGTCCATACGTACAAATTTGAACTCAGGTATATTTTTCACTTGGGCAGTTGCCATGCCACTGATCAATAGGAATGCAATGAGGAATTGTTTCATGGTATCAAAAAGATGATTAATCCTGCATAATAGTAATTTTTGTTCAACATTTTAATATATATATGCAACATCTATCTTTTTTAGGTTTATCATGCAGCTATTCTATCAAACTAATTGTCAATATGCGGGTACTTCAACACAAAAATGTTGTGTAAAAAGTACACGAAAGTTAAAAAAAGTTTAATTTTTTGTAAGCTATTTAAAATGAAGACTTTAAATTGTGCCCACAAATGCAGCGAAAACGATTGCATAAACGTACAAACTAACATTTTTTACACATAAACACTATCTATTAATCAAAACCAAAATTGCATGAAAAAAGTGCTTGCTTTTTCTCTAAGAGCTATGATGCTTGCGGCTTTCATGGGCCTGTTGGTATCTGCTTCTTATGCGCAGAAAAAACTCACTGGTAAAGTTACCGGTGGTGACACTGGAGGCGGACTCTCTGGTGCGACTATCAAGGTAAAGGGTTCAGCTACTGCAGTAACAACTGGAGCAGATGGATCTTATTCTATCACTGTTCCCAACAACTCAACTTTGCAGGTATCCTTCGTTGGATATGATGAGCAAGAAGTGAAAGTTGGTGAATCAAGTGTTCTGAACATTGTTATGCAAGCTGCTCAAAGCGCTTTGCAGACAGTTGTTGTTACAGGATACGGTTCACAGGAACGCAGAAGCATTACAGGATCTGTTGCTGTCGTAGACACCAAGGAGATGACCAAATTTGCAGCGTCTAATATTGCAGACCAGTTGCAGGGTAAGGTTCCAGGTGTTCAGATGTCAACTTCTGGTGATCCAGGTTCTGCTGCTTTCGTTCGTATTCGTGGTATTGGTACAATTAACAACAACGAACCATTGTACGTTGTTGATGGTGTTCCTGTACAAAACGAATCAAACATCAACTTCTTAAATCCTAATGATATTGAAACCATCCAGGTATTGAAGGATGCGGCTTCTGCTTCAATTTATGGATCAAGAGCAGCGAATGGTGTAATTGTGATCACAACCAAAAAAGGTAAAAGCGGTTCTTCAAAACTTGCAGTAGATCTTTTTTATGGTAACCAAACACCTTCAAAAGTTCCTGAAGTATTGAATCCATTGGAATTCCTAGAGGTTCAGCAGAAATTAGCTGCTGGTCAGGGTATTCCTTTCACTTCAAACATTTATATCAAGCAGGGCAGCAATTGGGTACTTCCTGATTATGCTGTTCGTGGATTGGGTGGTTACCTATCAGGTGATCCAGCCGTTGATCCTACAAAATATTTCTTGAACTCTGATCCAGTTGGACGTGGAGTAGGTGACTATTTAATTTTGAAAACAAACAAAGCTGGTACTGACTGGTTTAGAGAAGTTTTCAAACCAGCTGCGATGAAGAACTATCAAGTTTCTGCATCAGGCGGTTCTGATAAAGGAAATTATTTCTTCTCTGGTAACGTTTACGATCACCAGGGTATCATGATTGGCAATGACTATCGTCGTTACCAAGCTCGTGTAAACAGCAATTACAATATTGGTAAATATATCAGAGTTGGTGAAAACTTAAACATTGCATACCAAACAACAAGAGCATCTTTTGGTAACCCTAATGAAGGTTCTCCATTGATCAGTACTTATGGTATGCCACAGTTGGTTCCTGTTTATGATATTCAGGGCAACTTTGCTTCACCTGCTAACTTCAACTCAAACGTGAGTAACCCTGTTGCTCAACAATTGAGAAACCAAGCAAACAATTTCGGTCATAGCTTCCGTGTAACTGGATCTGCTTTTGCTGAAATTGACTTTACTGATTATTTGACTTGGAAATCTTCTTATGGTATTGACTATAACAGTGGTCCTGGTCAAGGTTATGGTACTCGTGCTTATGAAGCAACTGAAGGAAATACCAATCCAAACTCAATGAGTAACTCTTATTTCTTGAACAGAAACTGGGTGACTTTCCACACATTGACTTTCAAGAAGAGCTTTGGTGACCATAGAGTAACTGCTCTTGGCGGTTATGAGGCAAAACAATCCTACTATGAAGGATTCAATGCATCTGGTTCTGAACTTGCTTTTGATAACTTCAACTACAGATTGTTGCAGAATGTGAATCCTGCTACTTATCGTATGGGAAGCTACAGAGGTGAGCACAATGTTGTTTCTCAGTTCGTTCAAACTTCTTATTCATACCAAGACAAATATTTATTCTCTGGTACTGTTCGTCGTGATGGATCTTCAAGATTCATTGAGAACAAGTATGGTATTTTCCCATCAGCTTCAATTGGTTGGAGATTATCTAAAGAGAAATTCATGGATAATGTTTCATTCATCACTGACTTGAAACTAAGAGCATCTTATGGTGTACTTGGTAACAACGAAGTAGGTGGTGATTATCCTGGTTACTCAAACTTCGGTACAGGTGTTGACGTATCTAACTACGATATCACTGGTACTGGTAACAGAACAACTACTGGTTTCGAACAAAGTTCAACAGGTAACCCTAAGTTGAAATGGGAAAGCACTGCAGTAACCAACATTGGTTTTGATGCGAATCTAACTGGTGGCTGGAACCTTATGGTGGAGTGGTACAATCGTAACACACGCGATATGATTTACAATGTGGAGCTTCCATTAGAGTTGGGTGCTGTTGGCCGTCAGGCACAGAACATTGGTTCAATGAAAAATACTGGTATTGATTTTGCACTTGGTTACACTAAGCGTGTAAACCGCGATTTCAATTTCAATATCAACGTAACAGGTTCTACTGTTAAGAACGAAGTGGTTAAGCTTGAAGCAAATGATAACAGCTTTATCCGTTCTGGTGGATCTAGAATTGGTGACATCACTTATACTAAGGCGGGTCTTCCAATTTCTCAGTTCTATGGTTATGTTCAACAAGGTTTGTGGAAGTCTGATGCAGACATCGCTAAGGTGTTGTTCGCAGATAAGGGCGACGCAAAAGTTGGTCGTTTCCGTTTTGCTGATTTGAATGGTGATGGTAAAATCGATAACAACGATGAAACTTATCTTGGAAGTCCAATTCCAACATTGTTGCTCGGTTTGAACTTGACTGCAAACTATAAGAATTGGGATTTCACAGCATACATCAGCGGAACATATGGAAACAAGTTGTTCAATTTCGTGAAGTACTTCACAGAGTTCAACGCCTTCCAGCGTAGCCGTAGCAAAGCTTTCTTGTATGAGGCTGGTAAAACACTTCCAGTATTGGATGGTGGTGATAACTATAGCTCTCAAAGAAACAGCTACTATGTTGAGGATGGTTCATTCACACGTTTGAGAAACCTTCAGGTTGGATATTCATTCAGTCCAAATCAATTGAAGAAGCTTGGTTTGAGCAGATTCAGAATCTACGCTCAAGGTCAAAACTTGTTGACAATGACCAAGTATTCTGGTTTGGATCCAGATGTAACTATCACAAACATCACCGAAGGGTATAATAGCCAGCGTGACCTTTCATTGGGTCTTGATAACGGTCGTTATCCATTGGCTAGATCAATCATTGTAGGTGTAAATGTTGAGTTCTAAATTGATCACTTGCTTAAACAATTGATTGAATCGAAAAAAAATTGAAATATTTTTATCGGTAATTGAAATTGAAAAGCACAAAGAATAAAAAATAAAAAAATGAAAAAGAATATCATGCAAAAATTAGCGGTGATCGTAGTTCTAGCGATTGTCGTTTACAGTTGCGCAAAAGATTTTCTTGAAACACAGCCTTACGGAAGTGTGAACAACGAACTTTTGTCAACATCTGAGAAGGGTGCAAATGCCCTGCTCATCGCTGCTTATTCTGGATTGGATGGTTTCTCTGGTTGGGATAACGGTACACCTTGGGGTGGTGCTGCTTCAAACTGGACATTCGGCAGTATCGCAGGTGGTGATGCATATAAAGGGTCAGAAGCTGGTGACCAGCCAGATATTACGCCGCTTGAGCGTCACAGTGTTGATGCAAACAATCCATATTTGGAAGGAAAGTGGAGAAATTACTACGATGGTATTTCTCGTTGTAATCAAACCATTGTTGCTTTCACTAAACTTGAAGGAATTTCAGCTACTCAAAAAGCAACTCGCTTGGCAGAAGCTAAATTCTTAAGAGCTTGGATGCACTATGATCTTTGGAGAATTTTCAGAAATGTTCCTTTCATTGATGAAACACTCGAAGATGTTCGTGTTGGTAATACAGCAGATATCATGCCTAAAATTCAGGCTGACTTGCAAGCTGCTATCGCTGGCCTTCCTGTAACTCAACCAGAAGTTGGTCGTGTTACTAAAGGTGCTGCTCAAGCAGTATTGGGAATGACCTACATGTGGCAAAAGAAATATTCTGAAGCAAAAGCACAATTTGATGCAGTGATCGCTTCTGGTCGCTATGCATTGAATGCAAAATATTCAGACAACTTTAATGCATCTGTAAGAAATACAAAAGAAGGTATTCTTGAAGTGCAAATGGCTGTTAATACAGGTGGTGGTGATGCTGGTAACGTAGGTGATGTATTGAACTTCCCTTACAATGGTGGTCCTGCAGGTTGCTGCGGATTCCATCAGCCATCTCAAGACTTGGTTAACTCTTTCCAGGTTGATGCAGACGGTCTTCCATTGTTGGATACCTATAGCAATAAAGATGTAACCAACGATGATGGTGTTAAAGCAGATGCTGCCTTCACACCACATGCTGGTCCATTGGATCCTAGACTTGACCGCACTGTTGGTCGTCGTGGTATTCCTTATTTGGATTGGGGTAAACATCCTGGTTCAATTTGGATTCGTGATCAGGCATATGGTGGACCATATGCTCCAATCAAGAACGTTCACGCAAAGTCTCAGGTTGCAGAAGTTACACATGCTTCTGGATGGACTTCTGGATATAACTCAAACAACTTAAAGTTGATTCGCTTGTCAGACGTAATGTTGCAATTGGCTGAAGCTGAAGTTGAATTGGGTAACCTTGAAAGAGCACGTACACTTGTAAACCAAATCCGTCAAAGAGCTTCTAATCCAGCTGACTTTGTATTGGATGGTGCTGCACCAGCAGCCAATTATAAAGTTGGATTGTATACTGCAGCTTGGACAGATGCAGCAACTGCTCGCAAGGCAGTTCGTTTTGAGCGTCGTATTGAATTGGGTATGGAAGGACATCGTTTCTTCGACCTAGTAAGATGGGGTGTTGCAGCAACTGTTAAGAATGCATACTTTGCAAAAGAAAAATCAAAGAGAACATATCTTAACGGCGCAAGCTTTGTTGCTGGTAAGAATGAAATCTTCCCTCTTCCTGCAAAGGCTATCACTCAGAGTGCTAAAGATGGTGCTCCAACGTTGAAGCAAAATAGTGGTTATTAATTCTTGAATTATAATAACTTTAAGGCCGCACAAAGTGCGGCCTTTTTTATTTTCAACATTTTTATTTTTACTATTTGGGCAGGTTGCTATGATTAGAAATTACATCGGAATTGCATCGCTTATTTTTTTCACAGCCATCGGTTGTAAAGAAGAACAAACGCTTTTCAATCTGTTAGACATAAAGAAGTCGGGAATTGAATTTTCCAATACCATTACGATCAATGACTCCATCAATATATTGGATAATGAATTCACTTACAATGGTGCAGGGGTTGCTGTGGGAGACCTGAATGGAGATGGCTTGCAGGATGTCTATTTCTGTGGCAATCAAGTTGAAAACAAACTCTATTTAAACAAGGGTAACTTACAATTTCAAGATGTTACTGCTCAAGCAAATGCTCAAAAGAAAAAAGGGCAATGGTCGTCTGGTGTAACCATCCTTGATATCAACAATGATGGAAAACAAGATATTTATGTATGCAATACCATGATCAATGATCCGGAAATGTTGCGTGACTTACTCTTTATAAATCAAGGTAATGATAAAGATGGAATACCTCAATTCAAGGAAATGGGATCAGCATATGGTATCAACGACAATAACCATAATTCTATTTCTACATTTTTCGATTACGATTTAGATGGCGATCTTGATTTATTTGTTGCTGTAAATTTTATTGACCAACAATACCCGAATCAATACATTACCAAAATAAAAGATGGTACGGCACCTACAAGAGATCTCCTTTTCAGAAATGATTTCGATTCAATAGCCGGACATCCAGTATTTACAGATGTTTCATTGAATGCAGGAATCATCTGGGGCGGCTATAGCCACTCTTCATTGATACACGATTTTAACAAAGATGGTTATCCTGATATCTATGTTGCCAATGATTATCTCAGCAACGACCTGATTTATATCAACAATAAAAACGGAACATTTACCAATAAGATTGCTGATATTTTCAAACACCAGTCTTATTCATCCATGGGTAGTGATGTTGCTGATGTCAACAATGATGGTCAGCCAGACCTGTTCACAGTAGAAATGCTTCCTGCGGATAATAAACGCAAGAAAGTAAACATGAATGCTAATAATTACAATCATTATTTGTTTACTGAACAGTACCAATACGAATATCAATACGTTCGCAATTCGTTTCAAATTTATCAGGGAATCAATCCAACAAACGGACTCCCATTATATAGCGATATAGCATTTCTGGCTGGTGTAGAAGCAACCGATTGGAGCTGGTCGCCTCTATTGGCCGACTTTGATAATGATGGCTATAGAGATCTTTTAATTACCAACGGATTTCCTAGAGATATTATTGATCACGACTTTGGTGCTTTTCGCAGCAGCATCAGCAGTTCGTTGATCAGTAGAGGTGAACTCCTTGAAATGATTCCAGAAGTGAAGATTCCCAACTTCGTTTTTAAAAATGAAAAAAATCTAACCTTCAAAGACAAATCAAAAGAATGGGGTATCAGCTTGCCAAGCTTTACCAATGGAACTGCTTATGCTGATCTTGATAACGATGGTGATCTTGATATCATCACCAATAATATCAATGACCCTGCATTTCTTTTTGAAAATACATTGATCAAAAAAGAGCATAAACAAGATAGTGCATCAACTCACTTCTTACGTGTACAATTAACAGGTGCAAATAAAAATTTAAATGCGTTTGGCGCATCTGTAAAAATATGGTACAAAGGTGAACAACAAATTGCAGAGCAGGCATGTGTTCGCGGATATCTATCCAAATCAGAAAACATATTGCACTTCGGAATGGGTAATCAACTACTCATTGATTCCCTCATCGTTTATTGGCCTGATCAGCGCGTTCAAAAACTTCAAAACATCAAGACGGATCAGGTAATCACACTTGATTATAAAAATGCAGTTGTACAAAATATTATCAGTCCAACTACTGTTGAGCCTATGCTAAAGCTTACCAGTCCCGCTGAACTTGGCATCAATTACGTGCACGAAGAATATGATTATATCGATTTTAATATCCAAAAAACATTACCGCATAAATTTTCACAATACGGTCCTGCTGTTGCAGTGGGTGATGTGAATGGCGACGGACTGGATGATATGGTTCTTGGAAGTTCCAGTAGGTTTCAGGGCCCTACACTCATGTGTCAACTGCCTAATGGGAAGTTCACAAAAAAAATACTTCCACTTAAAAACTCTGATTTATTAAAGGAAGAAGACATGGGACTGCTGCTTTTTGATGCAGAAGGCGATGGTGATAATGATTTGTACATCGTACGCGGAAGCAATCAGCATGATGCTGGTTCTTCATTGTATCAAGATATTTTGTGTGAAAACGATGGCAAAGGTAATTTTAAAGTTGTTGCTTCTGCTTTACCAACCATAACATCATCCGGACAAAATATCAAAGCAGCGGATTTCGATAGTGATGGTGATTTGGATTTATTTGTTGGTTCAAGGGTAGAAGTAAAAGCATACCCCAAAGCTGGTGAATCTTTTTTGTTGAGAAATGACTCACAAAAAGGAAACTTAAAATTTACCAATGTTACTGATCAATGGAACAAAGATCTTTCACGAATTGGATTGGTGAGTGATGCATTATGGACAGATTTTGATAATGACCATAAAATGGATTTGATCATCGCGGGTGAATGGATGTCGTTAACCTTCTTTAAAAATACTGGCAATGCACTGATAAAAATTAATCCAGGCGAAGATGTTTCAAATGCCTTGGGATGGTGGAACAGCTTAGTAGCATCTGACTTGGATAATGATGGTGATATGGATTATGTGGCTGGTAATTTCGGTTTGAATCAATATTTCAAGTGCTCATCTGGGGAACCGCTTAGCATATACGCAAAGGATTTTGACCAAAATGGGGCTTATGATGCTTTCATTTCTTGTTATTTTCCTGACTCTTCAGGCCAAAAACATGAATATTTTTTCCACAGTAAAGATGATATGCAAAAACAACTGATTTTAATCAGGAGAAAATATGAGCATTATGCCGATTTTGGGCGCGCAACCGTAAAGGATGTATTTACTCCAGAAGAAATGAAGGGTGTACAAAAACTAACTGCCAACTACATGAAATCTGCTTGGATAGAAAATCTGGGTGGAGCCAAATTTGCTTTACATGAACTTCCAATTGAGGCTCAAATGGCCCCTGTATATGGCATGCAATGTATTGATGTCAATCATGATGGGAACAATGATATAGTAATGGTGGGCAATGACCACGGTATGGAGACTTCACAAGGTAAGGCTGATGCTTTCAATGGCTTGGTTTTACTCAACAACGGTAAAAAACAATTTACTTCTCTATCATTCGAACGATCTGGATTTTTTGTACCCGGCGATGCAAGGGCATTAACAAGTATCTATATTCAAGGCAAACATTTCCTGCTCTCAACTGAAAACAAAAAGCCAATAAGTTTATTTGCAGTCAATAAAGAACTGAAAACGGAGCAATTGAAAAAAGAGGATGCCTATGGAGTAATTGAGTACACCAATGGGAAGAAACAAAAAATTGAATTTTCTTGGGGCTCATCATTTATGTCACAATCAAGTAGAAAGTTGACCTTACCCGAAAATGCTTCAATAAAAATTTATAATCAACAAGGAAATATTCATCGTACACTAGAATAATTGAAAATGAAACTCATTAAAAATCCATTATCTATCCTGTTTACATGCCTGATTATTTTTTCATGTAATACAAATAAAAAAGCAACTCCCGTTTTATCAAATGAACTTCCGCATCAGTTGGTAAAAAAACTAACAGATATCATGGTGGTCGATATTTTTACTCCACCTGTGGCCAGTAGAATTTATGCCAATTGTTCTCTTGCAATGTATGAAGCATTGAGATTTGAAAATAAAACATCTTCCTCTATCACAGTAAAGCTCAAGGGATTTGATCCAATGCCCATTCCAGTTGCAAACGTTCAATACAATTTTTCTATAGCTGCTATTCAGTCGTTTTGTGAGACTGCGAAAAAAGTCACATTTTCTGCTAATGAGATCACTGCTTATCAGGACTCAATGATCAAGTTATACGGACAAAATTTTGATAAGAAAATTGTTGATAGTTCAATTGCATTCGGACAACGGGTTGCTGATGTAATTGCAAAGAGACTTTCAAAAGATAATTATAAAGAGACAAGAGGGATGGAACGCTTTGAAGTCAAGACATCTGACCAAACCCGCTGGGTTCCAACTGCTCCTGATTATGCAGATGGACTTGAACCTTATTGGTATAAAATGATGACCATGGGCCTAGACAGTTCGAGTCAGGTTGATGCAGATCCTTTTCCTGCATATAGTGAGGATAAAAGCTCTGCATTCTATAAAGAAATGCAAGAGGTATATGATATTTCTAAGAATATGACGGATGAGCAAATTGATATTGCTTTGTTTTGGGACGATAATCCCTTTGTTTCAAAACATAAAGGTCATGTCATGTTTCAAGATAAAAAAATGACACCAGGTGGACACTGGATGGCAATAGCAGCAAAGGCGTGTAAAATCAAAAATGCTGATCCAGTAACCAGCGCAAAAGCATATGCATATACTTCAATTGGTTTGTATGATGCATTTATCTCCTGCTGGAATGTGAAATATAAAACTGTTAGAATAAGACCCCAAACTGCTATTCAGAGACTCATCGATGAACAGTGGATTTCTTATATACAGACACCTCCTTTTCCTGAGTATACATCAGGACATAGTACCACATCTTCAACTGCTGCAGAAATGTTGACGCATTTATTTGGAGATAATATTGCATTCACAGATTCTTCAGAACACGAATATAACCTTCCCGTAAGATCATTTACTTCTTTCAGACAGGCCGCGGGGGAAGCATCTATCAGCAGAGTATATGGCTCAATTCACTACAGGTCTGGATGTGAAAATGGAAATAAGCAAGGCAAAAAAATTGCTGAAGCAATACTTTCGAAGCTTGAATAATTAATGTTTACAGTCGTCTGTATGACAATGATTTGCTTTTCTGCAACTCAAATAGTTGATGGTATGTGCTGAAACAATCATTGCTATAGCAGGAATTAAAAAGTATAGTTGGTATTCCTCGAATGACTGTTTCAATAAAAGAAATATAATCCCAATTGAAAATAATAGAACTGGAGTCTTTTTATGATGATGTTTTTTGAATCCATGGCGTAATGCATTGAACCC
This sequence comes from Parafilimonas sp., assembly GCA_017856455.1. GTDB lineage: Bacteria > Bacteroidota > Bacteroidia > Chitinophagales > Chitinophagaceae > Pollutibacter. The sequence goes on from JAFMEZ010000022.1 coordinate 17,708, forward strand.
AATAGCGGCAGCCAAAAGGATCATGCCATATTCAAAAGCAGTATTTTTTATGATATTTATCCCAAAAATTGGCAGACTGGTCATCAATAACGGCAATACTGCACAGTGAATTGCACAGGCCACGGATGCGGCTATACCTAAAGCATCGTAATTGATTTTAAACATAAAGGGGTATCAAAATTAATCATTTTGCAACAAAGTTGCATTATTTCTTTACTGTACCTTTGTAATGTAATTATAGTATAACCACCATGAATAAGAAATCACTTCGTTACCTCATTTTTTTCGGAGTTCTTCTTGGACTGTTTTATGCAGGCATGATTTATTTCACAGATTTTGAAAAAGTAAAGTTGCCCGTAATCAATACTGTTCAGCCTTTTAGTTTTACCAGACATGATGGAACTCAGGTTTCTCAGGTTGAAATCAAGAACAGGGTTTATGTAGCAGAATATTTTTTTACAACCTGCAAAGGGATTTGTCCCAAGATGAATAAAAACATGAAAGAGATTTATCTACAGTATAAATCAAATCCACAGTTTTTAATCATCTCTCATACAGTTGATCCAGAAAATGATTCTATTCCTGTGCTCAGGCGCTATGCAGATTCATTGGGCGCAAAAACCGACAATTGGTGGTTTGTAACAGGATCCAAAGAATCTCTTTATAAAACTGCAAGAGAAAGTTACTTATTGGATGATCCTAAAAACAGTTCTGTAAATATCAAAGAACAATTTTTGCATACTCAGTTTTTTACATTGGTGGATAGACAAGGTAGAGTAAGAGGAATCTATGATGGCATAAAAAAAGATGAAGTAAAACAATTGCTTACTGATATCAATGAATTATTGGCAGAATGAAAAAAACAAGTGGAGAAATATTAAAATCAAGTTCGCTCAGTATTACTGATGGCAGAAAAAAAATATTAGACATATTTCTTTCAGCACCCAATGCTTTGGCACATCAGGATATTGAATTAAAATGTAAAGAGAAGTTTGATAGGGTTACTATTTACAGAACACTTCAAGCTTTTTTAGAAAAAGGAATCATACATACTATTCCTTCTTCCGATAACATAACACGTTATGCTTTATGCAATGATGATTGTATCGATAGCGGGCATCATCATGATAATCATGTTCATTTTAGTTGCGATGAATGTGGTAAAACAATTTGTTTAGATGAAACTGCAATACCATCAGTTCGTTTACCCAATGGATTTCGTGCACATCAAATCAATATGATTGTTTCGGGCGTTTGCAAATCTTGCTTATAAAAAAGCCCCAGTGTAAAAACACCAGGGCATTCGTTAAGGCTCTGATTAGTAGCAATTCAAAAATAGAATTGTTTATCTCTTTTAATTGAAATCAGCATATGATTTTAAACACCTTTTATAAACTTTCTAACTCGTTTTTAATAAAACGCATTAATCGATTGATGTTGTTTTTATTGAATCCTAATTCAATTCCTGCGTTTTGATAAAGAATCGGAAGTGTTTTTGTTCCACCTAAACTCAATGCATTGATGTAATTATTTAAAGCCTTCTCAGGATTTTCTTTATACTGCATCCACATACCAATTGCTCCCAGTTGTGCTATACCATATTCTATATAATAGAAAGGAACTTCAAATAAATGCAATTGTTTTTGCCAGCTATATGATCTAAAATTTTCAAGTCCACTGAAATCAATAGCACTTGAACTAAATTCGTTAAATATATTTAACCATTGGCTTCTTCTTTCTTCAACAGTATGAGTTGGATTTTCATAAATCCAATGTTGAAACTTGTCGATTGTTGCTATCCAAGGGAAGATCGTAATTACTCTTTCCAATTGATGCCTTTTGGCTCTATTCATTTCAGCATCATTATTAAAAAAGACTTGCCAATGATCCATGGTAAATAATTCCATCGACATGCTTGCTACTTCAGCCATTTCAGTTGGATACTCTTTGAATCCGGTTAATTCAAGTGGATGTGCTAAAAATGAATGAATGGCATGTCCACCTTCATGCACCATGGTTGTTAAATCAGACATTTGTGATGCTGCATTCATGAAAATGAAAGGAGCGCCGCTTTCTGCAAGAGGCATATTATATCCACCGGGTGCCTTACCTTTTCTGCTGTCTAAATCAAGATGATTTAAGGTATCCATTTTTCTAAGACAGTCACCGAAAAATGGATTCAACTGATCGAAACACTGGATAGATTTTTTTAGCAAATCTTTTCCGTCTGTGAATGGTCTTAATGGTTCAATTCCTGATGGTTCAGCTTCGGTATCCCATGGGCGCATTATATCAAGATCCAATCTTTTTTTCTGTGCATTATATATTTCATTCACCAATGGGAGCACTTCTGATTTTACTGCTTCATGAAAATCGAAACAGTCTTGAGGGGTGTAGTCAAATCTTCCCATTTCAGCAAACTTGTAATCACGGTAATTATTAAAGCCTGCGTTTTTAGCAACTTGGTGTCGAATGCCAATCAATTTTGAATAAAGTTCATTTAATGAATCTTTATCTTTTAATCTTCTCTCTGCTATTCCCCTGTATACTTTTTCACGAATTTCTCTATCAGGACTTTCTAAAAACTTACCAGCTTGCTGTAATGTAAATTCTTTGCCTTCATGCTCGATCGTCATTTTTCCGGCAATCATACCATACTGCTGCTGCAGTACACTTGCTTCTGCTTGAAGGGGAATATTTTCTTCTCTAAAAAGATCAATACTTTTTTTAATTGATCTTATATAAGTGAAATATTTTTCCTGATCTAATTCTTTGGTGAATGGGCAGTTGACAAGTTTTTTATTAAGAAGATCTGCGTAGGGTTGAATTTTTGGCTGAATTTCTAAAAAGAAAAAGTTGAATGCCTCTTCCAGAGATTTATTCTCTGTGTCGCATGTCATGCGCACTTGTCTCCAACAAGCATCTTCAGAAATGAAAGCTTCTAATTCACTCAAATCCTTCAACCACTTTTCTAATGCCTTTTTATCTTTTATTTCTCGATCACGCAATTCAATAAAATATGGCTCAAGTGTTTGCCAATCTTTTAATTCAAATACTTCTGGTAAGAAACTATGTTTTAGTTTCTCAATATTGGCTGAGTATTGCATTGAAATTATTTTTAAAACTATTCTTCTGTATTGCTAAGTTTAACTTCTATACCATTTTTATCGATCACGTTGTACCACTTGATCATTTTTTTCATATCGCTGGTATAGACTCTCTCAAAATCCATTGTAGGGAAAACTTCTTTGAAATATGCTTTGATGGCTTTGTCATCTTTTTCAGAGGGTAATGTTTTTCCTGCAGTTTTTATGGCCTGAAAAACATCTACCAAATTGACATTGTCTTCTGTAGTATAGACTTCAATTGATTCAAGATGAGAAAACTGATGAATTCTGCTTGATACAAATTTAGTTGACTGGTCGTCCAATGATTTTACAATGGCACCATCTGTTTTGCTGCTTAATAATTCGAATAAACCTGAAAATCCTGTAATTGAAATGAGTTTGTTGTATTCCATGAACACTGTTTGAGAACGCAATTTACGATGAATTATGCATTATTTACTTCTTTCAATACATTGCTGATACGTTCTTCAAGTGTTTCCAAATCGGTAAATCCCCTGCCAATCATATATAACTTGCTGTCACTTATTTGTATAAATAATGTCGGGAATCCGTTTACTTTAAGTTGCTGCACAAGCGTAAAATCATAATATGCAGCTTCTTTGTATTTTTCTGTTTTTAGTTTTTCAAAAAATTCTTCAATGGGGATTTCATACTTTTCAGTGAGATGTCGATATGCCTCACGATCCGTTAAATCTCTCCCCTCAAAATGTAAAGCGTATTGTAAATCGCAAGCAAACTCGATGGTTCTGTCTGGATGATATTCTCTAAAAACAGTCATCGCAATTGCAGGCATTTCAGAACAAGGAAACCAATCGCTTTGATCAGGATTGAAAATATGCCATAAATAATCTTGACCAAATTCAACACCTGTTAACTGTTCAACATTCTTGTAAGCTCCTTGAATAAAGCCGGCAATACTGCTGATATGTTTAGTAGATTCAACTGGAATCATTCCTCCAGACAAAGTTTCAAACTCAAATCGATTCCTATTGCGAACCCATAGTTCTTTGATCACAGGACTAAACCCATAGCACCATCCGCAATATGCATCGTAACAATATATTATTCTCGGTCTCATTTTGCTTTAACCTCTTCAAATTGTTTTTCATAATCTTCCCTGAGTGTTCCCATCCAACGGTCCCAAAACAAAAAATATAAACTATAATTACCCTTGAAGAATTGATGATGTTGATTGTGTGCAACTGATGTGTTAATCCAACGACCAATCCATGATTTATGAAATCTTTTGGGATAGAGCTCCCATCCAAGATGTCCATATACATTATAAATGATCATGAACATGAAAAAGAAAAAGAAATGCAAGCGATGCATGGGCATTATGAATAGAAATACTATAAGTATTGATGCTTCTATCACTGCTTCTAAAGGATGAAAAGCATATGCAGCCCATGGAGATGGATTGGTTGATTGATGATGAACAAGATGAAAATATTTGAAAAGTTTTTTATGATGCATCAGCCTGTGCATCCAATAAAAATAAGTATCATGGATGAATAGCATGATTGGGAACGCTCCTAAAAAATAGGCCATTCCTTTTTCATCAATATTTTTATACAGTAGCGTATATTGTGAAACCTCCTTGTTAAATAAGAATATAGCAGGTACGAAACCAAATATTAAAACAGTAATTGTAGAGTAAAATATTTCACGTAAAATATCTTTATTGCCTGGAAATTTCTGTTGAATTTTCTTGCGAAGAAATTTATTCTTAAATAAGACATAAAAAATTAAGAAGAAAATTCCTGCTACAGTTAAATATCTTCCTCCAATAATTGAAATTATGGTTATATAGTTATTCATATTAATGTGCTTCCAGCCAATTCTTTCCAATGCCTGCCTCAGCAACAACAGGAACATTATTAGGAAGAGGGAGAGCTGATTCCATATTTTCCAAAATTAATTTTTTCAAGTCATCTGCTTCTGAAATCAATGAATCAAATATCAATTCGTCGTGAACCTGTAAAATCATTTTACTCTTGAAGCCCTGTTTTTTGATTTCACGTTGAACTTTGATCATGGCTAATTTGATCATGTCTGCTGCAGTTCCTTGGATAGGTGAATTAATAGCGTTTCTTTCAGCAAAACCACGAACGGTGAAGTTTGATGAGTTGATATCTCTTAACCATCTTTTTCTACCCATTAGTGTTTCAACATAGCCCTTTTCTTTTGCAAACTCAATCGTTGATTCCATGTAGGATGTAATTCCTGAGAATTCTTTTTTATAGTTGTCTATGATTGTTTTTGCTTCAGTCCGGCTGATGCCCAAATTATCTGCTAAACCAAATGCACCTTGTCCGTATATGATTCCAAAGTTTACACTCTTCGCCTTATACCGCATATCTTTTGTTACCTCTGATTCATCTACGCCATAAACCTTAGCTGCTGTCGCAGTATGAATGTCTTTTCCCAGTCTGAATGCCTCACACATATTTTTATCACCACTGATTGCTGCTACTATTCTCAGTTCAATTTGTGAATAGTCGGCAGATATTAAAACGTGATCCTTATCTCTAGGAATGAAAGCTTTTCTGATTTCTTTTCCTTTATCACTTCTTACAGGGATATTTTGAAGATTAGGATTATTGCTGGCCAATCTTCCTGTCACGGCTACAGCTTGTCCGTATGTTGTATGAACCCTTCCTGTATTTGGATTGATTAACAATGGAAGTGCATCAACATAAGTTGATTTTAATTTTGTGAGCTCTCTGAATGTTAGGATATCAGAAACAATTGGAAACTGGTTGGCCAATTTTTGCAACACGTCTTCACCCGTAGCGTATTGTCCTGTTTTTGTTTTTTTGGCCTTTGGGTCTAGTTTCAATTTATCGAATAAAACTTCACCCAATTGTTTAGGCGAAGCAAGATTAAATCGAACGCCTGCAGTTTTATAAACTGCTTCCTCTGCCTGTTTTGCTTCTTTTTCAAGCTCTTTTGAATACTCATTGAGAAAATCAACATCAACTTTAATACCCTCGTATTCCATATCCACCAATACTTTGACCAAAGGATTTTCTACATCATTGAAAACTTTTTCTACTTCCTTTGTTTTCAATTGAGGCTGAAAAATATTTTTTAGTTGAAGCGTAATGTCTGCATCTTCCCCTGCGTATTCTTTTACCTTCTCTATTTCTACATCACGCATATTGCCTTGATTCTTGCCTTTTTTCCCAATCAGCTCTTCAATATGTATTGGTTCATATCCCAAGTATTTTACGCTCAGCAAGTCCATACTTCTTTTTCCTTCAGGCTCAATTACATAATGCGCAAGCATTGTATCAAAAATATTTCCCGCCAATTCAAATCCTAATCTCTTTAAGATCAATAAATCATATTTGATGTTTTGTCCAATCCATACTTTAGTTTTATCATCAAAAAGGGATTTGAATTTTTCTAGTATAGCTATGGTTTTTGTATCATCATCCGGACAAGGGACATAGCTAGCTGTTCCGGGTTTGACAGAAAAACTCATGCCAACAATCTTGGCAATATTCGCATCAATTCCAGTTGTTTCGGTATCAAAACAAATTTCTTCAGACTGTTGTAGTGTTTTGATTAATGCTACAATCTTTTCTTCACTATCAATCAGCTCATAGGTATGTGGAGTATTATTGATGTTTTTATCTGCAACTAAAGGGGCCTCTTCTTCTAATTCTTCTTTAACTGTTGGTGCACTATTGCCAATAGGCGCAGCTCCAAATAAATCACCTTGAACAGGTGCTGTTTTTTCAACAGGACCAGCAATAGGAATGTCTTCACCCAAAATTCTTTTGCCAATGGTTCTGAATTCCAATTCACTGAAAATCTCTTTTAAAGAATCTTTATTGGGATCTTTTACTTTGAAATTTTCTTCATGAAATTCAACCGGGACGGATGTTATGATAGTAGCCAGTTTTTTACTCATGATTGCCAGGTCTTTCCCCTGTCTTACTTTTTCACCAATCGATCCCTTGATGCTATCAGCATTTTCCAATACTTTTTCCAGTGAACCAAATTCTGCCAAAAGTTTAGCAGCTGTTTTTTCTCCCACTCCTGGTATTCCTGGTATATTATCAACGGCATCGCCCATCATTGCAAGCATGTCAATGACCTGATCTACGTTTTGAATGTTCCATTTTTCACATACTTCATGTGGACCAATGATCTCAACATCTCCACCCTGATATGGCGGTTTGTATATTTTGATGTTTTCGGAAACCAACTGACCATAATCCTTATCTGGTGTAACCATGTAAACATGATAGCCAGCTTTTTCTGCTTGTTTTGCGAGTGTACCAATTACATCATCTGCTTCAAATCCATCTGTTTCAATGATCGGTATATTAAAGCTTTCAATAATTTTTTTGATATCTGGAATAGAAGCAAGCAGATCTTCAGGAGCTTCTTGTCTGTTTGCTTTATAATCTGCATAATCTGTATGACGTTCTGTAGGTGCAGCAGTATCAAAACAAATTGCCATATGACTTGGCTTTTGTTTATTGATCAAATCAACCAATGCATTTGTAAATCCAAATTGTGCATTTGTATTTTTCCCTTTACTTGTAATCCTTGGATTACGTATCAGGGCATAATATGCGCGAAAGATCAATGCAAATGCATCCAACAAAAAAAGCCTTTTTTCCATTTTTAAAATTTCGAATCTATAAAGTAAGGCAACATTTTTCTCCAGGTTGGCCAATCATGATGAATATCATGGGCCCAGATTTCAAGATCATGCGGAATTGATTTGTTATGCAATACTCCCGAAAATCTCCTGTTTGCCTCTGGATCTTCATGTGATCCACTCCCCGAAGCTATGATCATTTTGCCACTTCTTATTTTTTCAAGTGTTTCATGATCTGTTAAATTGGGTATATAGTGAATGGGTGAGTTAAAATAAACCTGATCATCATAGTATCCATCTGAATATTCCATTAAATCATATACACCACTCATGGCAATGACACCTTTGAATAAATCCGGTCTTTTTAAAAAAACATTCATTGCATGAAGTGCTCCAAAGGAAGCGCCAGTAGTTATGATGGATGTCTCATTTGAGGTGAAATTTTGTATAAATGGAACTACTTCTTTAAAGATATATTCGTTGAATTGATTTTGCCTGATGGCTTTATGGGCTCCTTCCATTTGTTTATTCATCCAACTCTCAGTGTTAATGCTGTTAATGGAAAACACTTTTATTTTTCCTGCATCAATCATCGGAGCTAAGTGATGAATCAATTCAAATCTTTCATACTCAAGAAAATCAGCTGCTGCTGTGGGGATCATCAATAAGGCAAATCCGTAGTGACCATAAACTGCTATGGGCATTTCTTTTTGTAAAGCAGGACTATACCATTGATGAATTTCTCTAACCATTATGGCACAACTTTAATGATTCCTCTCATCACCGATGCATGACCTGGGAATGTGCAAACAAAGGTGTACTCACCCGGAGTAGTGGGTGCTATGAAATAAATAGACTCACTTGTTTCCGGTTGAAGCAGTGCTGTATGATAAAGTACTTTTGAAGAATTAGGAACATAATTCATTTCTGAACCTTTTAATCCGAGCTTTAAAGCTTGTGATGCAACGTCATCCGCTGCACCTGGTGCTACGATCACAACATTGTGCGTCATGTCATCATTATTATTGAAGATCAACCTTACTTTAGAACCAGCTTTCACTTCAAAATTGGTAACATCATATTTCAGTCCAGGTTTTGTTCCCAGTTTTAACACTCTATCTGGCTGCGTCCAATCTGCTGGCATACTTGTCTGCCTTTTTTTCGTAGCAACCGTTTTACCTGATGCAGCAGGCTTCATATCATGATGCATCCCAGCATGCATATTTATTTTTTCAGTTGATTTTAAAGTTGTTTTATCTCCTTCAGGGATATTGTTCAACGTATAATATGCGAAGTCATGTAAAAGTGATTTCTGATCTGTTGATTCTAAGTTTGCAATCCTGATCTCATGGATATATCCAGGTATCAAGCTGTCCAAAACGAGTTTTACTTTTCTTCCATCATCAGAAGGTACGATTCCAATAATTTTTCTTGGACGATTGTTGATAATAGGACTGCCGTATTGATGATGGTATTTATATATAAAACTGTTGACAGTATAATTTTTTACATCTTTCAGTTTCGATGTATTTACGGGTAAAGTGAATTCTACTTCAAATCCATCAGGAAGTGCATGAATATTTTTCATTTCAAATGGAGTTTCTCCATTCCATACCAATCGCTGTAGTGCATACTCAGCCTTTCCTGTGCTTGCCCATCCTCTGCTTGTCATTCCACCAAAAATAGAACCGTCAATACCCCAACGTAATCTAACGAGTCCAGATGCAAACCCTTCGTAAAAAGGATAACATGCACCTTGGTATTTCCCATTTACTTTTTCAAGTGACATTCTCATAATTTTTGAATGTCCTTGATCTGCAACAAAATATTGTCCATTAAAAGGACCGAACGCGCCGTTTGTTTGATCTTCAATTATATCTGCAGTTGAAATTCCCATGATGGTATGCGGAAACCAAACAGCAGGAAGTTTTAGAGCCTTGATTGTTTTTGCAGCTTCATGCATCGGCTGACCATTATCAACAACTTTTAAATCTTCTTTAGTCAACTTCAATGGAGATTCAGGTTCTTTTGTCCAATTGAGTCCACCTGCATTTCCAGCAAAATCACCCTTTTCCAAATGTGTAACTCTTCCACTCCCAACCCAGTCACCTTGATTCTCTGCATAGAAAACATCATTGTTGCTATTTACTGTAAATCCGGCTGGGGATCTCAATCCAGTTGCAATAGGTTCTTGCGTACCATCATTTTTTATTTTAAGTAACCAGCCATGCCATTTGCCTAAACCATCACCATATCCAACCCAAGCAACGTTTAGTGTAACAAACATATCTCCATTCTTATCAAATACAGGTCCGTATGCATATTCATGATAGTTGCCACTCAGTTGAAACAGAGTAATTGGCGTATAACTATCTGCTATGCCATCGCCGTTTTTATCTTCAATCTTGGTTAATTCACCGCGTTGAGTACAATAGAATGCCCCATCTCTGTATGCCAAGCCCAGTACTTCGTGTAGGCCAGAAGCAAATCTGCTAAAATGTGGTTGTCCGTTTCCGTATGCATTTTGAATGATCCAGATTTCACCTCTTCTTGTTGATGCAGCAATTCTTCCGTCTGGCATTACAGCAATACCGCCAACTTCCAATTTTACATTATCGGGAATGGCGACAGTTTTTAATGCGTAAAAATCTTTCTCTGATTGTACTACATTTTTTTGGGCATTTGCAATGCAAAAAACCGTTGAAAAAAATGATGCTAGAAGTATTTTATTGAACATATAGATGTTTTCTTTTTATATAAATATGTTTACCAAATCAATTGATATTGAATTTTTTCTTTTGCAGATAAAATCAGCACGCGCTGACCTAGATAAGTTTCAATATTGGGTAAAACACTTGTACCAACTTGGATGAAATATTTTTGATCGTCAATCGCATATACACCATTCCCTAACGGAGTAATGTTTGAACCTTGTGCAATTCGGATCAATGTTTTTTCTTTGCCATCTCCCTCAACCTGAATTGTTCTGCTCAACCCTCTTCCATTTTCATTTGGCGTAATCTGATCTTCAATTTTCAAATTTTTATAATTGTATTTGAATGTAGGATGTCCTTTTCCTGAAATATCATATCCCTTGTATTGATAAGCTGCAATAGAATCTTTCGTTGCAGTTCTTTCATAAACAGGACAATTTCCAACAAGATCAATTGATGCACCTAAAGGTGAAGCTGTTTGTGGTTCACCTCTCTCGTACCACATGTCAGTTGCATTTAGAAAATTTCCTTTCCATATTTTCAACATTGCACCTTGCAATAAATCATATGCATAATGCAATTGTGTAGGGTCTCCTACTGATAATACATGTGTTAATTTTTTATTGTTATGATACATGAAGGATCTGATGATTTCAGGATTCCCGATTGCCTTAACCTCTACCAATGGTGCAGGAGTTCTATCAGGCATTGATGCTGGAGCATGAAGTGCAACTGCCCTACTGTTGGGCTTTTCGACATACAAAGAAAATCCAGGAGGTGCCCAGTTTACGTCTTTGCTGATCCAAATTTTAAATTGATGTGAACCTGCATCCAAGTCAATGTTGCCTGTTAATGGATCTGCGCCTATCCAAGTCCAGTTTGGCTCAATTACTTTTTTACCATCTATTTCCAGACTGCCATCTCCCGTATGCAACATAGAGAAAGTATAAGTGTCTTTTGAAGGCACATTTATTTTTCCTTCAAATTGTAAATAGAACTGATCTCTTGCAGAAGCAAGTCTACCGTCTAATGATTTTATTTTTCCAAAGCTTGTAGGTTTTGTTTTAGTGGCTTCATCTGGAGTTTTTGCAGATTTTTCAAAATAAGAATAGTTGATATCACTGAGTGTGACATTTAATTCATCTTGAGGAGCGTATTTAAAATTTTTAAATGCAATCTGACCATGATCACCTTGAATCATCAATGGACCCATTGCCGTTTCATTTTCAAATGCAGGTGATCTAGTTGGTCCGCTTACAATGATGTTTTCATGAATTGTAACACCATTCAAACGAACGTAATTGAATTTTGCGTTTGTAATTTTTTTTCCGCTTGCATCAAATCTTGGTGCCTGAAATGATATTTCCATATGCTGCCATAATCCTGGTGCAAGTCCAGCATTGGTAAGCGGCGCACTTCCTTCATAGCCTTTTTCATTTTTCCATCGTTCATAAATTCCACCAACATCACTGAATGTTGGAAGTTTTACACCCCAGCTATCATTGATTTGAACTTCATAACGGGATTGAAGATAAATGCCTGAGTTAGCACCTTTAGGGATCATGAAATCAAAATCAAGTACGATATCACCATGTTGCAGTTTAGTAGTCAGATGATGTCCTGGTTTATATTTGATTGCATGAGAAAAATCATTGAAGAGAATTCCCTGTCCTCTTGCAATATTTAGAGAGGTGTCTGAGAAATTCGATTGAACTGCTCCGATGATTTTCCAGTTTGATGAAGGATTATCAAAACTTTCAAGAGAGCTTAATGAGAGCTCTTTGAATCTTGGTTTTACTTTTTGAGCATCAGCAGAAAATAAAATAAATAATAACAGGAGTGAAAGACATGAAATTTTCAAGCGCATGTTGAAGAATTGAGTATATGTGAATTTACTCAATTCGTGTATTATTTCGAGCTGAATCTTAGGATCCTTTTTTCATTTCGTCGAGCTTATGTTTTGCTTCAAACATCAGGTCGCGCAATCTTGCAGCTTCCATGAAATCAAGGTCTTTTGCTGCTTTTTCCATTGATTTTTTGAGTTTGGTAACATGTTTTTCCATTTGGGGGATGGTAGTATAACTGCCTTGCTCTTCTGCCACCATATCACTGAGGTATTTTTCTCCTACAGATGCCAATGCATTTTTTTCATCATAACCTTTGATATCCAATACTGAGGTTTGAGCCATTACCTGTTCTATGCTCTTGCTTACCGTCATTGGAGTAATGCCATGTTCGCTATTGTAATCAATTTGTTTTTTTCTTCTTCTCTCTGTTTCATCAATTGTTTTTTGAATGCTGCCGGTGATTTTATCTGCATAAAAAATTACTCTGCCCTCAGCATTTCTTGCAGCCCTTCCCGCTGTTTGTGTCAATGATTTTTCATTTCTCAAAAAGCCCTCTTTATCAGCATCTAAAACCGCTACCAGAGAGACTTCTGGCAAATCGAGACCTTCTCTTAGCAGGTTCACTCCAACCAATACATCAATATCACCCAGTCTTAATTGTCTTAAAATTTCAACCCTTTCTAATGTATCAACTTCAGAGTGAATGTATTTTGATTTGATATGTATGCGTTTCAAATATTTATCCATCTCCTCAGCCATTTTTTTGGTGAGGGTTGTAACCAAAACGCGATCACCCTTCTTAACCGTTTTATCTATTTCATCCAGTAGATCATCAACTTGATGATGACTTGGTCTGATTTCAATGGGAGGGTCTAGGAGGCCAGTCGGACGAACAACTTGTTCGACGACAACACCTTCTGTTTTATTGAGTTCATACTCTCCAGGCGTTGCAGATACAAATACCGCCTGGTTGATCATTTGTTCGAATTCATTGAAGTTAAGTGGACGGTTATCCAGGGCTGCAGGGAGACGAAATCCATAATCGACCAAAACCAACTTTCTGCTTCTGTCTCCACCATACATTCCACTGACTTGAGGGATGGTTTGATGACTCTCATCAATAAAGCAGAGATAATCTTTTGGAAAATAATCCAATAAACAGAATGGTCTTGTGCCGGGTAACCTTCTGTCGAAGAACCGTGAATAGTTTTCGATGCCACTGCAATAGCCCAGTTCTTTGATCATTTCAATATCAAAGTTTACACGTTCACTCAAACGTTGTGCTTCTATCAGTTTTCCAGTTTCTTTAAAATATTGGACTTGTTTGTTCAGTTCATCCAGTATTTCTGAAATCACCTGATTAATGATTTCTTTTGGTGCGAGGTATAGATTTGCCGGGAAGATAGCAGCATGTTGGAGACTGCCTATTCTTTTACCAGTTGAAATTTCAAGCGTTTCAATACTTTCAATTTCATCCCCAAAAAATGTAATGCGGTATCCAATATCCAGGTATGGAAGATTAATATCAACTGTATCTCCCTTTACCCTAAATGTTCCACGCTTAAAATCCAGTTGTGTCCTTTGATACAGCGAGTTTACAAGTGCATGAAGAAATCCTTGTCTGCTGATAATTTGTCCCTGATGAATCCGTACAATTCCATTTTCAAATTCAGTGGGATTTCCCATTCCATAAATGCAACTCACAGATGCCACAACAATGATATCTCTTCTTCCACTCAATAATTCTGAAGTAGCATGCAATCGAAGCTTATCCAGTTCCTCATTGATGGAAAGATCTTTTTCAATATACGTATCGCTAACAGGCATGTATGCCTCTGGTTGATAATAGTCGTAATATGATACAAAATATCCAACAGCGTTGTTCGGGAAAAACTGTTTGAACTCTCCGTATAGCTGTGCAACAAGTGTTTTGTTGTGGGTGAGAATCAGTGTGGGTTTTTGGACCTGTTGAATCACATTCGCCATGGTGAATGTTTTTCCAGATCCTGTAACACCTAATAAAGTTTGATAACGTTCTCCAAGCTGAATGCCTTCCACCAGTTGACGAATGGCTTCTGGCTGATCACCAGCAGGTTGATAAGGAGCATGCAACTCAAAGGGCATTCTCCAAAATTAAATCATATCATTTGAATCGTTCAGGATGTATTTCATCAAATGATGTAATGGACTGAAAATATTTTCCAAATGACAGCAATTCTTCTTCTTTGAAGAGATTAGCAAGAAAGGTTATGCTGTTGGGCGTGCCCTGTTTATTCAATCCTGTTGGAAGACAAAGTGCTGGATGTCCGGTTAAATTGGTTATTGCAAGTTGTTTGCCTCCGAAGCTTGGTGTAATCACAACATCAAAATTTTTCATGGCTTGATTTGTCTTTTCCATGAGGATTGATCGGTGGCGCATGGTATTGATATATTCTACTGCTGGAATAGTTCTCGATTGTCTGAAGTAATTGGGCCAATCATTTTTGGTTTGTCTGGTCATTTGATCATCAATATTTAATCTGGTAAACGCATCAAATGCAGCAGCAGCTTCTGCTCCGATCACGAAGCCAATCATATCAAACTGATACGTTTCAGAATCTGGAAAATTCATAGGGTGAATTTCAACGCCAGCAGATTGCAATGCTTTTAAAACTGTCCACTCTTGTGCAGTGGAATCAAGTTTGTCAAAAATATTTTTTGCATATGCAATGCGAAGTTTCTTTACATCTTGAAGTGGGTTATAGTTGAATGCTGCATTAACTGCGCTTGCATCTTTGTTATCAGTACCGTGAATAAAACTGAAAACAGTTGCAGCATCTTCAGCGGATCTGCAAATAGGCCCGACCTTATCTAAGCTCCAACTAAGGGTCATTGCTCCTGAGCGACTGATGCTTCCAAACGTTGGTCGTAATCCGGTAGCGCCACATGTATGACTTGGTGAAACAATTGATCCGTGTGTTTCTGTCCCTATTGCAAATGGAACGAGTCCTGCTACCGTTGCAGAAGCAGATCCTGCAGATGAGCCACTGGAGCCTCTTTCAAGGTTCCATGGATTTTTTGTTCTACCCCCAAACCAATAGTCACCCATTGCAAGGGCACCCAGAGTAAACTTAGCAACAAGCACTGCTCCCGCCTGTTTCAATCTTGCATATACATAAGCATCTTCTTCAATGACTTGATCTTTATATGGAGCAGCGCCCCAAGTTGTTTTGGTACCTTTTACAGCAAACAAATCTTTGAGTCCGTATGGAATTCCTTGTAGTGGTCCACGATCAATTCCTTTTTTGAAATCTTCATCAGCCTGATTTGCTTGTTGCATTGCGATCTCCTCCGTAATGCTTACAACGCACTGCAGTGTATCGCCATATTTTTTTATTCTGTTGATGAAGAATGATGTTAGTTCTTTTGATGTGATTAGTTTTTTTCTCAACAGCGAACCAAGTTGTTGGATGGAGTAAAATGCCAAGTCATTTTTATTGAAAGGCAATTGAATGTTTTTATTGTATTGCCAATTGATTTTTTGTTGGGTGGCATTATCTGGTTGTAATTTTTGTGACATGCTCATTCCAACACTATTGTTCAATGGCAATAAATGCATTTTGCTGTATTCTATCAGGTTATCCTTTAGATCAGGAATCATCATTTCAATTTCTTTGTCATTGAATTTCAAATCCATCAATGTGCTCACCTGTTGCACAGTTGATTTTGAAATGCTGTCTTGTGCATAAATAGAATGACCAATCAATAGTAAGGCAGTAAAAACGTATTTCATATTATTATTTAACGTCGCGTTTCAAATAAGAAGAGTAATCTGGTATTGAGCAAGTATATTCTTCGAACATTAATGGTGAGGTAAGAATAAAATCAGCTGTTGCACGATCGCAGGCAAATGGAATATTCCAGGTTACTGCCAATCTCAGTAAGGCTTTGATATCTGGATCATGGGGTTGTGCTTCCATAGGGTCCCAAAAGAATATTAATGTATCTACATTGCCTTCAGCAATCATAGCTCCAATCTGTTGGTCACCACCAAGTGGACCGCTCAATAATTTTTTTATTGATCGATCTAATGCTTCCTCCAGTAATTTTCCAGTTGTACCTGTTGCCAGAAGTTCATGCTTAGAAAGTGCAACTTTATTATAGACAGCCCAATCGATCAGTTCCTTTTTTTTATTGTCGTGTGCAACCAATGCGATTCGTTTTCTTTTATTGAGCGTCCTCTTTTTTTCCATCTTGGGTATTTAAGTAGGAAAGTTAATAAAAAACCGCATCCTGATTAAGGGATGCGGTTAATATCAAAAACCCATCTGATACTTATGTTGTTTGCATTTCTTTCAGCTTCTCTCTGATCTTGGCTTCGATTTCATTCGCCATTTCAGGATTGTCAATGATCAGTTGTCTCACACTATCACGTCCTTGTCCCAGTTTATCACTATTGTAACTGTACCAGCTACCGCTTTTTTGAAGGATGCCCAATTCAACACCCATGTCAATGATCTCACCTGATTTGGAAATACCCTCGCCGAAGATGATGTCAAATTCTGCTGAGCGGAAAGGAGGAGCCACTTTGTTTTTTACCACCTTTACTTTAACGCGATTTCCGATGGCTTCTTCACCGTCTTTGATTTGTGCAGCTCTGCGGATATCGAGACGGACAGATGAATAGAATTTCAATGCATTACCACCTGTTGTCGTTTCAGGATTCCCAAACATCACACCAATTTTTTCACGCAATTGGTTGATGAAAATGCAAATGGTATTTGTTTTGCTGATGGTGGCAGTCAATTTTCTCAGTGCCTGGCTCATTAATCTCGCATGTAATCCCATTTTGCTGTCACCCATCTCTCCTTCCAATTCACTTTTTGGAACCAACGCTGCTACAGAGTCAATCACCACCACATCCAACGCACCAGACAGAATTAATCTGTCGGCTATTTCAAGAGCCTGCTCACCATAATCAGGCTGAGAGATCAGGAGATTATCGACATCAACGCCTAATTTTTTTGCATATACACTATCAAATGCATGTTCTGCGTCAATGATGGCACACATTCCACCTTTTTTTTGCGCTTCCGCTATTACATGGGTTGCAACAGTAGTCTTACCAGAGCTTTCTGGTCCGTATATTTCTATCACCCTTCCCCTCGGCAAACCGCCGATTCCAAGTGCTGCATCCAATCCAATAGAACCTGTTGATACTACTTCAATTTGCGCTTCACCTTTTTCATTCATCATCATCACGCTACCTTTTCCATAATCCTTCTCAATCTTGTCCAGCGTGAGTTTCAGCGCTTTTAATTTTTCAT
>JAFMEZ010000047.1 GCA_017856455.1 Parafilimonas sp.
ATTACCTTCGCTCGCAAATCAATTATTATGTCTCTGATCGTAGTAGGTACCATGGCCTTTGATGCAATCGAAACCCCGTTCGGTAAAAGTGACCGCATCATAGGTGGTGCCGCAACATATATTGCACTTAGTGCATCCAATTTCGTAAAGCCCATCAAACAGATCTCTGTAGTTGGCGGTGATTTCCCACAAGAGGAACTTGATCACTTGACATCATTGGGAGTTGAATTGGAAGGTGTACAGATCAAAAAAGATGAGAAATCATTTTTCTGGGCTGGACGCTATCATATGGACATGAATGAGCGTGACACGTTGGATACACAACTCAATGTATTGGCGAATTTTACACCGGTTGTTCCCGATAGTTATCAGGAGGATGCAGAATTTGTGATGCTTGGAAACCTTGTTCCTGCAGTTCAAATGAGTGTATTAAACCAAATGAAGAAAAAGCCAAAGTTGGTGGTGATGGATACCATGAATTTTTGGATGGAAACAGCACTTGCTGATTTAGAAGAAGTATTGAAAAAAGTTGATGTTCTATTGGTAAATGATAGTGAAGCCCGTCAGTTAAGCGGACAATACTCTTTGGTAAAGGCTGCTAAGACAATCATGTCGATGGGACCAAAATATTTGGTTGTAAAGAAAGGGGAACATGGTGCTTTGTTATTCCATGAGGATAAAGTTTTTGTTGCACCTGCCTTACCGCTTGAAGAAGTTTTTGACCCAACTGGTGCTGGCGATACATTCGCAGGTGGATTCATAGGGCATCTTGCTAAAACCAAAGATATTTCCTTCAACAATATGAAGACTGCTATCATTGTTGGATCAGCAATGGCATCCTTCTGTGTTGAAAAATTTGGAACAACAAGAATGAAAGAGATCAGCCAGGCAGATATCCAAGGTCGAATTCAACAGTTTGTTGATTTGGTCAATTTCGATATCAACATCATCTGATAGCAACCACCAATTTTTCTTTGATGGTTTTGCTTTTTAAGTGAGTTGCCTCAACATATATTACATATATGCCGGATGGGAGCAATGATGTTCCTTTCAATCCATTCCACAATATACTGCCACTGGTTCCCAGTAGTTGGTTGTCGATGATTTTCATGATCATATTTCCGTTCAAGCCAAAAAGATATACACTACACATATATCCAGCTTCACTTAGTTTGTATTGCAGCTGAAATATATCTTCCACACCATCATTATTGGGTGTGATTACATGCGACGATGGTGTAAAGCTGGTGTTTGTTGCAATCGTTTTTTTATGTTGAGAATTTTCTTGTGTTGGAGTGGCATAATTGCTTGAAGAAGAAGCAGAATGCCAATTGGATTTTTCATCTGAAAGTCCGTTTGATTCAATTCTTTCCAGAGAAACACCTGATACATCATGAAGAAAAGGATAGTGCATGTTATCTGAATACACCATTTTATCAATCTGCTTTCCTTGTTTATCCAGCACTGCAATGTTTCCATTATCATCTGGTAAGGAGGGTAATGTTTTCAACTGAATCATTTTTTTATGGAAAGATGATGGCCAATATTTTTTTACAAAGGCAGTGTCTTCGGTGATGATGACATAATCTTTTGGGAATAGGTTAAAAAATCCCTCACCGATTTTATAGCTTGTATTCAATGCCCCCAACTGATTAAATGATGACAGGTATAGATCATTGATATTGATGATACTATTTGTATTGTTCAAAAGTTCAATGAAATCCTTTCCATCAGCAGGGGGATTGAAAAGTATCTCATTGATGATGATATCATTTGGAAGTGGATCTTTTAGGAGTCCAGTTTCTATTTCTCCTGCAAATGATTTCTCTCGCTTGCATGATTGCAAATTATTTAACCTGAGTTTATAGATGGTATTTGTATTCAATGGAGATGTCAACGTGAGCATTACTTCATTGAATAAAGGTCCTGTTGTTTTTGCCGACTGAATTTGAATAGGTGTATTAGCAATAGTGTAATTCATCGGATTAGATAAAGCCGCACTATCCATACCATTATTGAATTGTAGCAGAAGACTTTTATCCGTTACTCCAATGCATTGATTGATGTTCAATTCATCAACAATGCTTTTACTTTTATATACACTGTTCTCAGCTCCTGGAGTTCCGCCAGAAGAATGAACGCTGGATGTCCAATTGTTTTCTGCGCATGGTTTATTTGGGTCAATCATTTCCAGACTCCATCCACCAGTTGATTTGATTGTGTTTTCATGCCACGATGATGTATATGCAATTGCATGTATGGTTTTATTTTCTGGTGATTTTAAAATTAATAATCCTTCATCGTTGATGAGTGATGGAAAAGAATTCATTGCAAATGCTCTTGAGTGCTGACTCAACAAGTTGAGATTTGATTTAGAGCACAATACAATCAGACTATCAGGTTTTAATAATATTGTTCCTCCAATTATATATGTAGAAGATCCTTTTTCGATTTTCCACTTATTTAAATCGATTGTCTGTTTACTGCAATTTCTTAACTCTATGTATTCTGCATTTGGGAGTCCGACTGTTGGCGAAGGATCTACCATTATTTCATTGATGACCAATGCATATCTATCCACTTGTGCTTGTAATACACTGATGTTCAGTATGCAGATCCACAACCATTTCATGGGTTGAAACTATCATTCATAAAACGTTTGCGTAAAGTGAAATCAACTTTTATTTGGTAGAAAATAACCAGCTCATTAGCTTTGCACGCGAAATGATGACGATAAAAAACACAAAAAAGAATAAAAAACATTCCTAACGGAAGGTTGATTCTGTTTTGTGTAAAAAATAAGTAACGACCTTCCAGATTTTGGGAGGTCTTTTTTTTAATTCATCCGAAAGGATAAAAAAAAACAATTATGAAAGTAGCCGTAGTAGGTGCAACTGGTTTGGTCGGCACCAAAATGTTGCAAGTATTAGAAGAAAGAAATTTTCCTGTTACCGAATTGATTCCTGTTGCATCAGAAAAATCTGTAGGCAAAGAAGTCAAATTTAAAGGGAAAGCTTTCAAAGTTGTAAGCATGCAAACGGCGATAGATATGAAACCAGCTGTGGCATTATTTTCTGCCGGTGGTAGCACTTCTACAGAGTGGGCTCCATTATTTGCAGCAGCAGGTATTACTGTAATTGATAATTCATCTGCATGGAGAATGGATCCATCAAAGAAATTGGTGGTACCTGAAATCAATGCTGATGCATTAACAGCAGAAGATAAAATCATTGCCAATCCAAACTGTTCAACCATACAGATGGTTGTTGCATTGGCGCCATTGCATAAAAGGTATAAAGCAAAGCGAATTGTTGTGAGTACCTATCAGAGTGTTACAGGTACAGGTGTTAAAGCAGTCAATCAGTTAATGAATGAGCGTAAAGGTATTCAGGGTGAAATGGCCTATGCTTATCCAATTGATTTGAATGTCATTCCACAAATTGATGTCTTCCTTGACAATGGATATACTAAAGAGGAAATGAAGATGGTGAATGAAACCAAGAAAATCATGCGTGATGATAGCATTCGCGTTACTTCAACAACTGTGCGTATTCCAGTGATGGGCGGACATAGTGAGAGTGTAAATATTGAGTTTGAAGAGGAATTTGATTTAAATGAAGTGAAGCAATTGTTGGCCTCATCACCTGGAGTTGTGTTGGTGGATGATCCTTCAAAGCAACAATATCCCATGCCAAAAGATGCACATGAAAGAGATGAGGTATTTGTTGGAAGATTAAGAAGAGATGAAACCCAGCCTAAAACCTTGAACATGTGGATTGTCAGCGATAATCTGCGCAAGGGGGCAGCTACAAATGCTGTGCAGATTGGGGAATATTTGATGAGTAAGGGGTTGATTTAATTTAAAGAGAGAAGAGACAAGAGAGAAGGGAGGAGGTTATAGAATGATTAAATCATTTTTGTTTAATCAATAAAAAAATTTGAAAGTATAGTTCAAAAAAAATAATTGGCTGTTAACCCTTCTCTCTCCTCCCTTCTCCCTCATCCCTTTTTCAAGATATCAACTTGATAAATCCAACTTCATCCAAAATCTGAATCGAAGCAATTTTCTTTGCTTTTTCAAGTTTGGAGCCTGCATCTTCTCCTACAATTAAATAATCAAGTTTACTGCTCACACCTGAGAGTATTTTCCCTCCATTGGCTTCAACCATTTCTTCAGCTTGAGATCTTTTAAGTTGATTGAGTGTTCCAGTGAAAAGAAATGTTTTTCCTTCAAGTCTTCCGCCAGTTGATTGTTTTTTAATACTATGAAGTTGGAGTCCGAGAGATTCCAATTCAGCAAGCGTAGCAACATTTTCTTGTTTGCTGAAATATTGATGGATGCTGTTTGCAACTTTAACGCCAACGTCTTCCATCTGCTGAAGTTCTTCCTCAGTCATTTTGCTGAGGTCCAGTAAATGGTCAACGGATTGCGCAATTGTTTTGGCAGTAGTTTCACCAACATATCGAATGCCAAGTGCATTGATCAGTCTATACAGCGGTTGTTGCTTTGATTTCTCAATCGCATCATGAAGATTGGTAACAGATTTTGCGCCAAATCCCTCCATTTGTTTGATGGAATCAAATGGAAGTTTATAAATTGAAGGGATGTTTTTTAGCCAACCCAATTCATGAAACTTTCTAATATTCGCATCTCCTAGTCCGCGGATATCCATTGCATCCTTGCTCGTGAAATGTATCATTCGTTCAACCACTTGTGCATCGCATAGATCATTGGGGCAGCGCCAAACGGCTTCTTCTTCTGGTTTGATGAGAGGTGTTTGGCAAATGGGACATACAGAAGGGAATGCAATTTCCTTTTCACTTCCTTTTCTAAGTTCAGGGAATGATTTGACAATGTATGGTATTACATCTCCCGCTCTTTCTACGAGAAGTGTATCTCCAATTTGAATATCTTTTTCTTTGATAAAGTCTTGGTTGTGCAATGAAATAGATGCAACAGTTACACCGCCAATAGGAACCGGTTCTATTTTTGCAACAGGGGTGACGCTACCCGTTCTTCCAACTTGAAATTCAACATTGATCAACTTGCTGGTAGCCTGCCGCGCTTTAAATTTATATGCAATGGCCCAACGCGGATGATGGGTGGTCATTCCCAACTTCTCTTGCAATGCAAAGTCATTCACTTTGATAACGAGTCCGTCGATTTCATAAGGCAGTTCATCTCTTTTTTCTTCGAATGTTTTGCAAAAATCAATCACAGCCTGAATGCCTTTTACAACTTTCATTTCTTGAACCGGACTCCTGAATCCAAGTTGCCAAAGCATTTCAAGGGATCCTGCATGAGAGTTGATGTCAATTTCATTGTCATCTGCATTGATGTAGGCAAGATGATAGATGAATGCTTCCAAATTTCTTTTTGCAACAATTGATGCATCTTTTATGCGCAATGAGCCAGATGCAGCATTGCGGGGATTGGCAAGGGGTGGAAGATTTTGTTCAATCAAATTTTCATTGAAATGTTGAAAGTTTTTTTTGTTCATTAATACTTCACCTCTGATTTCCGCTTGTTGAATGCCATATTTGGAAAATGGCGCAGAGAGTGGGATCGATTTTATTTGTTTTAAATTCAGTGTAATCTCTTCACCTGCAATGCCATCACCTCTTGTTGTTCCTCTTACGAAAAGATCATTTTCGTAAATGAGTGAAATGCTTGCGCCATCAAATTTTGGTTCGACACAATATTCCAGTTCATTTAACGCTGACAACTCTCTTGCCTTTCTGTCCCAATCAAGCAAGTCGTCTGCATCGTATGAATTCTCCAGGGAGAGCATAGGCACCAGATGTTGTGCTGTGTTGAATTGCTTGGTAAATCCAACGCCAACGCGTTGGGTAGGGGAGTCTGATGTGATGATTGAAGGGACTTTCTTCTCAATTTTCTCGAGTAATTTGTACAATTGATCGAATTCTGCATCAGCGAGCAGTGGGTCGTTCATTACATAATACCTGTGTTCGTGAAAACGAATACAATTGCGGAGATCCTCAATATGGTCAATTAAAAAACTTTCTTCCAGAGCAGGATCTAGAAATCTTTTGCTCTGTTCTTGTAAACTTTTTATATTTTCCGTTTGAAACATTTCGCAATCAAAGAATAAAAGTAACTTTTTAGAATTTCTTTTTTGCTAATTAGTTTTTGAAATTATTTTTGTGTACTACCCAAAACTGACTGACTTCGATGCCCCATAGAAAAAAATCCAATATTAATATCACACCAGTCCAACTTGCTCCTGAGTTTCAGTTTGCCTTATCGGTTGACTGTGTAATATTTGGATATGATCGAGGTGTGTTGAAAGTTTTATTGATTGAAAGCGACCTCCCTTCATTCAAAGGACAGTGGTCACTGTTGGGTGATCTGATGCATCCGGATGAAAATTTGGATCAGGCATCTCATCGTATTTTAAGAGAGAGAACTGGTTTGAAAGATATGTTTCTAGAGCAGGTAAAAACATTCAGTTCTATTGACAGGCATCCAGCTGGAAGGGTAATCACAACAGCTTATTTTGCATTGGTTAATGTACGTGATTATCAACTGAAAAAACTGGATCACAATTTGCATTGGCATGTTGTTTCAGATATACAAAGTTTGGCATTTGATCATAAAGAAATCCTGGATCAGTCATTAGAGGCCTTGCGTAAAAAAATTCAGGAGGGGCCAATTATATTCAATCTGCTCGAGAAAAAATTCTCCATGCGTGATTTGCAGAATGTGTTTGAGCAGATCTTGGGTGTTTCAATGGATAGAAGAAATTTTAGAAAAAAAATATTTTCAACGGGACTCTTAAAGGATGAGGAGGAAATGGAAAAACAAGTGAATCATCGTCCTGGTAAGCTCTATTCATTCAACTACGAGACCTACGAGCAGCTGAAGAAGAAATCCTCTTCCGATTTTAGGTTTTAATTAAATTGATCCACCCTCAATTAGCCTAGAAGTAATCAATTCCGTTTTTTTTGTGATTCCTTTTTCAAGCACTTCAAAGAAAGTTTGCATTGCCTTTACTCCCAGTACTGATCCACTTGTTTCTATATAAGTGATAGCAGGACTGGTAAGCTTTGGAATAAATCCATTGCTGATCGCGAGCACTGAAATGTCATCAGGCATATTGAGTTTCAATTGATTGATCGCCATGATTACACCTGTAAGAATTTCATCACTCATGCAGAAAATGGTATCAATTTTTTTCTTTGATTTCAATACTTCCAGGGCAAGTGCTTTTGCTTCCTCAGAATCATTTGCTGTTGCGGTGGATATTTCGATTAATGGCGAAAGTTTTTTCAATTCGTTTACGAA
This sequence comes from Parafilimonas sp., assembly GCA_017856455.1. GTDB lineage: Bacteria > Bacteroidota > Bacteroidia > Chitinophagales > Chitinophagaceae > Pollutibacter. Next base: position 7,307 of record JAFMEZ010000047.1, read on the forward strand.
GCCCTGTTTTCTTTTTCTGGTGATTGACATATTTGGGTTACCAAAGATTCCGTAAACGTTTTTCTTTTTCTTGTTATGGATTGTTTTGGCCGCCATTTTTCCAACCTCGGTATCTGCCATCGTTACCTTGATGCATTGTTGATCTTCTGGTACTTTGTCAAAAAAGATGATGGGGATCCCTGAGACCATAATCCTTTTGAATACAGAAATGTCATTTGTGTCGGATGTTAAAGCAACAAAGATTCCTGCAACACGATTGAGTTTACAAAGTTTGAGATTGGCTTCTTCAACTTCAGGGTTGTTGCTTGATTGAAGGATAATCAAGCTGTATCCTTTTTTTCTTGCTTCCTGTTCTATTGATGCAACCAATGAGTGGTAAAAAAAATTTGAGATCTCCGGAACGATGAGTCCCAATACCTTGCTCTGCTGCGTTCTCAGGTAAACTGCAAATGCATTGGGTTCATAATCCATCACTTCTGCCAATTCCCTCACCTTTCTTTTGGTCTCCTTTGCAATATCAGGGTGGTCTTTCAATGCACGGGATACGGTTGAAATGCTGATCTGGAGCATTTCTGCGATATTTTTTAATGTTGCTTTGTTGGTCATTTCATGAATAGTTTTCCACCGAAAATATTTCCGCAAACCTTTGCAATTTAGGGAATAGTATTTACAAGGTGTTTTAAATTTTTTAGATGCAGCGTTTGAATCAAATCTAATGTCTTATCAACTGAAATTTTACTAAAAAATAAAATCAACTTGTTGAAAATCAATATTTTATTAAATAACGTCCTGTTTTGTTTAAAGAAAGATCGGTGCTGATAGATAGTACACTCAACAAGAATTATTTAATAAAAAATTCATCAAAAAGTCGTCATTATGTAAACTTTACATATTTTGCGCTACTTAAAATTTTAAACCACTGTTTATGACCTTAAAACGTTTACTCAAAGTGATGCTGCTTCCGGCTGTAATGCTGTTTGCATTTCAGGTTGCAGTAGCACAAAACAGAACGGTTACTGGTAAAGTGACCGACGCTAAAGATGGTTCTCCTGTAGCAGGAGCTTCTGTAGTCGTTAAAGGAATGAAGGCAGGTACCTTAACGGGTGCTGATGGTTCATTCTCACTCAGTGTTTCAGCAAGTGCTAAATCTCTTGTTGTTACTTCTGTTGGCTATAGCTCTGCTGAAGCAACTATCTCATCTTCTAACACAATTAACTTCTCATTGCAATCTACTGCAGATGCATTGGCAGATGTTGTTGTGATTGGTTATGGTTCTAGAAAGTCCAAAGATGTTACCGGTTCTGTTGCGAGAGTAACAGAAAAGGATTTCAACAAAGGACAAATTTCATCTCCTGAACAATTGTTGCAGGGACGTACTCCTGGTGTGTTGGTAACCCCATCTACTGGTGAGCCTGGTGCTGCTGCTACAATCAATATCAGAGGTACTGGTTCCATCAGTGGTGCACAGGAACCTTTGTATGTTATCGATGGAGTTCCTTTGATTCAAGGTGGAACATTGGGTTCTGCAAGTGGTATTGAAGGAAGTACAACTGCAAAAAATCCTTTGATCTTTTTGAATCCAAATGATATTGAAAGCATCACTGTATTGAAAGATGCATCTGCTGCTGCAATCTATGGTTCAAGAGGTGCAAATGGTGTTATCTTGATTACTACTAAAGCAGGTAGAGGTGGTAAGAAGGGCGTACTTGGTTACAGCACTTCAATCACTCATGCTGCTACAGCCAAAAGATATGATTTGATGAATCCACAAGATTTCTTGGTTGCTGCTAAGGCTGCAAACATCGCTGGTGGTGCTGATCCTGTTGCTGCTGCTGAGTCAGTTGCTTCAATTGACGGTGGTGCAAATACAGATTGGCAAGATCAAATCTTCAGAGCGCCTATATCTCAAAACCACAACTTGAGCTATGCGTTCTCTAATAAAGGAACTGCAGCTCGTTTGAGTGGATCTTATGATGATCAAATGGGTATCGTTAAGAACAGTGAATTGAAAAGATTGACTGCTCGCGCTAACATCAGCCAGAAATTATTCAAAGATAAAATCAAGCTTGAGGCGAATGTAACATACTCTAATACTAAGAACCAGTACGCTCCAATTTCTAACAACGCTGGTTATCAGGGTAGCTTGTTGGGTGCTGCATTGCAGTTCAATCCAACCAATCCTATCTATAATAAGGATGGTTCATTCTTCCAACCGGGCGATCAAAGAAATCCAGTTCAAATGTTGGCTTATTTTGATGATCGTGATTATATCAACAGATTCTTGGCAAACGTTTCTGGTACATACCAAATCACCAAAGACCTTTCTTACAAAGTTGTATTTGGTAGCGATAATTCTCAATCACAAAGAACTGCTTTTGCAGATCCTCGTTTGGGTTCTAACGCATATGGTGGTACGATCAACGTTTTCGGTAGAGATTTCCAAAATGGTATCTCTGGTAACGGTCGTGTTACAAGACAAAATTTGAAAAATACATCAACTTTGGTTGAGCACTACTTGACATTCGATAAGACATTTGCTGAAAAGCATGCATTGAATGCTGTAGCAGGTTATTCTTACCAGAAATTCCAAACTGAGTATGATGGTTCATTTGGCTGGGGACTTGCAACGCCTGTAACCAAACCAACTGATGTATTCAATAAAGATTACAGCGCTTTCAAAAACTATGGTGATTTCGTTCCAGGATATGATGCAAACTCTTTGCAGTCAGTATTCGGTCGTCTTAACTATACTTTCAGCGATAAGTATTTCTTGACTGCTACTGTGAGAATGGACGGATCTTCTAAGTTCGGTACTAACAATCAATATGCAACTTTCCCTGCATTGGCTTTCAAATGGAGACTGATTGAAGAATCTTGGGCTCAAAACAGCTTAGGTAAACTCTTCAGCGAATTCAACATCAGAGCTAACTACGGTAAGTTGGGTAGCCAAGATAACTTGGGTGCTTATGC
>JAFMEZ010000048.1 GCA_017856455.1 Parafilimonas sp.
TGATTTGTCATGACAATCGTTTTTTTATTAGATGATTATTGTTTCAAAGCTTTGCGCAAAAGGTCGACACTTTTTCTAACACCAGATTTGGCTTCTTCATTTCCTTCAAATTCAATTGAGATGTATCCTTGGTAGTTTACGTCTTTCAGAATTTTTACAATACGATCATAGTCAAGATCCAACGAATACCATACTCCTCCACCATAATAAGTTTTGGCTTGTACGAAACTTGTTTTTGGCGCAATCATTTTCAATTTATCATAAGGATTTTCTAAAAAATTACCTGTATCCATGAGTAAACCAAGCCATGGTGAATTTACCGCATCATGAATACGCAACATCCCTTCAGGAGTAGATCCGAGTCCCCAGTGATTTTCCAATGCAAGCAGAACACCGCACTCTGTTGCTTTTTCTATACATTGGTTGATGCCATCAATGCACCATTTGTATCCGTCATCTTCCGTATAGCCTGGTAGAATTGGTTCAATCCCTCTGTTTTTCATGAGATCATCAAACGACTTTGTTGTATTCCATCGACCTGTATTGAGACGTAAGCAGGGAATCCCCATTTTGTATGCCAGTTCAATACAATGTTTAGTGTGATCAACATTTTTTTTGAGTTCTTCTTTATCTGGAGTCACAAAGCCTTGGTGAATGGAGAGGCAAGTCATTGCAATGCCATTTACGAACGCATGCTTCTTCAATTTTTGTAAATAAGCATTGTCTTCACTTTCCATTTGTCGGTGAAGAACATCTATGCCATCAAGACCGATGGATGCTGCATCATCAATAACTTTTTCAATAGGGAATTTATCACCTTTGAAATGCCAATATGAATAGCTTGATACACTTAGTTTAATTTTTGATGCTGCTGGTTGCCGTGCAGTATCAAATGAAATATTGGGAATTGCAGCTGCAAGTGCTCCCAGGGATGTCGTTTCGAAAAAGAATCGGCGATGCATTTCGTTGAAATTTGGTATACATTGAATATACAAAAAACTTAATTTACTGCTCAATTTTTGACTATGCAGGATTTAAGTTGGCTATCAAGAACGCAGTTATTGATTGGAGAAGAGAAATTGAGATATCTAACTGGGCAACATGTTATGGTTGTTGGATTAGGTGGCGTAGGATCATTTGCGGCAGAATTTATTGCGAGGTCTGGTATTGGTAAAATGACCATTATTGATGGTGATGTAGTGGATCCAACCAACCGAAATAGACAATTACCGGCGCTTTCTACAAATCATGGTGAATCAAAAGCCAGTATAATGGCTGAAAGGCTGAAGGCGATAAATCCTGAGCTTGAGTTAAACGTAATCAGATCCTTTGTCAATCCTGAAATGGTAGAAGAGCAATTGAAAAGTCAGCCAAATTATATCATTGACGCAATCGATAGCATATCGCCTAAAATCACATTTTTAAAGCTCGCTTATGCATCTAAAATTCGTGTGGTGAGTAGCATGGGAGCTGGTGCAAAACTTGATCCTACAAAACTTCAAGTTGTCGATATTTCCAAAACATATAATTGTCCTTTTGCACAACAAGTAAGAAAGAACTTAAAAACTGCTGGAATATATAAGGGGATTAAAGTTGTATTTTCTCCAGAGCAACCCATCAAAGAGAGTTTGATGTTGACCGATGGAAAAAATTTCAAAAAGTCTGCCTATGGTACAATCTCTTATTTACCCGCTGTATTTGGAGCAGTAGCTTCTTCTGTGGTGATAAGAGATTTGATTGCTGAGTTAGATCAGTAAATGAATTATCTCTGTGCATAATTTGTGCATCGCATGAAGAGATTTCTTTAGTAGCTTGTATGAGCTTTCAATATGGAACAGAAATCTCTTTTCCGAAAGATGCATTCCAGCGCTGAAGTTGACTTCATAGCGTACCTAAAAGATTATCTCTCAAAATTCCCGGAAACCGAAATCATGATCGGTTGTGATTCACAGAATTATGCCGACAATACGATTTATGCAATTGTGATTGCTATGTACCGGCAGGGCAAAGGTGCTCATGTTATTTACAGGAGATGGAAAACATCCAAAGAATTGGTGCGTGCTACAAGATTGTTGACTGAAGTTTGGAATGCCATTGAAACAGCAGAATTGATGCGCTCTAATGGTTTACCAAAGCCAGTTTGGATTGATGTTGATCTGAATCCAGATCCCCGTTATAAATCAAACGAAGTATTCAGACAGGCAATTGGTATGGTTGAAGGAATGGGATACAAGGTTCGATACAAAACAATGGATCCGATGATTACGTATGCGGCAGACTACTTGATTAAAGTATAATTAGATTTCCTCTTTCATATTGTATTCATAAACTTCCTTAGAGAAAGCGATTTCCATTTTCTTTCGATCAAATGCTTTTTCCTGATTTGAAAGAAAAACTGTTGCTACTCCATTTCCTATAAAATTTGTGATCGCTCTTGCTTCAGACATGAATCGGTCAACACCCAACAGCAGTGCCAATCCTTCAACAGGAATTACTTTAATTGCTGTTAACGTTGAAGCCAATACTACAAATCCACTTCCTGTTACTCCGGCTGCTCCTTTGGAAGTAATCATCAGTACACCCACAATAGTAAGCATTTCAGAAAGTGTTAGATTAACTTGAAATACCTGAGATAAAAATATCACTGCCATTGACAGGTAAATAGTAGTGCCATCTAAATTGAAAGAATAACCTGCTGGCACAACGAGTCCAACTACTGGCTTCGCACATCCCATTTTTTCCAATTTTTCCATCAATGATGGAAGTGCAGCTTCAGAGGAAGAAGTTCCAAGCACAATGAGTAATTCCTCTTTGATGTAATTCAGGAATTTAAAGATGCTGATTTGGTAATACTTTAGGATGAGTCCGAGTATTATAAAAACAAAAACAGCCATTGTGATGTAAACCGTAATCATCAACTTTCCTAGTGGGATGAGTGTTGCGATTCCATACTTTCCGATAGTAAATGCCATTCCACCAAATGCCCCAATAGGTGCAAATAGCATCACAAAATGAAGTGCTTTGAAAATATATGTTGAAATAAATTTTAGTGGTTTGATAATTTTTTCTGATTGTTTCAATTTGCTAAGTATGATTCCAAAAACAATCGAAAAAATCAACACTTGAATCGTGGCATTGTCTTGAAAAAATTTGATCCATGAAAATTTTTTCGCACCCTCTGTGAATTTGCTGATGTCTCCTCCAGAAATATTGGTGGTATTGACTCCATTACCAGGCTGTATATAATGGGCTACAATGATTCCGATAATCAAAGCTAGGGTAGTGACAATTTCAAAATAGAGAATAGCTTTTCCACCTACTCTTCCTACTTTTTTTAAATCATTCATTCCACTGATTCCTAATGAAATGGTCAGGAATATAATTGGATTGATAAATAGTTTAACCAGTTCAATGAAATACTTTCCCAATGGCTGCATGGCCACTGCTGTAGTTGGATTGAAATGTCCTAATAAAGCGCCTGAAACGATTGCTATTAGTACCCAGGTAGTGAGGTTTGTAACAATTTTCTTCATGGAATAGTTATCTGTGATAGACAACTACAAAATAAGCAATTAATTGTAACCCAAGCCCTCATTGTACCAAAACAATCCATATTGTTTTCCTTTGAGATATCCAGGAACATCTGATAATTGCTTTTGTGCCTGCTCTTCAGAAACAGGTGTGGTGAAAGGCATTTTACCTGTTGGTTTAAATTTCCCAGTGATGATATCCATCAAGGCATCAGGCTTGGTTCCAAAAGTTGCCAATACTGCTTTGATATTCTTTTTGGTTTGGTCATTGTAAATTTCATCAATCACCCATGGATTGGTATAATTCACAACAAGTACTGTTGGTTTTTTAGAGGTAAGTTGATTAATATAATTTACATCTACTGCATTTTTTGACAATGATAGCATTAGCGGAGATCCATCAGCCTCAAATAAAGATTTGGAACCAGGGGTGATCCAAAGTACAATGGCATCGGCCTCTTCAGGTGTTTTTACCAATTCAACAGTTGTTGGAAGCTTACTTGCATCAATTACATTGCTGGCAGACTTTTCTCCTCTTTTTTGAAAATACGATTCAAAATAAATTTTCGTTTTAGGTTGGATAGGAAGAAATCTGTTATCATTTCTTAATAATACAATTGATTTCCTCATCGCGATATCAGCTTTATCTTGGAGTGCTTTGCTTCCAACAAATTTTTCTGCATGATCAACATCAACATAAGGATTTTCAAATAGTCCTAATTCGAATTTCTCCATGAGCAATCTGTAAACAGAATTGTCAATTAATTTCATATCAACCATCCCAGACTTTACTGTATATAAAAGTTGACTGGGATCTGCTGTTCCAGAGTAGATGTTTACGCCTGCTTCTAATGTTCGTTTATATCTTTCTGGAATAGTTAGATTTTCTGCTCCCCATGGCATCATTTCAATTGGTCCTGTATCAGAGTTGATGATTCCCTGAAATCCCAAGCTGTCTCTTAATAATCCGGTAATTACAGGTTTGTTATAAGCGTATGCAATTTTTTCATACTTGGTATCTAAGGGAACTGAGTAGTACGGCATTATGGAAGAGGTACCAGCCTTGATAGCAGCTTTAAAGGGAATTAAATTATTTTGAAACATCTTACCGGGAAAATGTTCATACTTCCCCCAATCAAAATGTGGATCTTGTCCACCTACACCTGCACCACCTCCAGGAAAATGTTTTGTAGTGAGTGCAACTGAATGTTGTGAAAGTTTTGTTCCTTGAAATCCAATGACAACTTCATGCATCATTTTCGCAACCCACTCAGCATTTTCTCCAAAGGTTCCTTCAACCCTTTGCCAACGTGGCTCAGTAGAAAGATCAGCCATATACATATATCCCTTACGCAATCCCACTGCTGCCCATTCTTGTCGCGCAATTTCTGCAAATTCTCTAATCAGCGTAAGGTCTCTTGTTGCAGATAATCCTAATTCTCCAGGCCAAGTTGAGAATGTTGTAGCACCTACACTTAAACCAATTGAAGCATCTTTCGTAATGTGATTTCTAGGATTGGATGCAATGATGGCTGGTATGCCTAGTCCATCTTTTTCGCACAGTGCCTGTAAATTATTTGCCCACTCTGCCATTAATTTTGCAGAAACATTCGCTCTTAAAATGAAATGACGAAGATGGTATTGCGTAACACCTTTTGTTGTTCCTGCAGCCATGGTCATTGGAACTGGTAAAGGTTTTTTTGTAAACATGTTCATGTTTTGAACCAAATCATCTTCATTGAATCCACTTGAAATTGGATCTTTTGATTTTGGTGCTTCAAACGACCAGTCGTTTTGCATTCTGCTCGAGCTGATCAACATGAAACCAACTTTTTGTTCAACAGACATTTTTGAAAGCAGATCTTTTGCTCTCGTTGAATACGGCAATCGCCAATCTTCATAAATATCCAATTTTCCATTTTTATTCAGATCCTTGAATTGGAGATTTCCGACTTTTAAAATGTTGACAGATTTAAATCCCAACTTAGGTTGAGTGGTGTTTTTCGTTTGCGCTATTGAGAGTGACGATAATAGCACCAAGGTTATGCAAAGGCTGACTATTCTGCGATTCATACATTTTGATTGATGGTATAAATTTATTTTAAATGTCTTTCTTATTATTTGATATATGCTAAAACGATTTCGGGGTGATTCAATTATCTTTAATATTCTATGATTAGAATTCAACTTGTTCAAACTCCTGATGAGATTTTACAAATCAAAGCCTTGCAGGAAAAGAATCTGAGACAAAACATCACTACTGAAGAAGCCTCTTCACAAGGATTTCTTACCGCGTCTTATACGATTGAATATTTGCAAGAAATGAATAAAGCATTTCCGTCTGTTATTGCCAAGGATGGTGAAAAAGTAGTGGGTTATGCTATGATAACAACACATGCCATGCGAGAGGGTCATGATTTGATCAATGATTTATTCAATAATATTGATCGTTGTAGGTATAGAGGACAATTATTAAAAGAAACTGCGTATGTAGTAGTCGGACAATTATGTGTCAGCAAGGAATATCGCGGAATGAATCTGGTTACAAGAATGTATGATCATTTTGCTGAAGCCGTCAGAGTAAATTATAGCTATATCGTAACTGATGTGGATTGCGATAATCATCGATCACTGAAAGCGCATGCCAAAGCAGGATTTGAAGTGATTGATTCATTGGTTTATGGAGGGAAGAAATGGAATATTGTAATTAAGCCCACTATTTAAAAATTTTTATAACAAGTTTTGTAGAGATTTGTCATCAAATCGATTAACTTAATTGAACAAAATATTGGTCTATTTGGACAATATTTAAAAGAAAAAACACTTATATGAAGAAAAACAAAAATTTAATCAGTCTTATTGTTGCTGGAGCATTCCTATTTTTAAGTATATCAGGAATACTAATGTGGTTAAAACAAAAATCACATCAGGTTGAAATGACACATACCATTTTTGGACTATTGTTTCTTTCTATTGCTATTTTTCATATCGTCAATAACTGGGGCTCTTTAAAAGCCTATTCTAAGGATAAAAATACAGGATCAATCAAAAAAGAATTGATCATTTCTTCTCTCATAACGATAGTTATACTTGTCTTAGCCTTTACTGAAGTGCTCGAGCCAGTGGCAGAGTTTGGAAGAAGGTTCGCAAAGCCACAGGGTCCAAGACCAGCTGCGGGCATCAGTTTTAATGAAGCCACCACACTTGATTCTACAAATGGACAAGCAGTAACATTGGTATTACAGAAAACAGAAGAGGCGATGAGTGGACAGCTTACTGTTGAAGTTGCTGATACTACAGGAAAAATTCTAGAAACACTTTATGCAAGCAATGCTGAACAAAAAGGTCCGGCTTCTAACTTGATTTTAAATTCTAAAATTTCTACAGCAGTTCCATTTAAACTGATTGTGAAATCAACCATCGCTCAGTTGTCTGAAGAAGAGGAAGAAGAAGCACGTGAGGGTAAAAAAGTTGAACCTAAAAATGTAAAAACAATTTCACAAGAAGTATTGATCTCAAGCTTGACACCAGGATTTCAAAATATTGTTTCAGGAGAGAACACGCCACTTAAGCGCGGAATATTAGAAGTGAAATAGCGTACGCAGAATCCCCCATTTTATTGGTAAATTGCAGCCTCAAGTTCAGTGAATGAAAGAGAGGCTGCAATTACTTTCTAAGCAATTAGATGGCAAACTTTATCTCGATGATACCATCAGAACATTGTATGCAACTGACGCTTCAGCATACAGAGAAATGCCACTTGCAGTTGCCATCCCAAGCGGCATTAGCGATCTTAAAAAATTAATCGCATTTGCCAATCAAGAAAAAACTTCACTGATTCCCAGAACAGCTGGTACTTCTTTAGCAGGACAAGTAGTAGGGGATGGAATAGTCGTAGATGTTTCAAAACATTTTACTCAAATCATTGAATTGAATCAAGAAGAGAAGTGGGTGAGGGTTCAGCCAGGTGTAATTCGTGATGAATTGAATCTTTTTCTCAAGCCATACGGATTATTTTTTGGTCCAGAGACCTCTACTGCTAATCGCGCTATGATTGGTGGTATGGTTGGAAATAATTCATGTGGATCCAATTCGGTAGTTTATAGAAGCACCCGCGAACATTTATTAGAAGTCAATGCTATTTTGAGCGATGGATCTGAAGCGGTTTTCAAGACTGTTTCCCTAGATGAATTTCATGCAAAATGTGAACTTGAAAATCTGGAAGGCTCCATTTATAAATCAGTGCGGTCGCTTTTAAGTAATTATGAAAATCAGGAAGAGATCAGAAGAGAATTTCCAAAGCCTTCTGTTGAAAGAAGAAATACAGGGTATGCTATTGATCTCTTGATAGAAATGGCACCATTTAAGGCTGGGGGCAATGACTTCAATTTTTGCTCATTGATTGCTGGTTCAGAAGGAACACTAGCATTTATTACAGAAATCAAATTGAATGTTGTTGATCTTCCACCAAAGGAAACAGGTTTATTGTGTGTTCATTTTAATAGCATTGATGAGTCTCTTCGTGCGAATCTTATCGGACTAAAGTATAAACCAAGTGCAAGTGAGCTGATCGATCATTATATATTGGAATGTACCAAAGAAAATATTGAGCAGAGAAAAAATCGATTTTTTGTTGAAGGTGATCCAGGTGCAATTTTAGTCATTGAATTTTGTAAAGACTCTCGAGAAGAAATTTTAGCGATTACCAATCAAGTAGAAGCTGAGATGCGCGCAGCCGGGTTAGGATATCATTTCCCAGTATTATTCGGTGCAGACAGCAAGAAAATATGGGCATTGAGAAAAGCTGGATTAGGGTTATTAAGTAATCTTCCAGGAGATGAAAAAGCAGTGCCAGTTATTGAGGATACAGCTGTAGACGTAGAAGATCTTCCTGCTTATATAGCGGAGTTCAATGAAATATTAAAAAAGCACGGATTATATTCAGTGCATTATGCACATGCAGGATCAGGAGAACTCCATCTTCGTCCGATTATCAATTTGAAAACAGAACAAGGTAATAACTTGTTTAGGGTTATTGCTGAAGAAGTAGCAACACTGGTTAAAAAATATAAAGGTTCATTAAGTGGAGAACATGGTGATGGAAGATTGCGAGGTGAGTTCATCCGACAAATGGTGGGTGAAAAAAATTACCAACTATTAAAAGAGGTAAAAAATATTTGGGATCCTGCACATATTTTTAATCCAAATAAGATTGTAGATACTCCTTCAATGAATTCAATGTTGAGGTATGTACCAGGGCACTTCACGCCGGAATTCAAAACCATTTTTCGTTTTCATCAACAAAATATTCTCCAACATGCTGAGCAATGCAATGGCTCAGGTGATTGTAGAAAAACACATTTATCTGGGGGAACCATGTGCCCATCTTACATGGCAACTCGAGATGAAAAAGATACTACAAGGGCGCGTGCAAATATTTTAAGAGAGTATCTCACCAATTCAAATAAAACAAATCGATTTGATCATCAGGAAATCTATGATGTCATGAGTCTTTGTTTGAGTTGCAAAGCGTGCAAAAGTGAATGTCCTTCTAATGTCGATATGGCTAAACTAAAAGCGGAGTTCCTACAGCATTATTATGATGCAAATGGCGTTCCATTCAGAGCCAGATTGATTGCCAACTTCACAAAAGCTGCTCAGCTTGGGTCATTGGTACCGAACATTTATAATGCACTTGTCAAAAACTCTTTTACTGGTGCTGTCATTAAAGGATTATCTGGATTTGCACAGCAGCGTTCAATGCCTTCCATCTCTCGCCAAACCTTGAAGCATTGGTATAAAGAAAATAAAAACGCCCTACTTAATAAAGGAGATAAATCTGTATATCTTTTTTGTGATGAGTTCACCAATTACAATGATGCTGAAATTGGAATCAAGGCGATAAAATTATTGACTCAATTGGGGTATGTAGTGAAAATGATTGACCATGATGAAAGTGGCAGGACTTGGTTATCTAAGGGGCTGATAAGAAAAGCAAAATTGATTGCGAATAAAAATATTGAGCTTTTTTCTAATATAATTAATGAGTCATCGCCATTGATTGGATTGGAACCCTCTGCCATTCTCACTTTCAGAGATGAATATCCAGATCTTGCATCAGATGAAAATCTAGCATCTGCTAAGGAATTGGCGAAGCATGCTTATTTCATCGATGAATTTTTATCAAAAGAAATCGATAACGGAAATATTTCTTCAAGCAGTTTTACTTCAATTGAAAAGTCGATCAAATTTCATGGCCATTGTCAACAAAAAGCAGTTGGTTCAATAGCTGATTCAATCAAAGTATTATCCCTTCCTGTAAATTATGCAGTTTCAGTAATTCCATCTGGTTGTTGTGGAATGGCAGGATCTTTTGGATATGAAAAGGAGCATTATGATGTTTCCATGAAAATTGGAGAGTTGGTTTTGTTCCCAACTGTACGACAGCATCAATCCAATTGTACCATTGCTGCACCTGGAACAAGTTGTAGGCATCAAATCAAAGATGGTACCGGTGTTAGAGCCTTGCATACAGTTGAAATATTGTATGATGCA
>JAFMEZ010000049.1 GCA_017856455.1 Parafilimonas sp.
GAACAGGCAAATACAATTAAGGCAATAGGAATGATGCAAATATATCTTAACAATCATCCTAGCTCCAGTAAAAAACAAGAAGCTGAAGAGATCATTCTAAAATTGCAGCAGAAATTAGAGCTTAAAGAGGCGCTTTCAGCACAGCTTTATTTCAATGTGGGGCAGTTTAAGGCGGCAGCGCTGGCTTTCACCACTTTAATGAATAATTACCCCGACTCTGAGAAGAGTGATCAATATAAACTCATGGCTATCAAGGCTTACTACAGGTTTGCTGTAATGAGTGTTGATCAAAAACAAGTGGAAAGATATTCCAAAGTAATCACTGAAGTGGAGGATTTTCAGGATCGTTTCCCTGAAAGTAATTTGCTCAAGGAAGCTGAACGTTACTTAACTTTGTCAAAGAATAACTTAAAAAATATAAATAATGAGCAGACTGCGCAGACAGTTGGGAAGTAATCTGACCAATGTAGCCGAAACAAAGGATTTGAATGAAATCAAGTCAAAAACTGGCAATGTATACGAATCCATTGCAATTATTGGAAAAAGAGCAGCGCAAATCAATATCTCTTTGAAAGAGGAATTGCACAATAAACTTGAAGAATTTGCGTCTCACACAGATAGCCTAGAGGAAATACACGAGAATAAAGAGCAGATTGAAATCTCTAAGGCATACGAGAAAATGCCAAATCCTGCATTGCTTGCAACACAAGAATTTATGGAGGATAAAGTGTATTTCAGGAAAAATGAAGAGGATCTTTTCCGTTAAAAAATTGATTAATCATTTGAAAGGCGATGGATATCCATCGCCTTTTTTTATCTTTCAACATACATTTGTAGTATAATGATCAGGAAGATTTCAATACTGTGTATCCTTTTTTTCGCCAACAGCATTCAAGCACAAGAGCTGAATGCAAAGGTCAACGTAGTGTACGCGCAAATAAGCAGTAATGTCGACAAAAGAGTCTTTCAGAATCTACAAACTTCCCTTCAAAATTTTCTGAATAAAAGGAAGTGGACCAACGATAACTTTGAGTCAAATGAAAAAATTGACTGTAGTTTTTTATTGAACCTTCAATCAGTTGTAGAGTCAAATGTATACAAGGCTACACTAACTGTTCAGGCTGCGAGACCTATATACAATACAACCTATGTGTCGCCGCTCATTAATTTTATTGATAATGAATTTGTGTTCAGGTATGTAGAGTTTCAGCCTATTGAATTCAACGAGAACAGAATTGCTGGTACTGAGCCTCTGGCAGCAAACTTGGCTGCAACAATTGCCTTTTATGTAAATATTATATTGGGACTAGATTATGATAGCTTTTCTCCAAAAGGCGGTGATCCATATTTTCAGAAAGCAAACTTAATCGTAAATGCTGCTCCAGAGGGTAGAAGTATTAATGGATGGAGAGCATTTGATGGTCAAAGAAACCGTTATTGGTTATCTGAGAATTTGCAGAACAGTAAATATGCTTTGGTGCATGATGCATTATATAATTATTATCGAAAAGGATTAGACCAAATGCTGATTAATGAAAAGGAAGCAAGGGGACAAATGATTCAGGCACTTACCAATCTCTCAAAAGTTCATGCTGAAACACCAAACTTAATGATCATCCCATTCTTTTTTCAAGGAAGATCTGATGAGATTATTAAAACTTTCAAAAAATCAACTCCTCAGGAGAAAAATCAGGTTGCTGAATTATCAAGTAAAATGGACATCACCAACGCATCTAGATATAATTCAGAACTCAAATAATGAAAGCTTATTCTTATATCATATTATTTGGGGGACTAGTATTTGCATGTTGTAAACAGCAGCAGAAAACAATTATTGAAAAAGAGAAAATGATTAATCTTATCACAGAGGTTTCTCTTGCTGAATCCTATGCCGAAACCTACGTCCTAAAGGATAGTAGTTTAAATAAGGATAGTGTACTAAAGCAAGAGTTATCCGCAGTCTATAAGGTAAATAGCACAACAGCAGATCAATTTGCTTCATCGTATAAATATTATAGTGGTGATCCAAAACTCTTCAAGGAAATCATTGACTCTGCACATGCACGCGCATACAGAAATAAGGATAGAATATATCTGTCAACTACAGTAAAATAATACCATGTTCCTTACAAAAGATGATCTAAAGCTTTCATATGGTGTAGATTTGAAAATTGGTGCAGCGTTGGTGGATAGAAAAGTGCCAGATGGAAATTTGTATTGGAAAAACAGAACAATTTATTTGCCAGGTGCACCTGGATATATTTTTATTCCAATATTTACTGATATACTTCTTCGTTCGGGAGTTGAGCGCGATGAATTGCTCAGTGAGCCTTTTCTTGTGACATGCGAAACAATTTTACATAGTGCTGCATTGCATGAATATGATAAAATATCCTGGAAAGAGCACGTAGAGCAGGCTTCAAATACTGTAAAAAATAATATTGTACACGAAGAGTTTTATAATGATTTATTCAATTATACTTTTCAGGATAGACCAGTTAAAGTTCCTTCAATTGCTTTAGGCTCGCATTTTCCTTCACTCAATAGAGCAGATAGTTATTTGTTCAGTTTATCAACCATTCAATCATCCTCTTTTAATATTGAAAAAGCATTGAAAGGATGGAATGCTTTGATGACCTATTTTTTACTGATGGATGATCTGGCTGATATAAAAGAAGATCTGCGAACTGGACAAACAAATGTTTTAATAGATGCAGGACTCAATGATGAGGGTGAACAGCTTATTCATCAAATGATCAATAAAAGTATTGAAGATATGCAGTTGATTAATCCTGTTATGTCAAACAGAATCGAACATAAAAAAAGCCTGATAGATATTCGTGCAATTATTCAATCTATCAGGCAAAACTTTTAAATTAATCTTTACTTAAAACGGAAGATCATCGCTGTCGCCAGTCCCGCCAGTAGTAATTGAATTTTCTTCACCGCTAGATTCTCCACGTGCTCCACCCAATAACTGAATGCTTAAAACCCTCATGGTTAGTGACGTACCTTGAGTGCCATCGTTTTTGGTATAACCTCTAACTTCAGGAGTTCCTTCTGCAAAGACCAGTTGTCCCTTTTTCAAATAAGGTGCAATAGCTGTCCTATCAGTCCAGTAAGCACATTCAACCCATGTTGTTTTTTCCTTCTGATTTCCAGACGCATCCTTGTAGCGTTCACTGTGTGCAACACTGAAATTGATCACATTCTTCCCGTTCACGACATTCGTTGTGCAATCCTTGCCAAGATGTCCAATTACCTGTAGCTTTATCATATTGAATTATTTAAGTACTAAAGTTCTTTCAAAGTAAATGCAATTGAACGTGTAAAAAATCAATCTTTCAAGATAGTTTTCCACTTAATTTGCGTTGATAATTCCACTTTTAAAAAGAAATACATGGATAAGCTCATTCAACATAAAGACTTAGAAAGCTTTGTAGAAAAAGTGTTCAATGCAATTGGTTGCTCTGAAGTTCATGCTAAACAAGCTACTAAAACACTTTTGGATGCAGATCTAAGGGGAATTGACTCTCATGGTGTTGCACGTTTATCAGGGTATATTCGACTATGGGAGGTGCAACGGATCAATGCAGTGCCAAAAATAAAAATCGTTCATGAAACACCTTCCACTGCAGTTGTGGACGGTGACAGTGGACTTGGATTGGTGGTTGCACCGCATGCTATGTCTATCGCTGTAGAAAAAGCAAAAAATGTTGGTACGGGTTGGGTAAGCGTTTGTAATAGCAATCACTTCGGTATTGCAGCTTCTCATGCGATGTTGGCATTGAAGGAAGATATGATTGGCATGGTGATGACCAATGCAAGTGCACTGGTTGCGCCAACTTTTTCAAAGGAAAGAATGTTGGGTACAAACCCAATATGCGTGGCTGTCCCTGCAGGTGAAGAGCCTCCATTTATTGCAGACCTGGCAACGACAACTGCTGCAAATGGGAAATTGGAAATTTTACAACGCAAAGGGGCTGATGCACCTTTGGGATGGATACAAGACCAGGAAGGGAATCCCATTCAAAATGCACATGCATTGAAAGAGGGTGGAGCATTGCTTCCTTTGGGAGGAGATAGAGATCATGGTAGTCATAAGGGGTATGCCCTTGGAGCTATTGTTGATATTTTTTCAGGTATTTTAAGTGGTGCAAATTTCGGACCATGGGTTCCGCCTTTCCCTGCATATGTGCCTATGCCTGAAAATCTGCCTGGAAAAGGAATCGGACACTTTTTTGGTGCAATGAGAATTGATGCTTTTAGAAAGTCGGAAGATTTTAAGAAAGATATGGATTTGTGGATCAGGCGCTTTAAAGCGGCAAAGCCAATCAATGATGAGCAACCTGTGATTATACCAGGTGATCCTGAAAGGCAATATCAAAAAGAAAGAGAAAAGAATGGAATTCCATTGGTTGAATCTGTGTGGAATGATCTGCAAGCGATCTCCCAAAAATTCAATATCAAACTTTAACTTTGCAGTCCTTATAAAATAGTATGCGATGAAAATAATGAAGTTCGGTGGTACATCTGTAGGCAAGCCTGAAAGGATGTTTCAAGTAGCAGATCTTATTACCCGTGATCAGGAGCCAAAAATTGTTGTACTTAGTGCATTATCTGGAACAACCAATGCTTTGGTAGCTATTGGAGATGCTATGTCTGGCGGGGATAAGCAAAAGGCTAGTGAACTTATTGAATCTCTGCATGCACATTATAAAACTTTTATTGAGGGATTGTTGAAAACAGAGGTGCTTCAAAAAAAGGCCAATACAATCATCAACGAACATTTTGATTTTTTGCGTATCATTTTGAAAATATCTTTTAATGATGCACTCAATAAAGATATTCTTGCACAAGGAGAATTGATGAGTACAAAGCTATTCTGTTGTTATCTTGAAGAAAAAGGGTTGGATCATCATTTGTTGCCTGCATTAGATTTTATGTCGATCGATGCAAATGATGAACCACAGGTCCCATCGATTAAATCAAAGATTACTAATGCACTTGAGCAACATCCTGCTAAGAAGCTTTATATAACACAAGGATATATTTGCAGAAACGCCAAAGGTGAAGTCGACAACTTAAAGAGGGGAGGAAGCGATTACTCAGCATCCTTGATTGCAGCAGCGGTTAATGCAAGTGTTTGTGAAATTTGGACAGACATTGACGGCATGCACAATAATGATCCACGAATTGTACACTCAACAAGACCAGTAGAACATTTGAGTTTTGATGAGGCTGCTGAGCTAGCATATTTTGGTGCCAAAATCCTTCACCCTGCTTCCATTTGGCCTGCACAGCATTATAACATACCAGTTAAGCTGTTGAATACGATGGAGCCTGAAGCAAAGGGTACAATCATCCTGAAAGATGCTGAGAGAGATGGTGTGAAGGCTGTTGCCGCAAAAGATGGTATTGTGATGCTTAAAATCAAGAGCAGTCGAATGCTATTGGCTTATGGATTTTTAAGAAAAATATTTGAAGTATTTGAAAAATACAGAACATCCATTGACATGATTACAACATCTGAAGTGGCTGTATCTGTTACGATTGACAATACAACGTATCTTGATCAAATTGCTAAAGAACTTCAACCCTTGGGTGAATTGGAAATCATCAATCAACAAACCATTGTATCTGTGGTTGGAAATAAACTAACTCAAAACAGTAATTTGATGATGCGTTTGTTCGATGCATTGAATAATATCCCCGTAAACATGGTAAGTTATGGTGGAAGTCTGCACAATGTTTCAATCCTTGTACCAACTACATTAAAGAATGATACGCTTAAGGCTTTGAATAAAGGTTTATTCGGACTCGATTAGTATTTCGAAAATAAGTTGATTATAAAATCAACATAGCATCTCCGTAGCTAAAGAATCTGTATTTATCCTTGATTGCTTTTTTGTAAGCTTCCATGGTTAAGTCATAACCTGCAAAAGCACATCCCATGATGAGCAGTGATGTTTTTGGAAGATGGAAGTTTGTAATCAAAGAATCACAAATTGAAAAATCATGAGGAGGATGAATAAAGATATTTGTCCATCCCTCTGATGGTTTCAACATTTTATCAGCAGTAAATGTGCTCTCTAGTGCTCTCATAGTTGTTGTTCCAACAGAGCAAATGCGGTGACCTTCAGATTTCGCTTTATTCACAATTTTGCATGCAGTTTCATCGACCTTGAAATATTCAGCTTCCATTTTGTGTTTACTCAAGTCTTCTACTTCAATAGCCCTGAACGTTCCTAGTCCTGTATGCAAAGTAACCTCGGCAAAGCGAATACCTTGGATTTCCAATCGCTTGATCAATTCAATGGAGAAATGTAATCCTGCAGTTGGCGCTGCAACAGCACCTTCGTGTTTAGCATAAACGGTTTGATATCTTTCCTTATCCATTTCATCTGGCTTGCGCTTGATGTATTTGGGTAGGGGAGTTTCTCCTAATGTATTTAATATTTCTTTGAACTCATCATCGCTTCCTTCAAACAAAAAGCGAATGGTTCTTCCTCTTGAAGTTGTATTATCAATAACTTCTGCAACCAATTCTTCTGCATCTCCGAAATATAATTTATTGCCAACCCTGATCTTCCTTGCGGGATCAACGATTACATCCCATAATCTGTTTTGCTTGTTTAATTCTCTCAACAAGAACACTTCAATTTTCGCTCCAGTCTTTTCCTTTCTACCATACATTCTTGCTGGAAAAACTTTTGTGTTGTTGACAACAAAAACGTCTTTCTCTTCAAAATATTCTTGAATGTCTTTGAACATTCTATTCTCTATTACACCAGTATCTTTATGAACAACCATTAATCTGGCGTCTTCTCTTCTTTTTGCTGGAGTCTGTGCGATGAGGTTGAGTGGGAAATCAAATCTGAATTGAGAAAGTTTCATGCGATTTAAAATTTAAAATGCCTGAAACAAACCTTGGTGTATGTTAAACGTTCGACACCTTGCATCAAACCTGATCTTACGGCACCAGATTTGTTTTGGCAATTGAGCTGCAAAATTAACAAAAAATGTCCTTTTGTACTATAAAACTATCCAGATCTAATTTTGGAGATGTGAATATCAAAAACGGAGATGTCTTACAGTCAATCCGTTGTTAATCAGTTGTTTAAGTGATTCAATGCCAAGTCGAACATGTGTTTCAACATAATTAGCAGTTACTTTTTTATCACTTTCTTCAGTCTTAACACCTTCAGGGATCATGGGTTGGTCGCTTACCATCAATATCGCTCCAGTTGGGATTTTGTTGTAAAATCCAACGGAAAATATGGTAGCCGTTTCCATATCAATGGCATATGCTCTGATCTTTTGCAAATATTCTTTGAAGTCAAGATCATGTTCCCAAACTCTTCTATTGGTTGTATAAACTGTTCCTGTCCAATAATCCAATTTGTTATCCCTTATGGTTGTAGAAATTGCTTTTTGTAGGGCGAAGGCTGGTAGTGCAGGAACTTCTGCAGGAAAATAGTCGTTGGAAGTACCTTCTCCTCTAATTGCTGCGATGGGCAGTATTAAATCACCTATATTATTTCTTTTCTTCAATCCACCACATTTACCCAAGAACAATACTGCCTTTGTTTCTATGGCAGTCAAAAGATCCATGATGGTTGCAGCGGTAGGACTCCCCATGCCAAAATTGATGATGGTAATTCCATCTGCTGTTGCAGATTGCATAGGCTTGTCCTTACCAATAATTTCTACATTGTTCCATTGTGCAAACAATTCAACGTAGTTGCTGAAATTGGTAAGCAATATATATTGGCCAAAATCTTCTAGTTTTCTTCCAGTGTATCTTGGAAGCCAGTTTTTGACAATTTCTTCTTTGTTTGTCATCTTATGCTTTCATCAAAATTACTGATTACTTTGCAAGCATGATCGCTTTGGAATTTCCAGCGCCCGATTTTAAGATCCAAAAAACTGAAAAAGGGCATGAAATATGGGATATCATTCGAAAAAAATGGATCATCCTTCAACCTGAAGAGTGGGTACGACAAAATTTTATCAATTGGATGATGAAAGTCCAATTGGTGCCAGCTGCTTATATATCTGTAGAGAAAGGGTTGAATGATAACAGCAACAAACGATATGACATTCTTGTATTTGATCAATCTCATCAACCTTGGATGATTGTAGAGTGCAAGTCATCTGATGTAAAATTGGATGAAAAAGTACTTATGCAGATTCTTGCTTATCATCGAACATTGCAGGTGAAGTTTATTGCAATTACAAATGGTAATGAGTGTTTTGTTGCCGATATAAAAAAAGCGAACCAACCATGGCTCGCTTCTTTTCCAAAATTCTACATATAATCAAGGGAATATTCCTAATTCTAAATAGCTGTTTCCAACTTTTTCGATTGCAACTACAAAAGCAGCTGTTCTCATGTTTGGAATTTCCGGATACTTGCTCCAGCAAGCAAAAATTTCATTGGTCGCTTTAATCATCGTGTCTTCCAATCCACTTCTTACCAAATCAATTTCATCAGGGCCATGCACCAGTATTTTTTTCTGTTCTGGTTTGATCGTATTGCCGGTCATGCTTTCAATCTGTGCAACAATATTTGCATTTTGATTTTCCATGAATCTTCTTTCAAGTCTTCCGTATGAAACGTGACTTAAATTTTTCAACCACTCAAAATAGGACACAGTTACACCACCTGCATTCAAATACATGTCAGGCACAACAAGTATACCTTTTTTAGTGAGGATATCATCTGCTTCAGGAGTAAGAGGACCGTTTGCAGCTTCACCGATGATTTTTGCTTGAATCTTATCAGCATTGTCTTTGTTGATCACATTTTCCAATGCAGCTGGAATTAATATATCACAAGGTGCTTCGAGTCCATCTGTATTTTTATCGAAGTTCTTTGCACCAGGGAAATTTAATATTGATCCAGTTTTTTTTCTGTGTTGAAAAACTGCTTCAACGTCTAAACCTTTTTCATTATAGATAGCACCCTCATACTCGATGAGTCCAACTACCAATGCACCTCCCTCTTGAAAGAATTTTGCAGAATGATATCCAACATTTCCAAGTCCCTGAACGATTACTTTTTTACCTTCAATCCCAGTTGTAAGTCCAAGGCGCTTCATTTGTTCTTCATGCTTGCACACTTCTCTAACACCATAGAAAACCCCTAATCCTGTTGCTTCGCGTCTTCCTTTTACACCACCCTGTGTTACAGGTTTTCCAGTGACACAACCAATGGCTTCAACCTGACCTGGATTCATTGTAACATAGGTATCCAAAATCCAAGACATTTCTCTTTCGCCAGTTCCGTAGTCGGGTGCAGGTACATCTTCACCGGGGCCAATAAATTTCTTTTTAATTAGTTCACTTGTGTATCTGCGTGTAATTTTTTCAAGCTCGT
Organism: Parafilimonas sp.; assembly: GCA_017856455.1. Taxonomy (GTDB): domain Bacteria; phylum Bacteroidota; class Bacteroidia; order Chitinophagales; family Chitinophagaceae; genus Pollutibacter. The sequence goes on from JAFMEZ010000049.1 coordinate 9,383, forward strand.
AAGTAGAATATTTTTTAGGGTCGATGGAGATACCACCTTTTGCGCCACCAAATGGAACATTCACAATTGCGCATTTGTAGGTCATCAAGGCCGAAAGCGCCATCACTTCATCCAGATTAACCATTTCGCTGAATCGGATACCGCCTTTGCAAGGCAGTTTGTGATGAGAGTGCTGAACTCGATATGCTTTGATCACTTCAACTTTGTCTCCGATCTTGACTGGAAAATGCAATCGCAACACACTGTTGCATTGTTTAATTTGCTCTAATATTCCCTGATCGAAATTGGTATACTTTGCAGCCTTGTCAAAACTTTTACAAACTGCGTCAAAAAAACTATATTCTTCTGCCATGGCAAGATTTTTTATTGAATGCAAAGCTCGTGAGAAGGA
>JAFMEZ010000003.1 GCA_017856455.1 Parafilimonas sp.
ACTTTCTCCCATTTCTTTCTCCATGTGAAAGGCCGGTTGCAAACAATGCAAATCTTTTGAGGCAGGTTTTCTTTTTTGACTGCTTTTCTCATTTTACTGCAAGTAAACTGTTTTGCCTGTTGCAGCTGATTTTTTTGCAGCTTCTAAAATCTTTACAACAGTCAAATTGTTTTCGGGGGAGTATGTACCATTTTTAGGAATGGTAATTTTATTTCTGATGGCATCTGCGAAATAAAGAAACGGACTTGTATATGTTTTTGTTTCTTGTGCTGTTAGTTTGTATTCAACTTCATTGCCCGTTTTGCCTTTTGCTTTCATGTTGTTGTTGTCTTTTGTAATTATGTAACCTTGGCTACCATAGATCGCCATGTCTTTTCTTGCAAAAGGCCAATTCCAAGAAGCTTGTATAATGCATTGTGCAGATGGGTATTTCAATATAATTGTTGCTTCATCTTCAACTTTTGGATATATATGAGGTTTGATTTGAGAAGTTACTGCTGTCACCGATAGTGGCATTTCACCATTCATCAACAGTGTCATCAGATTAGCACCATAGCATCCAAAATCCATTAGTGCCCCTCCTCCATTTTGAACAGGGTCTGTCAGCCAGCTGAAAAATTCACTTGAAACACCAATTTCTTTCGGTCCTTCATGGCCGTCGTGCACAACAACCTTTCTGATCTTCCCCATAAATGAAGTATCACGTGTTAATTCAAACGACTTGTCAGTTGTTGGATACCATGAAGTCTCATAATTTGTGAGCAATAATATTTTATGCTTGTTTGCTAATGCTACCATATTTTCTGCATCTGCAACAGTGGTTGCCATTGGTTTTTCAACCATAACATGAATCCCCTTTGGTGCACATGCTTCTGCCACACTGAGGTGCTGTAGCGTTGTTCCGAATCCTAATACTCCATCTGGCTTTACTTCATCAAGCATCTTATTTAAATCGTTATAAAAAAGGGAAGGAGCTAGATGATATTTATCCATCATCTTTTTGACGAGTACCTGATTTGTTTCAAAGATTCCAACAAGCTGTACTGCTGTGTCATTTTTCCTACCCAATATCCATGCGTTGTGTCCATGTGAAATTCCTGCAACTGCTAACCTTACTGTTTGGGAATGAGCTACTAGAAATTGAAGTAAAAGAAATGTATTTAAAAAGAGAACAAGTATATATTTTTTCATCCTTAGTATTTTTTCAATCTCTAAGTTAGTCACCTTCTTGCTAATAAATATCTATTCTTATTTAAGCTGGTGGATTCTTTTTAAAAAAGAGTTTGCAGCATCAAGATGGGAATTTTGTTTTTCTTTTTCCATTTTATCCCAGGTTTTTAGCAACATAGCCCATCTGGGATTTTTTGAAAAGACCTGTCTATGCTTCGATAAAAATCTCCAGAAGAGTCCGTCCCAGGTTTTCTGCCAATCACCTTTTTTAAAATCACCCATTTTCATCAAATAATTAGAACCTGCGATATAGGGCTTGCTGGTGATCATTCCGCCATCACTAAATTGTGACATCCCATAAATATTTGGTACCATTACCCAATCGTATGCATCAATATACATCTGCATGAACCATTGATAAACATCATCTGGTTTGATTTCACAGAGCAGCATGAAATTCCCCAATACCATTAATCTTTCAATGTGATGTGAGTATCCTGTTTTTAAAAGTTTATCAATGGTTACATCAATGGGATGTATTCCTGTGGTTCCATCATAAAAACTTGCTGGCATTTTATGTGTAAATCCCCAAAAATTATTTGTCCGTTGTATTACACCAATTTTTTGGTAAGTAAGTTGAACGAATTCTCTCCACCCCATGATCTGTCTTATGATTCCTTCAATGCTATTGATTGGAATAGCTTGTTTTTTATATGCTATGATTAATTTCTGGATGAACTGCTCAGGTGAAATCAAACCAATGTTGAGCAATGGACTCATTACGCTGTGAAATAAGGTAGATTCTTGCCATACCATAGCGTCTTCGTAAATACCAAAAGAATTCAGTTTCTCTTTGATAAAAATTTCCAATGCCTGTTCAGCATCTTCATGTGTGCAAGGGTAGTATATGTTTTCTTTATTGTTATTAAATGGTGCTCCAGATTTACCAAGGTTATTTTTATAATTTTTCTCTGTGTAAACTATGGCTTCTTCAATAAAGGCATTGCTGCTGAAAAAATGTAATGATGGGATGGGTGTATTTTTTGGAATTTTTTTTCTGTTGTCAACATCATATGTCCATTTTCCACCTTCAGGCTGATTGTCTTTATCGATTAATATCTTTCTGATTTTTCTTTGTTCTGTATAAAATCCAGTTTGGTAGAATGGTTTACGTGTGCCCAATAGGGATACATCTTCCTTCTTATTATTAAGAAAATTTGGACTGGGTAGCAAGCTGATCGTTATACCATGTTGCTTGGTATATGTTTTCAATTGTTTCTCAAGCCAATTGTCATTTGGATGATACAATTGAATATGTTTTACTTTTTGGGAGTGAAGTTTATTAATGAGTGCAGAAACATTGCACTCGTTTTCTTGAGCAGTAATGTATATTGTTTTATACTTTCGTTTTTTGAGATAGTCCTCATAATATTTCATTGAAGACCTGTGCAGTATAATTTTTTGTTTATGAAATTGGTATTGATTGAAAAATAGATCGTTTTCAATCAGGTAAACTGGCGTTTTAACATCGATACCCGAAGTGTCTTTGAACAGTTGATGGGGGAAAACCAGAAATACCTGCATGAAGACTATAACAAATGATCTTCAATTCGGTTCGAAACCATCTACCAAACTATTTCGAATTTAACCTTCACTTCATTGTCAACTTTAGTGAGCATAAAAGAAGGTCTCTCAATTTTAAAGTCTTCCAGCAGGAAGATAAAATTTCCATTTGCAGTATTCTCTTTGTCTTTCTTTTTTGTAGTAGTCTCGAAAGCAATTTCTTTTTTTACGCCGTGAAACTCCAGCATACCTTTTACAAGTAATTTATTGTTTCCGGCTTCAGTTATTGAAGTTGACTGGAAAGTAATATTTGGAAATTTTAGTGATTCAACGATTTCAAGCATGTGTCCATCACGATTTGAACTTTTTGAATCAAACGAACTCACTTTAGCGAGTATGGCAATTTTTTCAATTTGTCCGTTTGAATTCAATTGAACAATTCCGTTCAATTGGTTTGATGTGCCTTCCCAGGCGTGCATGATATGGTTCATGCCATAGGTAATAGAGGATTTATTTTTATTGACGGAAATTTTTGTTTGTGAAAAAGATAAAAAGGGTAGACATGCCAATATGATATAGACGAATAATTTCATAATTAAAATTTTATGCTGATGATGGCAGCACCAAAACTTGCAAAAGTGGTGATTGCTGCAGCTCTGTGAAGTGATCTTGGTCCGTTTTCTGCCAATACGTTGGTCGTAATCATCCCTGCCATGTGTACAACTGACAGCCATTTATGCAAACGAATAGCAGATAATTTTTTATCACGGTTGATCAATGGGGGAGGAGCAAAAAATGACATTGCAGCCGTTGCACCATAGGATATATTTACACCAACTGCAAGGTTTTCATGTAGATCTTTAATTTGATTATTCCCTCTATATAATTGAGTTCCTGTAATTGCTTGTCCTGCCATTCCCCCTAGGGTAATAAATCCAAGCACTTGGTGGGCAACCAACATTGCTCTTCTGATCTTTAACTCTTTTTCTCTGTTGGCTGTATTGAGTTGTATTACTGGTCGCATCAATCCTTTCTCTCCCCATAATACTCTTTGTGTGATAAGCATTTTTGGAGGGAGTAATTGAACTGATGTGTCGTTTGAGTTTTTTAATTCAGAGAGCAAATCTTCTTGTGCAGATACAAGTTGACTCAGTAAAAGGAAAATAATAAAATTCAATGTTTTCATGAGAGAGGGATTGCGCTGTAATTTAACAAATACTTGAAAGTGAATAAGCAATAAAATGCTAAAGTTCATTTAGCAGTTTATCATATCTTAGATCAATCATATGAGGATTCGTTTAATTGTACTTTTTATTCTGTTGATATTTTTTGGGGGAGTTAAGGCTCAGGTTATAAAAGCAATCAATCAAAATCTTTGGCTATCCTATGTAGGGGTACATCCCATTTCAAAAAATTTATCATTGCATGCAGAGGTTTCATGGCGTAGGAATGAATTATTCAGGAATCCACAGCAGCTATTACTGAGAACGGGATTGATTGGTAATCTTGGGAAAGGAATTAGTATAGGTGGTGGGTATTGTTATGTGATTACATATCCGTATGGGGGAATGCCTGCAAAATCTACTTTCCCTGAGAATAGAATCTGGCAGCAATTTCAGGTTAGAAAACAAGTCAAGCACTTGGAAATGGTAAGTAGAATTAGATTGGAGCAACGTTTTGTTTATCAGCCAACTTTACAGGCTGGCATTTGGGATGCTGGTCAGGCTGTATATTCAACCCGTTTCAGGTATATGCAAAGAGTGTCTCTTCCATTATCTGCTTCAGTTATAAAGGAAAATGTTTTTTATGCTACTGCATTTGATGAAATATTCTATGGTTTTGGTCGACAGATAGGTAAATACAATTTTGATCAGAACAGGGTATTTGCTGGATTAGGGTATGTTTTCCCAAAGTTTGGCAGAATGGAATTTGGATATTTTCATCAGCATATCAAAAGAAGCAGCGGAACAAAAATCGAGAATAACAAAACGATTCAAATCAATTTTCTTCCCAATTTTTCGCTCTTCAATAATAAATAGTTATTTGTCTTGTATTTTTTCTTTGAGCAATTCCAATAGTCTTTTGCTGTCTGGTGAATTTTTAAAGTTTGATGCTCTTTCCCCGAAAATCCAAAGTGTATAAGGGAGTTCTTTCTGAATTTTTATTTCTTGGGGCAATGCATCATCATATCCACCCTTCTTTGTTTTGATAATGATTACTCCATTTGCACCTCTCACACCATACATGGCAGTTGATGAGGCATCTTTAAGCACTTCAACAGATGCAATATCATCTGGGTTGATACTATTGATATTATTAATAGGCACATCGTCTACAATGTACAATGGATTTGAATTTGAATTGACTGATGATATTCCTCTGATTCGAACTTTTGGAACACCTCCAGGTGAATTATCATTTCCAACATAAACTCCTGCAGCTTGTCCTTGCATTTTTTGTACCACTGTACCACTTGTCGCTGCCAATTGCTTTTGATCAATTGTACTGCTACTTGCATTGGATTCATCAGCAGTTTTTAATTTATTTTTTTTTGGTACCCATTCAATACCAATTCCATTTTCACCATTTGCACCTTTCCCTTTGGTAAGCAGTATTTTACCCAATTCATTTAGTGCTAACGAAGTGGTGTCATAAACTGGTCTTCCAGTTAAAACATCATTAGGGTCGTTATAAAAAATAATCAGGTTGTTGTCTTGGATAAAAAATTTTCTTTTAGCGTTTGATTCCTGAATGGAATTATTCACCAATGCGAGCGATCCTAGTTTAGAAAAATGTTTATCTAAAATATTAATGATCTCGGTGTCTTTGGGAGTATTTCTCGTTTGCGCGTCTGAACTATTTATAAAAACAACGCACAAAAAAATTCCAAAAAGCTTTTTCATGTTGTTATTTTTAATGAAGTTACATAAAAGTGAATTTTCAGAGAAACGATTTAACAAATCAATTGATTTTGTATTGTTGAAATACAATTTCTGCTTTTCCCTTATTCAACATCGCAGTATTTACTTTTTCATTCTTCCGACTGCTATTATCAAAATCCAATGTCAATCCTTTGGGTATTTTATAGTCTTTTGCATTGAACGTAAATATTAATTTATCAGGTAAGCCGTATTGAATATATTTTCCGTATTGCATTTCCATCTCATAAGTGCCCTCTTCTTTTGTGGTTGTACTACTTTTCTCCACAACTAAATCTGTTTCATTGATGTATACAGTTGACAAAACAATATTTGAATTTGAAGAATTAGGAAGAAGTTTTATTACTCGAAGTACTTTTTGTTTTACTGTTTCCCTCCCACCGTCAATTACAGTGAAATCATTTGAAAAAATGTTTTGTAGTGAAATTGCGTTTACTCCTTTGGGTATAAATGTTACTCCACTATTACTTTGAATGCTAATCTCATTTGGCTTTTTAAAATATACCTTTACTTTGGCAATAGGTATTTTTAAATAAGCAATGGTAGTTTTCATCGTACCATTTGCTTCATAGCGATTGATTTTCTCTAATTTGGATTTTACTTGATTAATGAGTTTATTGATATCCTGACTTTTCAGATTTGTTTCAACCAATAAAAAAACAAGAAGAGATATAAGGTATTTCATGAGTATTATGATAAAATGTCCTTCTTTCTAAATATATATATGCTGATCAATAATATAGCTCCTATATGGGCTAATAAAATGCTTATACTTTTTTGAATGGCCTGAATATCTTCAACACTTCCTCTGATTGGAATACCCTCTTGGTTGGTAGCAATGTAAAAAAAGCCTTTCCATCCAACCAGGTAACTGGTGAAGAGATATGGTTTAACATATTCGTCGATGATTGGAATATTCATATTAGACACGATAGTGAAAACCAGTACTATACAAATTGTAGTGATGATTGGGCCGATTGAATTTTCAGCAAAAAGTGAAAAGAAAATCGCTAGTGCTGCAATGACCGTTAGTGCGATAGCTGCATAACCAAATGCGGCTAAATACCTCCAGAGAATATCATCACTGGTAATTTGCATGATCTGCGAAACTTCCCCTGCTACTCTAAAGACAAGCATATCTCCTGACCCAAAGATGATCAAGCTCAACCCAAGCGCACATATCGCCATCCATATCAATAAAATAACGGTATAAATCATGGAGGATAAAAATTTTGCGATCAATAACTCTTGCCTGCTGATGGGTTTACTTAATATAAGTCTTAATGTACCCATATTTGCCTCACCACTGATTGCATCTCCAGCAACCAATGCAACCAATATTGGTACTTGTACCAGTAATGTATTGAGAATGATGTAGCACATAAAATAACCATTCATGGCATTAAGCTTGTTCAATTGAAAACTATCATTGATTCCTTGCAGCATGAGGTTCATATAGTTTTCACCATCTGCTTTAAATGCAAATTGAAAAATCAATACAATTGCACATATCGCTGCAAAGGATATATAGGTTCTCGGTCTTTTACTGATTTTAAACAATTCAATACCTAGTAAGGTCCACATGATCAATGATTGGTCAGTTTAAGAAAGTAGTTTTCAAGAGAATGCTTGGATTTAATATTTAATACTTCGATGTCTTTTTCAATTAAATATTTAATTAGCGCAGGGATATTGCTTTTGTTCATTTCAAACAATAATTCATTCTCTGAAATAAGTAGCTTTTCCCATTGTGTATTTCTGATGTAATTCAATGTTTGATTTAAATCAGCAGTATCTATTTGTACAATTGTTTTCGCTGGGTCTAATAGCTGATTCACTTTTCCTTCCACAATCTTTTCCCCTTTATGAAGAATGATCATATTATCTGCCACCATTTCAATTTCATTTAACAAGTGTGATGAAATCAAAATTGTTTTACCCTCGTTTTTACTAAAGTGACTGATTAAGTTTCTGATATCGGATATGCCCTGAGGATCCAGTCCGTTTGTTGGCTCATCAAGTATGATGAACTCAGGGTCGTTCAACAGTGCAATGGCAATTCCCATCCGTTGTTTCATGCCCTGACTGTATGATTTTACTTTATCATTTCCCCGCCCTTTTAATCCGACTTTCTCCAACAACACATCAAGATCCTTTTTATAAGTAGGCAGCTTAAAAATTCTTGAAAATATTCTCAGGTTATCGTACCCACTCAAATAACCATAGGTTTCTGGCTTTTCAATGATGGCTCCAATATTCTTTAAAATATCTTTTTCATTGCCTTGAAGGGGTTTCCCAAAAATGTTGATTTTCCCTGCTGTGGGTTGTATGAGTGAAAGCAGCATGCGCATGGTGGTGCTTTTCCCGGCACCATTCTGACCAAGAAAACCGTAAACGCTTCCTCTTTCTATCTGAAATGAAATGTTTTTAACAGCTTGAAAGGATTTGTAGGATTTTGATAATCCTTCAACTTCTACAATGTTTTGCCCCATCGTATATATAACAAAACAATCCTGATATGGTTGATATAAAACCCTATTTACAGATAATTTTCGTCCTTATTCAAAGATGATTTTCCCAAATTTTTCATAATCATGAAAATTCTTTCTGGTGGGCATCCAACTCCACTGACTTGTTTTGTCATCGTAATCGATTCTGTAAAAATTTGCTCGCCAAATTGATCCAGACTTAGGTGGAACATTTTGAAGAGGGGTCAGAAGTTTATAAGGAATAAAGAATTCTGCAATCCAAGAGGTTGTTTTGCCTTTTGTTTTTTGAATAGAAGCTGCGTGTTTAGTCAAACGATCACCCTCATAATGCCATGGCCTCCAGCCTAGAAATTTTCCGTCGTAGTTCGGAACCAATATCGGGAGTTCGAAATTATAGGGGGATAGTTCATATTCAAAATAGATATTGGAAGATTCATTGGGCCAAAAGAACACTTCAACCACATCTTCATTAAATATATCTGCAAAATCTTCTTTGATCGTGGAGGTAATAATACTATCTTCTGAAACATAAAGACAATAGATGCCATTATCTGAATATAAAATCTTGAACTCGCTTGAATAATGTTTATTCCCTTTTCTATGGTGTAGTGTTGTGAATGAAGTTTGATTCCAGCTTTTATGATCGCCTTTTCCATTCAATTCAAAATCACTCGTTTTTTTAACTGTTAAAATACCTGAATCCTGAACATGAATGTTCGCAAACAATGTCTGAAAAGCGAGTGAAGAAATAAATAGCAGTTGAAAGAATTTCATATTTTTTATTTACGTAGCATTGGGAATAATCTTCTGATATCATCTTCAGTTGGCTGAGCACCATATTCACATATCTCAAATGCCTCAACGTATTTTACCTGCTTTGCTTTTTCTTCACCATACCATTTTACCAACGATGCACGAAATTCGGGTTTGATATTTTCCTCGTATCGTTTCATCAACCATTGAAATCTTTCTTCTTTGCCGGCTGGCACTTCATTTTCATAATGACCAATCCAGGGCATCCATTCATAAAACTGTGATACGTGTGCATCCAACCCTGATATTTTCTTTTTGTATACAGAGGTGATGTCTACAGTGATATCCGGACGAAATGGATTTGGTCTTTGGAAATTATCTCTTGTATAAAGGAAAACAGGATTCTTTCTCAATGCTGGTACATCATAGGCAATATTTGGTACAGCAACCATGTAAGCCGCATCTTGCACCAATACTCCAGTATATCGATGGTCGGGATGATAATCATTCGGACGAGGAGCAATCACAACATCTGCATTCCATTCTCTAATTTTTCGAATAATTTGTAGTCTCACTTCAAGATTTGGCAGCAACATTCCATCGTGGTTGTCTAATACATCATATTTAACACCAAGACGTTTTGCAACTTCTTGCGTCTCGGCATATCTTCTTTCTGCCAAAGCTTTGCCTTGTATTTTATGGTGACCTGCATCGCCATTGGTAACCGCTACAAATTTTACGGCATGTCCCATTTCCGCTAGCAATGCTGCTATGCCACCTGCATCACTATCGCAATCATCTGGGTGTGCACCAATCACAATGATTCTGCTTTTTTCTTGTGCAGTTAATGAATGAATTGAAAAAAGCAATGTGAAAAATAGAATTATTTTTTTCATGGTATTTTATTTTTTTAAAGCTGATAAAAATTTGCTGATCAGTTCGTTTAGCTGTTTATTCTCAATCCATCTTGCAACAATGACCAATTCGTTTTCTCGATCTACATAAATCATATTTGTTCCATTCCCAATATGTGCATAAGCAGATTCAGGAGCTGATGGGAATTCTTTTTTCCCTGTATTTAAGAAGAAGTTCATGAAACCGTAACCTGGATTTGCTTGTGTGGGGGTTGTTGAAAGCGCTATCCATTTTTCTGAAATGAGTTGTTGGTCATTCCATCTCCCTTTATTATAAGTCAACCAACCAAATCTTGCCATGTCCATTGCGCTGATGAACATCCCCCCGCCAAAATGCCCACCGCCACTTACTGATTGAATCAATTTGCCATCCATTACAATCCAAGAATTTCTGTAGCCTGTCCAGTGCCATTGGTTGCTTGCACCGATGGGCTCCATAATTTTTTCTCTAAGTACATCCGGTAAAGATTTGTGCCAAACAGCTGTTGCAGCCAACGCCAATGCATTTACTCTTGTGTCATTGTATTTATATACTGTACCTGGTTCATTGTGTTTCCGGTTGATCCACTCTAAAGGTTTATCGTTGGGACGATCTGCCCAATCTGGTTTACCCCAAAGCGTACCTTCCCAATCACTTGTTTGTCGCAACATATGATCCCAGGTAATTTTTCGATTGTGTTCACTATCAAAAAGCCTAATGAATTGTGGCTGCCCAATTTGTTCACCGGCTCTGAAAGGGTTAGGATCATATGGCTCAATCATTGGAACATAGTCGCCAACTTTATCTTCAATAGATTTGATCAATCCCTTATCAAACGCCAATCCCACAGCAGTTGAAACAAAACTTTTGGTAACGCTGTTTGTTTGTTCAGCAAAATTTACATCCCCCCAAGATCCAATGATGTATCCTTTGTAAACGATGATACCACTGGTAGACTTTCTATCTGCAAAGGGTCCCATTGCATCACTGTAAGGCTCTTTGTAAAAATTATACAGTTGCGCCAATTCTTGATTTTTTGGCATGCTTGTTTCGTGCTTAACGGCAAACTGAATGGCTTCATTTAGTTTGTTTTCATCAATCCCAAAAAAGGATGGCGATTTCGTTTCCCAGCTGCCTTTGGGTGGAAAATAAACGGTTGGAGGAGTTGCCTTTTTCTGTGCAAAAATCACCTGACAGGAAAATAGCAGTATAAATAATGGTTTCATCTCATTTGATATATACCTCAAGTTAATTAAGTTCAATAATTTCAACTCAATAAAATTCAATAATTTCAGCAACAGAGATAAATCTTGATTATGAAAATAAGTCACTTGTATTTTTTGGGTCTTTTATGCTTTGGATTAAACGCTTACTCCCAAAAGAAATCAACCGAGCATTGGGAGTCGATGTTTAATGGTAAGGATTTAACGGGTTGGACACCTAAGATTAGAAATTATCCCGCAGGTGAAAATTTTGGAAATACGTTTAGGGTGGAAGATGGTAAAATGGTGGTACGTTATGATGCCTATGAAAAATTTGATGAGCGATATGGTCACCTCTTTTACAATAAACCATACAATTATTATCGCATTAGATTGGAATATAGATTTGTTGGAGAGCAAGCAAATGGTGGTGCAGGATGGGCTTTGCGCAACAGTGGTATCATGGTACATGGACAATCACCGCAGAGTATGGGATTGAAGCAAGATTTTCCTGTTTCAATAGAAGTGCAATTATTAGGAGGAGATGGTAAAAACAAAAGGACAACTTGTAATCTTTGTACACCAGGTACAAATGTTGAAATAAATGGTAAACTCGAAAAAACACATTGCATCAATTCTACCTCAGAAACATATCATGGTGATCAATGGGTGAAAGCAGAGGTGCTTGTGTTGGGTGATTCGGTCGTAAAGCATTTTGCTAATGGGCAAGAGGTTTTGGTTTATATGAAACCACAAGTAGGTGGTGGGAACGTAGATGGGCAGGAAATTATTTTTGGCAAGCCAGGTGAATTATTGACAGGGGGGACAATTTCATTGCAGAGTGAAAGCCATCCTGTAGAATTTAAAAACATTGAAATTTTAAACTTAGAAGGATGTATGGATCCAAAAGCATCTAACTATCAATCTTATTATATCAAATCAAAACCTTCTGATTGCAAATACAATAAAAAGTAGTTTATGAAAAAGAGTTTATTTAGTTTATTTCTATCCGCTTCATTGATTTCATTTGCACAACAGCGTCCACCTGTTCCACCAATTGCACCAGCATCACCAGTTGCAGCTGATGCAAAGCCTAATCCTGCAAATATTCCATTCAATCCTGATCAATATGTTTCAGCTGATCATGAAGTAACCATCAAAGGAGTTAAAGTTCCTTACAAGACAACAACTGGCATGATGCCGGTATGGGATACAGAGGGAAAAGTTCAGGCTGGTGTTTTCTTCACATATTATGAGCGATCAGACGTGAAAGATCGTGCTGCTAGACCTCTATTGATTTCATTCAATGGTGGTCCTGGTACTGCTTCATTATGGATGGAACTCGGATATACTGGTCCACGTATTTTAAATATAGATGATGAAGGATATCCAGTACAGCCATATGGATTGAGAGATAATCCGCATTCTTTATTGGATGTTGCAGACATCGTGTATGTAGATCCTGTTAATACTGGTTTCTCAAGAGCGGTGAGCAAAGACATTCCTACTTCCAGATTTTTTGGTGTGAATGCAGATATAAAATATTTGGCAGAGTGGATCAACACTTTTGTTTCACGCATGAATCGTTGGGCTTCTCCAAAATATTTAATTGGTGAAAGCTATGGAACAGGAAGGGTTTCAGGATTGGCACTTGAACTACAAAATAGCCATTGGATGTTTTTCAATGGAGTGATTTTGGTTTCACCAACAACATTAGGTATCGAAAGAGATGGTCCAGTTGCTGCTGCATTGCGTTTGCCATATTATGCTGCAACAGCTTGGTATCATAAAGCTTTGTCGGCTGATTTACAACAGAAGGATTTAACTGCCATGTTGCCTGAAGTTGAAAAATTTACTGTTGATGAATTGATCCCTGCGCTTACGAAAGGAGGATTTTTAGAAGATGCAAAAAGAAAAGAAGTTGCAGCTAAGATTTCAAAATACAGTGGTATTGCTGAAAAAGTTGTGTTACAGAATAACTTAGACGTAGTTCCGTCTTTGTTTTGGAAGGAGTTATTAAGAGACAAAGGATTTACAATCGGAAGATTGGATTCCCGTTATAAAGGAATTGATAAGAAAGACGGAGGTGAGCAATCTGATTTTAATGCAGAGTTGATCTCATGGGAACATTCATTTACTCCTGCTATCAATATTTATTTGCGTGAAGAGTTGAAATATAAAACGGATTTAAAATATTATGTGTTTGGTCCGGTGAATCCTTGGGACAGATCGGGAGACCAAACAGGTGAGAACTTGAGAAAAGCAATGGCTGAGAATCCATTTTTGCATGTGTTGATTCAATCTGGTTATTATGATGGAGCCTGTGATTATTTCAACGCGAAGTACAGCATGTGGCAGATGGATCCAAGCGGAAAGATGAAAGACAGGTTAAATTGGGAGGGATACAGAAGTGGACACATGATGTATCTGCGTCGCCCTGATTTGGAAACCAGCAATGAGAGTTTGAGAAATTTCATCAAGAAGACTACTCCAAAGCCTGGACAGTCAGCCAAATACTAAACAGTCAACTGTCAACCGTTAACAGTTAGCGGTTGGCAGTTATACTTCTGCTACGTTTATTTTTTCAGTTGGATTCATGATATAGGTTAGCATGGATCCATTTTTATATAATTCAACGATCCTGTATCCACGATAGGCTGTTCCCCAGTTCCCACCAACATGGCTATCGAATAAATAAGGGATATTATCCTTCCACTTGATGCCATCCTGATCATGTTCATGACCATGAAATACTGCCTTCACATTTTTCTGTTTCTTGATCAATTCCTGGAACTCAGGTGAATCAATTCCATTGGCTGTCCATTTGATTGGGGGGATATGTATGAACAAGAAAATATGCTTGGCGTTTTTATGCTCTTCAAATTTTTGAGAGAGCCAATCAAGATTTGGGGGGAGATATTTTCCTTGTTTATTTGATGTTGTTGCAAAGAGTAGAACATTGTCGCCAATTACATGTTCAAAGTCAAGGGGTGAATGCCAACCAGATTCCCATTCTTCTTTTGTTGCAGTATCATGATTTCCTTGGGTAACAAAATACTTGAATGGCAATTGATCAAAAGTAGATTTCAATGTTGGGATGTAACTGATATCATCATGAACAAGATCGCCATTGAAAACACAAAATTCAAATGGATCCATTGAATGGACATTTTTGATATGTGCTAATGCAGTATCCAACATTTCTTGGAAAGCAGTTTTAGGCTGACCAAAATGCAAATCTGATGCTATTGCAAATCGCAGAATAGGTTTTTTGTTCTCAAAAAAACTTAAATCTGTTGCAAAAACCGATTTACTGTTTAAAACAACAATAGCTGTTGAAATGCCTTGTAAAAACTTACGACGATTCATGCTCAATGATTGAACACGAAAGATAATTTATTTTTTTGCGATATTTCCAAATACTCTTTTAAGTAATTCTGAAGTTCTGGCGAGCGGGTCTTTTCTGATTTTTTTCTCCTCTTCTCCAATTTGATAGAAGATACCACCAATAGATTTTTCTGTAACATACGCTGTTAAATCTGGGTTGATTTTTTTTAGACTGACTTTATTGTATGCATTGATGATGGTTGCCCAATGTTTAGTCGCATTAACTTTATTCAAAGAATTTTCAATAACCGGTCTGAATTTATTCGTCAGCGAAAGTGTAGTCGTTTTTCTAAGATATGCTGTGCCAGCAGTATCAGTTCCTTTGATGATCGTAACCACATCTTCTACATTCATTGATTTGACTGCGTCTATGAATATTGTTGCAGCTTCTTTACAGGCATCTTCTGCTCCACGATTCATACTTAAAATAGCTTCATCAACTTGATTGCCCAATCCAAGATTGCGTAATGTTTTTTCAACTTTTTCAGCTTCAGGAGGCAATAAAATCTTTAGTAAATCATTTTTAAAAAATCCGTCTTCTTTTGATAATGTTGTTGCTCCTTTTTGCGCTCCTATGATTAAGGCTTCTTTAAGTCCTGCAATCATATCTTCTTTTTCAGACCCCTTAGATTCAGTTATCCCTAATGCCTGATTTGCTTTTTGTAAAATCCCTTTCAATTGAGCATTGCTAAACAATCCAAGGGTTAATAATAAAGTGGTGAGAAAAATTTTCATGGTGAGCTATTTTCAGGATGTGAAAATAGTGCTCCCTTTTGATATCGTTCTGTTAATTTCGAGTTCGTTGTTGAAAATTACAATATCAGCATCGAGTCCTTTTTTAATTGACCCAATTTGATTGTTCATATTCATCATCCTGGCTGGTGTTGAAGAAAGCATTCTGACTGCATCAACCAACGAAACCTCGGCTAACTCAGTCATGGTGCTAATTAACCTATTGGATGTAGCAGTACTCCCTGCAAATGCAGTACCGTCCATCAACTTTGCAACACCGCCTTCAACATTAACATCCATACCATTTGATTGATTGCCGAGTTTGTACACTCCGTTTGGCATGGCAGCACCTCTCATTGCATCTGTTATTAATGCAATTCGATCAGGACCTTTTATCTTATAAATTAGTTTTAACAAGGGTTTAGGCAAATGAATTCCATCTGCAATGATTTCAACATCTAATTCATCATGTAGATATCCTGCTTCAACAACTCCGGCATATCTCATTGCATTTTTTCTGGTTACACTCGACATGGCAGAATAAAAATGAGTCAGGAGTGAAAATCCATTTTCAAATGCCAATTTAGCTTCATCATAAACAGCATCTGTATGCGCCATGGATGCAATGATTCCTCTTTTGCTTAATATTTTTCCAAGTTCTATTGCACCTCTCTTTTCTGGAGCAATACTCCATCTCTTGATATATGATGATCTCTCAAGGATCTCCATATATTCTTTTGGATCTGGATCACGTATGTATGCTGGATCTTGTGCGCCACGTTGATTCAATGAAAAATAAGGACCCTCCAGATGAATACCTAGAAATTTTGCGCCTTTATTTTCTTTAAAGTGCACATTGTTGTAAACGTCGAGTGTTTTTAGAATTCCTTCTTTATCAGCTGTTAGTGTGGTTGCAAGTAATGATGTGGTTCCAAATTTTGCGTGAAGTGCTGCAACATGCAGAAAAGCCTCCTCCGTTTCATCCATGAAATCATGTCCGCCTCCACCATGAACATGAATATCAATGAATCCAGGTGAAACATAGTTTCCTTTCGCATCAATTTCTTCAAAATCACTTGTTGGGATATTTGTTTTTTCAATCCCAATAATTTTCTCGTCTTCTATGAACACAGTTCCATTAGAAAGGATGGCACTTTCAGTTATAATATTTCCATTGATGATTTTGAACTTTTTTTTCATGCTTTCCATTTTCTGATGGCATGACCTTTGATCGCATAATAAAAAAGGTAAGCATAACAAGGAAGTAGAATCCAGTATGCCTGTTGCACACCTATATTATCTGCAATGCTTCCATATATTAATGGTACCAATGCATTGCCACTTAATCCCATGATGAGTAGTGATGCACCTAATTTTGTAAATCTTCCTAGTCCGTCTAATGCAAGTGGCCAAATCGCTGCCCATACCAGTGAATTTGCTAAACCCAGTAAAACAACAAACCAGATTGATATTGAAGCAGTATGTCCAAGAAACGTAGTATGTCCTTTTGAGAGTGTAATTAAAAAGGTGAGCACAATTCCAAGTCCGGTACAAATTCTCAAGGCATTTACTTGCTTTAGATAAGTTGGGATAGTGATGATGCCAATAATATATCCGATGATGGTTGCACTGAGCACATATGCAGGGAAAGATTTTGCTTCCAGCAAAGGGATATTCATTGAAAGCGCATAGTTAATAATGGTATCAACTGAAATAATTTGTGCACCAACATGCAAAAAAATTGCAATTGCACCGAGAATTAAATGTGGGAATTGAAAAATATTCTTTTTGTCTGCATTTGCATTCGCAATTTCATCCGTTTCTTTTTCTGTATCAATTTCAGGTAGTGGGGAAAATCTAACCAGTAATCCCAAAAGCAGTAATACTGTGCCAACAATTGTATAAGGTTTGATGACTCTTCTAATTAACTCATCAAGCAATGGTGCTTTTTCATTTGCATTCATTGAATTTAACTGTGCAAATAAATCTGTATCTGTCGCTTTAAGCACTACCGCAGCGAAGAGAAGTGGTGCAATAATTCCGGCACCTTTGTTGAATATGCCCATGATGCTGATTCTTTGTGCAGCACTTTCTTTTGGTCCGAGTATAGTGATATAAGGATTTGCAGCAGTTTGCAGAATAGCAAGTCCAACACCAATTGTAAAGAGTCCGAGTAAAAACAACTCGTATGTCCGCCCCATTGCTGCAGGTACAAATGTGAAGGCTCCAATCGACATCAGTATAAACCCTGTCATCATTCCTTTTTTGAATCCAACTTTTTTTAATAGATAGCTGGAGGGAACAGACATGATGAAATAAGAAATATAGAATGCAAATGTTACCAGGTATGATTCAAAGTGGTTGAGTTCACATGCAATTTTGAAATAGGGAATTAAAATTGAATTCACCCAGGTAACAAATCCGAAGATGAAAAAAAGTATTCCAATAATAAGTATTGAAATGGTTGTATCTCTTTTGGAAAGAACGGATGTTGACATTTATTTATTTTTTAAAAGTGCAGCAGCATGTTGATCCAAGTATATATTGCAGTTAGGATGATTTTGCAAAATACTTGCTGGATGAATATTACTAACTGGACCATTTAGACAATCACTTACTGCCTTAGCTTTTCTTTCATCAGGAACAGAGCAAATAATCATATTCGACTGCATGATTTGATGAATAGACATGCTGATAGCTTTCTTTGGAACCTCATCCATGTTTGCAAACCATCCTTCTCCCCATTGTTGTTTTCTGCACGCTTCATCCAAATCTACAATGATATAGGGATCAGTTGTTTCAAAATCGGCTGGAGGGTCATTAAACGCAAGGTGACCGTTTTCTCCAATGCCGACCAATGCAAGATCAATTTGAACGTTGCAAATAATAGCATTGAGTCTTTTGCATTCAGCTATTGGATTATTTTCTCCATCAATGAGGTGGTAACTTTTTAAGCCAGATATTTTCTTTACAAATCTTTCCATCAAATATTTTCGAAAACTTGCTTTGTGAGTAATAGGGATACCGATATACTCATCCAGGTGAAACATGGTTACTTTACTCCAATCAATTTCTTTGTCGTTTGTTATTAACTCCAGCACATGAAACTGACTGGTACCTGTTGCCAAAATAATATTTGCTTCGCCCTTTGCTTCAATTGTTTTTTTGATCGTTTCAGCTGCAAGAGAACCCGCAGCTTTTCCAAGCAGTTCTGCATTTTCAAAAATCTCCATCTTCATACTTACACGAATTATATCTTTAAAAATATTTTCTTATCGTATAAAAATTTTAAGAAAATCCATTTTAATGCGAGTGCTGTAATAGCCATTGCCACTGCATTGTATGGATCTCCAATCAAATCTCCTATCCATTGAAAAAAACCTTTATTGGCATAGCCCCATTGAATAAACTTGCCCGACATATAGATCAAGATCGAGTTCATGCCAATGACTTTAAAAAAGAAAGCCCATTGTTGAATCCCTTTTACATCTATGATAAAATAAAACAAAGCCATTAAGAGCAGATTCCATCCGGTTGTGAATAGTACAAATGAGCTCGACCACATATTTTTATTGATAGGAAAATCCAAATTCCAAATCAATGCAATGAAGAGTGAAGCAACACCTGCAATAATTAATGATTTTGTTTTTGTGATTTCGTTTGATGCAGTATTTTTTAAATAGCTGCCTGTTAATACTCCTGCTAATGCAGTTGCAATCGCTGCTATATTATTAAATAGTCCAACTGTATCATGAATTCCTCTGGATAGTTTCCCCGGCAGTATAGTTCTGTCAAAATATGAAGCAAAATTTCCCTCTTCAGTGAGGTCGCCCAATGGAAATCCAGGTGCAGCAGTACATTTTAATATCAACCAATATCCAATCAGTAATCCAACAAACCAGATGGCTTGAAATTTCTTATTGGCGTATACATATAAAATACATGACAGCGTGTATGCAATCCCTATTCTTCCCAGCACACTCATCACCCTGAAATCTGCCAACGGTTTTATCATCAAACCATTGTTGTAAATCAATCCAAGTATGAACAGGATTAATCCTCTTTTAATCACTTTTACAAGCAGGTTTGATTTGCTTACTCCATCCAACAATGATTTATCGATCGAATAAACACTAGAAATACCTGAGATGAACATGAATAATGGGAAAATCAAATCATAAGCATTGAATCCATTCCAATAGGGATGAGTAAATTGATTGGAGAGTGCATTCCAAAAGGGATGATGGGTTGCTTCAGACATGGTATGAAAAATTTCTTCCGCACCAATGATCCAAAACATATCGAATCCCCGGAGTGCATCCAGTGAATACAAACGCTTATTCATCGTTTATATTTTTGGCTCCCATCCTTTTTCGTATTCTCTGCTCCAGAGTTTCATTGCTTCTTTATCATTTAAAATATGGCCATTGCTTGGATCAATTTTTAATGCTCTGCCAGTTCTCTGTGCAATGTTTCCAAGTTGTACCAACAATGTACTTTGGTGCCCACTTAAAATATCTGAATTCAATTTTGCATTTTTCTTGATTGCATCGAAGAAATTTCTGATGTGCAGCGCATCCAATTCCATACCCGGACCAGTTCTGTCTAATGCATTTGCAGTGATATCATTCTTCACTTCTTTTATCAATTTGCTTCTTGTGTCAAAAATCTTATATGAGTTACCTGATTCAATTAACAATGAACCGGTTTCTCCATAAAATATTACTCCAACACTGCTTCCCTCTGTGCTTTTGCCATTGCAAGATCTTCCTTCCCAACTGATCAATGTATTGTTGTTGAATTCAAGATCGATGACTTGTGTATCAGGCGTTTCCCAATCATCCTGATAGCGATACCTTCCCCCTGCAGACGTTACACGTGTAGGATATTCTACTCCTAGTCCCCAACGCGCAAGATCCACCATATGTGTTCCATTATTCAACGCTTCACCAGTTCCCCAATGCCAGAACCAATGCCAATTGTAGTGAATAAGGTTGTCTTTGTATTGTCTTCGTGGTGCAGGGCCCTGCCATAAATCGTAGTTCAACCATGATGGTACATCTGCAACTTTTCCAACACCAATTGATTCCCTGTTATTGGTATACCAAGTTTTTGCATAGTATGGTCTGCCAATCACACCAGCCTTCAATTCAGCCATGGCCGCCATTACATTTGGCCAAGATCTACGCTGATTACCCATTTGCAAAAGCTTATTGTGTTTTGCTGCTGCTTTTACAAGCATTTCTCCTTCATTGGGATTATGGCTGCATGGTTTTTCAAGATAAACATGTTTGCCAGCAGCAACTGCGAGTAAAGCTGCAGGTGCATGCCAGTGGTCTGGTGCTGTTACAATCAACAAATCCAATTGAGGATCTTCCAATGCTTTTCTGAAATCACCTTCCGCTTTTGGTTTTTTATTTTGAATTTTCTCAACTGCATCAACACATTTAACCATTGCTCGATCATCAACATCACATACATACATCAACTCACATTCTTTTTGTGAAGCAAAGTTGCTACCTACTGAAAGTCCTCTGCTGTTCACGCCCATTACTGCAGCAGTAATTTTTTCATTGGCTCCAACAATGCGACGATACTGGCTTGCAGAGAATCCAGGCAGTATTCCACCAAATGCAATGGCAGCAGAAGCTACAGATGATTTTTTGATAAAGTTTCTCCTTGAATTTTTCATGATGATAATTTTTTGAGTGTTTTATCTGATTGAGAAAGGTGCTGCTCATATACTGTTGCTAATGAAATCGTCATTCCATTTTTTCTTTTGCTCTCATGGGCAGCTTCCATGAAAGTATATATTTCTAAAGTATCTTTTGTATCAACAGGTGATTGACTTGTTTTAAAAAATGTAATGATTTGATCAAGTAAATAATCATATCCTTTGAATGGCCCTAACACTAAATTTCCTTTTTCACCAAAAGCAGTTCCTCCATAATCATGCTTTCCGTTTCTGGTACCTCTGAAAGTTCCAATTCTCCCATCTTCCCAATTTCCAACAACCAATTCGGTTTCTGCAGTATGGCTCCTTTGTACAGTCTTGCAACCTCTGCCCATTACAGTGTATAGCAATTCAACTCCATGAATACCATACCAGAAAAGATCTGGGTGAGTGGGTTCAAGTGTAGCTGGACTAAAACAATCAGCGCCCAAAACTTTTCCAATTTTTCCTGCTGCAACCTGTTGTGCGGTTTCCATGTAACGAAGTGAGGAACTGGAAAAAACCGGCACATTATTTTTTTCTGCTAATCTGTAAATAGAAATGATGTCAGAAAGACTTGCTGCAACTGGTTTGTCGATGAACAAAGGTTTTTTTGCTCGAATAACTTGTAATGCCTGTTCAAGGTGTGGACGGCCATCATTGGTTTCCAAACAAACGAAGTCAACTTTTTGTAAAAGCACATCAATAGAGTCGACAATTTCAACACCATATTTTTTTACCTCATCAGTATAGCCAGGAATTCTTTTGGTGGATGATTCAATGTCTTTGCTTCCCAATGGATATGCTGCAATGATTGTACAATCCTGAAAATTTTTATTGGTAGGATTGTCATTCAACGCTTTTACAAATGCAACACTGTGAGAAGTATCTAAACCGATAATCCCAATTTTAAGTGTATTAAAATGGGAAGGAGTAAAATCTTTTAATAGATCTATTGGCAAGTAAGCGCTAGCCAATAATGCATGATTCAGCCCTAAAAATTTTCGTCGTGAAAATTTTTTCATATGACATAGTTAAGTGAAGCAGATCGTACTTAAATATACTCAATTATCTTATTGAATATCCATGATTGCTTTAACATAATCATTGGCTGGGGCATTTAAAAGTAGTTCTGTGGTATTCACTTGTACCAGCCTTCCAGCTTGTAAGATCATTACCCTTTCAGCCCAGGGTAATATTTCTGCTGGGTTATGCGATACCATTATACAGCTGAGGTTTTTTTTGCTGAAAATGATATTGATAGCTTCATGCATCAATTTTTTGTTGATCCCATCAAGATTGGAGAAGGGTTCGTCGAGCAATAAAAGTGAAGGGTTTGAAACCAGTGTTTTTGCCAATGCGATCCGTTGACGTTCGCCACCTGAAATTTCATTTGTTCTGCGTTTTAACAGGTGGTCTACCTTACAGGTTACATAAAGTGATTCCGATTCCTCTTCACTGCATTTAACATGCATGTCTAAAATTTCATGCACATAATAATTATTCAAAAGTTCAAAGTGCTGTGAGAGGTAGCCAATTTTTGGATGGCCTGGTAACAATACTTCCTCCGGACCTTTTACTTTTTTGCCTTCATAAAAAACAGCACCTTCAGATGGCTGGATGAGTCCTGCTATCATTTTCAGCAAAGTCGTTTTTCCTGAGCCCGTTTCACCCATGAGACCCAATCGCTCACCCTTGTTCAGTGTAAAGCTGAGTGGTTGAAGGGTATAGTGCTCTTTTTCTAATCGACCAATCTGTTCAACAATAAGTTCAGGCATCCAGTTATTTTGGCCCACAAAGCTACTTCCAAATTTTAGTAATTGACACGCTATTCAAATGTACTCTCAGTAGAAATAAGTAAATTGATTCAATAATTATCAGGTATGAAAAAGTTTCACAATTTGACATTCTGCTTAGTAACAATATTATGTTTACTAACTGCTTCAAGCAATGCACAGAAAAAATACGACGACAAGCAACTGAACGCCTTGAAAGTTCACTTGTCAGAGTCTGTCGGAAAGAAGGCAAAGGATATTCAAGTGATGGTTGATCAGATTTTCAGTTACAGTGAATTGGGTTTTCAAGAATGGGAAACATCTGCCTTCATCACTTCTGTTTTGGAAAAAAATGGTTTCACCATTGAAAAAGGTATTTCTGGTGTTCCTACTGCATGGATGGCAAAATGGGGAACAGGATCTCCAGTTATAGCACTCGGAAGTGATGTTGACTGTATTCCCAAAGCCTCACAGAAGCCAGGCGTAGCCTACAAAGCGCCCATTGTTGATGGTGCACCCGGACATGGAGAAGGGCATAATTCAGGACAGGCAGTAATTATATATGCAGCTATTGCCATGAAGGAATTGATGCAAAAAGAAAAAATTCAGGGGACGATTGTGATTTGGCCAGGTGTTGCAGAAGAGTTGGTTGGAACAAAGGCATGGTATATCAGAGATGGATATTTTAAAAATGTTGACGCCTGCATCTTTACCCATGTAAGCGGTGACTTTACTTGCGACTATGGTGATAACGGGGGAAATGGATTGGTAAGTGTTCGCTTCGATTTTGAAGGTGATGCTGCACATGCTGCAGGTGCACCTTGGAGAGGAAAAAGTGCATTGGATGCAGTTGAATTGATGAATATTGGATGGAATTTTAAAAGAGAACATTTAAAGCCAACAAATCGATCTCATTATGTTGTGGTAGATGGTGGAGATCAACCGAATGTTGTTCCTTCAAAAGCAAGTGTTTGGTATTATTTCCGCGAAAGAACCTATGAAGACATCAAGGCGAATTATGAGTCGGGCATTAAAATTGCTGATGGTGCTGCTTTGATGAGTGGAACAAGTGTAAGCAGACAAATATTAGGAACAGCATGGCCTGGTCATTTCAATAAACCATTGGCAGAAGCCATGTATGCGAATATTAAAAAAGTAGGAATGCCAGTATGGGATGATAAAGATCAAGCAATGGCAAAAGCAGTTCAAAAGTTAGTGGAAGCACCAAAGAAAGATAATAGCGGAAAACCAATTGATGGTTTGAGAAAAGAAGTTGATTCTATCAAAGGATCTGTGCCATTTTCTTGGGGCGGGGGATCTGATGATATTGCAGATATTTCATGGAATCTTCCTACAATTGTTTTGCGCTTTCCTGCAAATATTCCAGGTACCAAAGGTCATCATTGGGCGGATGCTATTGCAATGGCAACTCCTATTGCTCACAAAGGATCAACAGCTGGTGCAAAAGCTACTGCGATGACTTTGTTGGATTGCTTTACCAATCCAACATTGGTGACAGATGCAAAAAAATATTTCAAAGAAGTGCAAACAAAGGATACACAATACAAGCCATTTATTACAGAAAAAGATCCACCTGCCATTCATTTGAATCAAGGTATCATGAATCAGTATAAAGATCAACTTAAAAAATTCTACTACGATCCTTCCAAATACAATACGTATTTGGAGCAATTGGGAATAGAATATCCAACAGTTAATAAATAACGCATACATGAAAAATAATTTCAACCGTAGAAAATTTTTAGGGTCTTCTGCATTGTTGTCTGGAGCTTTTGTATTGCCTTCATTTGATGTAAGTAATGATCTCCCTTCTTCTATTGAACAATTAAAACCTATGACAGATGGGGTAGTTCCAATTTCAGTAGAGGAGAGAAAAAATCGAATTGCAAAAGCACAAGCGTTGATGGCGCAAGAAAAGATCGATGCAATTTTCATGGAAGGCACAACAACTTGCACCTATTTTACAGGCATGCGATGGGGACAAAGTGAAAGAACGTTTGGTGTTGTCATCCCTGCAAAAGGTGAACTCGCATATGTATGTCCTAAGTTCGAAGATGATCGCGCAAAAGAGTTGATCAATACAGCGTTTGGATCAGAGCTTCGTTGTTGGGAAGAACATGAGAATCCTTATCAGGTTATATTAAACATCGTTAAGGATAGAGGTATTAAACACAGACGTATTGGAATTGAAGAGCGTGTTCGTTTTTTCATTGCAGATGGCTTGAAAAAAGTATCCAGCGGAATTGAAATCGTTGATGCTACTCCTGTTACTGCAGGTTGCAGAATGTATAAAACCAAATCTGAAATTGCATTGATGCAAAAAGCAAATGATGTAACCATTGAAGCATATAAGGCCGCTTTTGCAACGATTGTACCTGGAATGTCTCAAGCCACATTATCGGCAAATATTTCCAGTGCTTTTAGAAAGTTGGGATATACTGGTGGAGCCAGTGTACAAGTAGGAAAATATTCTGCTCTGCCCCATGGCAGTATCACACCGCAAACCATTAAAGAAGGTGATGTGGTGATGGTAGATGGAGGCACAAGTTGTGAGGGGTATGCATCAGATATAACCAGGACTATAGTAGTTGGGAAACCTACACAGCGACAAATTGATGTTTGGAACCTGGAAAAGAAAGCACAGGATGCTGCTTTTGCTGCTATCAAAATTGGCGCAACATGCGAAACAGTGGATGCTGCAGCAAGAAAAGTTATTGAAGATGCAGGATTTGGAAAGAATTATGGTCTACCCGGACTACCGCATAGAACTGGACATGGTATTGGAATGGAGGGGCATGAGTGGACAAATTTTGTAAAAGGAAATACAACAAAAATTGCTCCTGGAATGTGTTTCAGTGACGAGCCAACCATTTCAATTCCAGGTGAATTTGGCATTCGACTCGAAGACTGTTTATACATTGGTGAAGACGGTCCACATTTCTTTACCAAGCAAAGTATTTCAATTGAACAACCATTCGGATAAATCAAATTTATGATCAAGAAAATTTTATTAAGCTTTTTGGCAATCGTTTTGATTGTAGTTGGGCTCACTTTCACAAGTAGATTTTCTCACTTGAGAAATTTTGCTTCATGGGGTTTGCATACTATTCATGATTACAAAACACATCCTACAAGGTTAGTTGAAAGCGGTGACCAACCTCAACCATGGGAATTTGATTCAGCATATAATAAAAAAGAAATTCCAGCTGAGTTCATGACGATCATTGATTCAAATGATACACATGCTTTTCTTGTCATTCAAAATGGGAAATTATTATACGAGAAATATTGGGATGGATATGATACTGCCAGATTGAGCGGATCCTTTTCTGCTGCAAAAAGCATTATCTCTTTATTGATAGGCATTGCATTGGATGAAGGAAAACTAAAATCAATCGAAGAACCAGTTTCCAATTATATCCCTCATTTTAAAACAAATGGGTTAGAGAAAGTACGCATTAAGGATTTGCTCACCATGAGTTCTGGCACCAATTACAATGAAGGAGATAAAGGATATTTTAGTTTAAATGCTACAGCATATTATGGTGATGATATGGAATATTTGATCACGATGATGGAGAAAAAAGAAGAGCCGGGTGTCTATTGGCAATATAGAAGTGGAGACACACAGGTCCTTGGCTTAATCGTAGAAAAACTTTTTAATCAATCAATATCAGATCTTGTTTCAGAGCGATTCATGAAACCCATGGGTGCAGAAGCTGATGCACTTTGGTTATTGGATGGCTCAAAAAAACATGAGAAAGCTTTTTGCTGTTTTAATGCAGTGGCTAGAGATTATGCGCGATTCGGACAATTGGTATTGAATAAAGGGAAATGGAATGACAAGCAAATTGTTTCCGAGAAATATATTAATGAAGCAACAACACCTGCCAGTTATTTGAAAGATCGATACGAGAATGATAATCCAGTAGATTTTTATGGTTATCAATATTGGATGGTTAATCACAGTGGTGTTCATGCCATTGCTCAAAACGGATTATTTGGGCAATATGTTTACATCATCCCAGAAAAAAATGCTGTTGTGGTTAGACTGGGTGAATCTAAAGTAATCAAACCGATTCATCATCACCAACCTGAAAACTATACTTATATCGATGCAGCACTTGCTGTATTAAAGTAATAAAAAAGGCCAGATGAAAATCTGGCCTTTTTAAATTAAAGTATGATGGCGTCTAGTTGTTGCGACTTATACAATTGGTTGTAATCCAGTATTGATTTTTTCAACGTCTCAAGATTTTTCTTTTGAGTATTCCACTCATTTTGTAAATCGGATAAACGATTTTTTATTCCCTGTGTTACACGTGGATCTGGAACATCGGCCAAGCTTTTGATATTGAAGAATTCTGAATTGATTTTACTTGGCCAGTTGATGACATCCTGTCCATTTTGAATTCTGCTCTCCACCACATTTGATTCCCATCCTTCAATACTCTTCAATAAATTTTTTGCTTCTGCTAGCACTTTTTCTGCTCCAGCTTTTTCTTTCAGTACATCAACTTGGTTCTGCAATTGTTTTTTTACTCTTCTTACTTCATTCACTGTTGTGTGAATTTCTTTAATGTTTGAAACAATTGTTTTAAGAATGCTTTGCTGCTCGTTCCATTCTGTTTCAGTTGCCTGAATGTTTGGATTGGGGAGTAAGGTAATTTCAGTTTCAGCATTTCCGTTTTTGGTTTCAAGTTTTGCTTTGTACTTACCTGGTTTAACAGCATATCCATTATAGGTTCCCCAAACATAAACGCCTTTCACATCAGGGGATACCTGATCAACTCTGAAATCCCACAAAAATCTATTATGACCTTTTGCAACTGGAATTGTTGGAAGGGGTGTTGGTCCGCCTGGATATTTGCTGTATGATTCGTCTTTTTTATTGATATAAGTTCTGATAACGTTACCATCAACATCACTGATGGTGATTTTGACAGTTTCACTATCGAGTGCTGCTGGAAGAAAATAATCTAGAATTACTCCCTCTGGAGCATTCTGGCCAGCAGTATATTTTTCTTCAGGCAAACCATTTCCTCCACCGAATTTATAAGAAGCTTTTGGAGATATAATTTTTACAGTTGATGCATCAACATATTGTTGGATTGCGCCAAGATCATCCAGAATCCAGAACGCACGACCTGCAGTAGATGCAATCAAGTCATTATCTCTTATGATTAAATCTGTTACAGGAACAATTGGTAAATTTCTCTGGAAAGGCTCCCAAGTTGCGCCTGCATCTTTCGATAAATAAAATCCTCTTTCACTTCCAGCATAAAGTATATTCTTATTTTTCTTGTCTTCACGAATCACTTTAATAAAATCATCTGCTTTTACGCCATTGATGATTTTTGTCCAGGTTTTTCCATAGTCAGTTGTTTTATAGGAATAAGCAGCATAATCATTGAACTTATATCTTGTTGCTGCGATGTAAGCGGTGCCTTTATCAAAAGAAGAAAGTTCAATGCTATTGATTTGGGATTCTGCCAAATCGCTTGGAGTTACATTTGTCCATGTCTTTCCTCCATCCATCGTCAATTGTACATAACCACAATCACTTCCAGTCCAAATCACTCCTTTTTCAAGTGAGGATTCTGCGATGTAAAACAATGTATTGTAGTTTTCACCTCCGGCACCTTCGTTTGTGAATGGCATTCCGCCCGGACCTTGTTTAGATTTCTCATTGCGTGTAAGATCTGGACTGATCGCATCCCAACTCATTCCACCATTGGTAGATTTCAATAACACATTTCCACCATGATAAATTGTTTTTGGATCATGAGGTGAAACGATGATAGGTGCATTCCAATTGAAACGATATTTCATATTGCGAGGTTCAATCGCAAGATTCATTGTTGGATATGCCTGTACATCTTTTGATTCATTTGTTTTGGTGTTCAATACTTCGATATACCCTTGGTAGCAACCAGCGTAGATCAAAGAAGGATCATTGATATCAAATGCAGGGAATGCAGATTCGCAACCGGGGCCAATGCTCCAATCTCTTTCTGTAAGCGCAGGACCATTATTTCTGCTGGCTACAATTACAGAAGAATTGTCTTGTTGACCAGCATATAATTTATAAGGAAATACATTGTCGGCATTCACTCGATAAAATTGTGCAGTAGGCTGATTCATGATACTTGACCATGATTTAGTATTATCGTAAGTGATTTCAGCACCACCATCGTCTGCCAGTGCAATGATTCCTGAATAGTTGGGATGAATCCATAAATCATGTGTATCACCATGTTGCACTTTAACTGGTGCAAATGTTCTACCACCATCGATTGATTTCATCATTGGTGCATTCAGCACGTAAACAATATTTTCATTTTTAGGGTCGGCAAATACTTCCATATAATACCAAGAGCGTGAGCAGATATCTTGGTTGTTGGAAAGCAATGCCCAGTTTTTTCCGCCGTCATCTGATCTATATAAACCAGATTTTGCTTTTTCAGTTTCAACAATTGCAAATACTCTGTTTGAATTTGCACGAGAAACACTTATACCAATTTTACCCATCTGCTTTGGTAAACCATCTGTAAGTTTTGTCCAAGTATTTCCCTCATCAGTTGATTTCCAAATGGCAGATCCTGGTCCACCGCTCGATACTGTCCATGGAAATCTTCTGTGTTCCCAAGATGCTGCGTAGAGAATTCTTGGATTATTCATGTCCATCGACAATGATGCAATCCCAGTGCTGTCATTGATGTATAAAACTTTTTTCCATGTTGCACCACCATCAACGGATTTATAAACACCGCGATCATTGTTGGGGCCATGTACTGTTCCCTGTGAGGCAACATAAACGATATCTGAATTTTTTGGATGGATTGCGATATCTGAGATATGACGGGTTTTTTCTAATCCAATATTTTTCCATGTTTTACCTGCATCGGTTGATTTATATACTCCGTTGCCATAGCTTGTCATAACACCTCTAACTGCATGTTCACCTGTTCCAACATAAATTACATTGGGATCAGATTCAGCAACTGCAATGTCGCCTACGCTTCCCACTGTGAAAAATCCATCTGAAATGTTTTTCCAGCTGATTCCTCCATCTTCGGTCGTCCATACACCACCGCCAGTATAACCAACATAAAATTTTTGATCATTGTTGATGACACCACTGATTGCGTTAGCACGGCCACCTCTAAATGGTCCAACATTTCTCCATTTCAAATTTTTGAAAATTGAATCTGGACTAACAGTTGTGACAGTAGGTGTGATTTCTTTTTTCTTTTGCGCTTGTGTGAAAAGAAAACTGAAGGCAAGTAATACGAGGATAACCTTTTTCATATAAGTGAATTGAGTGAATACAATTAAAGGGTATTGAAGATATAAAAAAAGCTCCACCGAAGTGGAGCTTGAAGTATAAAACTATGAGGTAAAACCTTATTTCTTGATCTCCCAACCTGCACGATAATTTCTCGTAACAAATTGATTCGCTTCTTCGAAATTGGTGATCTTCATGTTTGTGCCATCCCACAACAGTTTCTTTCTTCCGTAGAATTCAAAACCGTTTCTTCCTGCTGCGTTCTTCACTTCTCTGCGCAACATGTAACTTCTGATGGCAAGGTTACCCATGAGTACAGTTTCAGTAAGTGGACCAGAATAGTCAAATGAAGAAGTCAATCCTTTATGTTCTTTGCTATTGAATCCTGCTTTACAAGCTTCAGTCCAAGAAACCTGGTGACCCCATTCTGGTAAGCCTTTCGGAGCATTAGGATCTGGTGCAGGCATAGTGATTCGCTCACCATTATTGAGATAAATCTTCGGATTATTTCCATACATACCAATCACCATCACACCTTTGGAGCCATGCAAATAAACTCCATTGTCTCCGCCAGCATCTGGACTCAAAGGTTCGTCGGCTGGGATTTGATCAGGATGGAAAGGTTTTAATCCTCCATCCATCCAAACCATTTTCAATTGAGATTTATTTTTCTTGGTCTCTGGAAATTTAATTTCAACCAATGCAGAAGGAGGGCATCCTTCAGGAATGAATTCTGGTGTCCAGTCTTTGATGAATACCTGTCCAACACTGCATTCAACTTCAGTTGGATATCCTAATCCCAATATTCTGAATGCTGAGTCAATGGTATGACATCCGATATCTCCCAATGCGCCAGTTCCGAAATTCCACCAACCTCTCCATTTGAATGGATGGTAGAGTGGATGATAATCAACATAATCTGCGGGGCCGAGCCATGTGTTCCAATCTTCGGGCGACATTGATGTTGGAAGGTTTGGCTTGTCTTTTGGAACAGGAATTCCCTGTGGCCAAACCGGACGGTTCGTCCAGATCTCAACTTTATGAACTGGTCCGATTAATCCTTTGTTGAACCAATCAATTGCAACTTGTTGTTGAGGATTCGATGAGCCCTGGTTACCCATTTGTGTAACCACTTTATATTTTCTTGCAGCTTCAGTAAGCATGCGCGCTTCAGCAATATTATGTGTCAATGGTTTTTGAACATATACATGTTTACCCATTTGCATACAAGCCATAGCAGCAAATGCATGGAAGTGGTCTGGAGTCGATATGGTTACAGCATCGATGTCTTTCCCAGATTCCTCAAGCATTTTTCTGAAATCCTTGTAGCGCTTGGCATTCGGGAATTTGTCTACTGCAACTTTTGCTCTATCAAAGTCGACATCCGTTAACGCAACAACATTACATGCACCATTGTTGTAAGCATTAATGATATCAGACTGGCCTTTACCGCCAGCTCCAATGGCAGCAATGTTTAGTTTATCGCTGGGTGCAGTATATCCTTTACCAATAACGTGACGGGGAACGATAAAGAATCCAGCTGCTGCGAGTGAACTTTCTTTGATGAAATTTCTTCGATTTTTTTGATTCGACATAGCAAGCTTTTTTGGTGATTGTTGATTACCTAAGTTACAATTCGAGCTTAAGATTTATTACATTTAGTAATATAATTTTTTTATATGCTCAAATTACATTTTCGTTGGATGACAATTTTTGGAATGGTTTGCGTTCTAAATAGTGCAATTGCTCAAACGGCATCAAGTGATTTTTTATCCCATCTGTCTTGGAGAATGATTGGTCCTCATCGTGCTGGAAGGACTGTTGGAATTTGTGGAGTTCCATCTCAGCCTAATGTATTTTATATAGGCGTAAACAATGGTGGGGTATGGAAGACAAACGATTTTGGACATACTTGGAAGCCAATTTTTGATGATCAAAACACTGGCTCTGTTGGGGATGTTGTAGTAGCTCCTTCAAATCCCAATGTTATATATGTTGGAAGCGGAGAAGGAATTCAACGTCCGGATCTTTCTGTAGGGAATGGCGTGTATAAATCTGTTGATGCGGGCAAGACATGGGTCAACTTAGGGCTACATGATGCGCAACAGATTGGTGGCATTGCAGTAGATCCAAAAAATGAAAACAGATTATTTGTTGCTGCATTAGGCCATCCATATGGTCCGAACAAAGAGCGAGGAGTATATCGAAGTTTAGATGGAGGCAAAACTTTTGACCAAGTGTTGTACATCAACGAAAACACAGGTGCAGTGCAGGTTGCCATCGATCCGAATAATTCAAACATCATCATTGCTGATATATGGGCAGCTCGTCAGGGTCCTTGGGAGAATGGTGCATGGAATGGACTTGAGAGCGGTTTGTTTAAATCTGAAGATGGTGGAAATACTTGGAAGAAATTGACCAAAGGCTTGCCTACAACTGCTGAAGATGGTTTGGGAAGAATTGGCTTCACGATTGCGCCAACTGATTCTAAAAGAATGTATGCAACTGTTGATGCTGAAAAAAAAGGTGGAATATATAGAAGCGATGATGGTGGAGAATCATGGTATATGCTTACTGATGATGGAAGATTATGGGGCAGGGGATCAGATTTTGCAGAAGTAAAAGTTGATCCAAGAAATCCTGATATCGTTTATTCAGCAAATGTGGTGACATGGAAATCTGTAGACGGTGGTAAATCATGGAAGGGCATCAAAGGTGCTCCTGGTGGCGATGATTATCACAGAATTTGGATCAATCCAAATAATCCCAACATCATTGCTATGGGCCTTGATCAGGGAGGAACAATTACGGTGAATGGCGGTGAAACATGGTCGTCTTGGTACAATCAGGCAACTGCACAGTTTTATCATGTAAGCACTGACAATGCATTTCCTTATAATGTTTATGGAGGTCAACAAGAAAGTGGTTCAGTTGGCATTGCATCAAGGTCAAATGATGGGAACATTACATTCAGGGAATGGCATCCAGTGGGAGTTGAAGAATATGGGTATGTTGCAGCCGATCCATTGGATCCCAATATTATTTATGGAGGAAAGATTACCAAATTTGATAAGCGTACTGGTCAGGTGCAAAATATTTCTCCCGTTCCGGTGAGAGATGGTAAAGTAAGATTTATTAGAACGGCACCTGTTCTGTTTTCTCCAGTTGACAAGAAAACATTGTATTTCGCTGGTAATATTATTTTTAAAACTACAGATGGAGGAAACAGCTGGACTACTATTAGTCCTGATTTGACACGCGAGAGGTATGATATTCCGAATAGTGTTGGTGTTTATACTGATGAAAAAATGAAGAACATGCCAAGAAGAGGAG
Source organism: Parafilimonas sp. (assembly GCA_017856455.1). Taxonomy (GTDB): domain Bacteria; phylum Bacteroidota; class Bacteroidia; order Chitinophagales; family Chitinophagaceae; genus Pollutibacter. Next base: position 33,260 of record JAFMEZ010000003.1, read on the forward strand.
TTGTGTATGCATTGGCACCTTCAAATAAAAATATCAATACAATATGGGCTGGTACTGATGATGGACTGGTGCATATTACAAGAGATGGCGGATTGCATTGGAAAGATATTACTCCTACAGGTGTAACCTCTTGGAGTAAAGTGTCGCAGATTGATGCTAGTCATTTTGATGACAATACGGCTTATGTGGCAGTCAATAGAATTCGTTGTGATGATTTGAAACCACATATTTACAGAACACATGATGGAGGATCAACCTGGAAAGAAGTTGTCAATGGTTTGCCGAATGAACCCATCAACACAGTAAGAGAGGATCCTGTTAGAAAAGGTTTGCTTTATGCAGGTTCAGAAAATGGAGTATATGTTTCATTTGATGATGGAGAACATTGGCAATCGCTTCGTCAAAATATGCCAAGCACATCTATTAGGGATTTAGTGGTTAAAGATGATGACTTGGTCATTGGAACACATGGAAGAAGTTTTTGGATCATGGATAACATATCTGTTCTTCGACAGTTGAATACGTCATCAGTTAAAAAAGAAAATATTTTATTCAAACCTCAAACTACTTACAGGGTTAGATGGAATATGAATACAGATACACCATTGCCTCCGGAAGAACCAGCTGGGAAAAATCCTCCTGATGGTGCGATGATCGAATTTTATTTGAATGAAAATGCAGCTTCAGTAGAATTAGACATATTGAATGAAAACGGGAAGCTTGTAAGAAAATTTACAAGCAATGATACCTTGTATAAAATTCCTGCTGTAAATATACCATTGTACTGGATCAGGCCACAGCAGCTGCTTTCAACAAATGCAGGCATGCAGCGATTTTTATGGGATTTCCATTATCAGCCATTGAATGAAGCGCCAAGTTATCCTATTGCAGCAGTTGTAAACAATACTGCTCCAGAACCTTCGTCTCCTTGGGTGATGCCAGGTACTTATATAGTGCGATTGAAAATAAACGGGAAAATATTAGAGCAAAGATTAAGTGTATTGATGGACCCTCGCGTAAAAACAAGTGTAAAGGATTTACAAAGACAACATGATCTTGCTATGATTTGCTATGAAGGAAAAAAATCAACTGAGCATAAACATCCTCAGCTGTACCGTCAGTTTCAAACATTATTTGAAATTCTTACTTCATCAGATATGCCTCCAACAACACAAACTGAGAAAGCTGTTTTGAAAGCAAAGCAAGAACTGTCAAAGCTTTAAAGTTTTTTAAACCATTACCATGAAAAGAGTTTTTTTATTTTTTCTGTTACTCGGCTTCGTAACAGTTTTTGCACAAAGTCCGATTAATCCTGATTTGCTAAAAGGCTCCTGGAAAGCATCATGGATCAGTTGTCCGAATATTGGTCAAAGAGATTATGGTGTTTATCATTTCAGAAAAACATTTGAGTTAGATTCAATGAAAGAAAAATTCATTGTACATGTAAGCGCAGATAATCGCTATCGCTTGTTTGTAAATGGTGTTGCAGTATGCAGTGGACCCGCACGTGGTGATTTATACAATTGGTATTTTGAATCGGTTGATATTGCTCCTTATTTACATAAAGGAAATAATACCATTGCTGCACTTGTTTGGAATATGGGTGTACATGCTCCTGTTGCACAAATTTCTAATCAGACAGCTTTTGTATTGCAAGGAGATTCAGAGTTTGAAAAAATAATTAACACAAATTCATCTTGGAAAGTAATGAGTGATACTGCATATATACCATGTTCACTCGATAATGGCGCAAGGGTTAAATCTTATATGGTTGTTGGTCCGGGTGATCAGGTTGATGCAAGTAAATTTCCATGGGGATGGGAACAGGAAAATTATAAAGATGATACTTGGGCAAAAGCTGTGTCTATTACAAATCCTGTGAATGTTGGTTATGGTTCAGATAATTTATGGAGTCTCAAGCCAAGAAATATTCCATTGATGTTTGAAAAAATTCAGCGTATCCCTGCTGTGAGACGAAGTGAGGGAATGCAAGTTGGCAGCGATTTTTTGAATGGCAATAAGCCATTGATTGTTCCAGCAAATAAAACTGTTTCTATTTTATTGGATCAATCATTTAATACTGTTGCCTATCCACAATTGATTACCAGTGGAGGAAAGCATGCATCAATCAAGTTGAGTTATACCGAAGCATTACTTGTTGATACGAATACTGCACGATACAAAGGGATAAATGTTAATGGCCAAAATCGTAGAAAAGATTTTCAAAAAGGTAATCGGAATGATGTAGAGGATAAACTTGTCATTGGCAACTATGATATTTTTATAGCAGACGGAGGTTCGAAAAGAATGTTCAGACCATTGTGGTTTAGAACATACCGTTACATGCAGGTGGATATCACTACGAAAGATGAACCACTTGAGATCAATGATTTATACGGAATGGCAACAGGTTATCCTTTTGAAGTGAAGGCTTCCTTCAAATCAAATGATTCTTCGCTTCAGCAAATTTGGGATATAGGATGGAGAACAGCACAGCTTTGCGCAGGTGAAACATATTTTGATTGTCCTTACTACGAACAATTACAGTATGAGGGTGATACAAGAATTCAGTCATTGATATCGTTGTATGTTACTGGTGATGATCGTTTGATGCGAAAAGCAATATTGGATTTTTATCATTCAAGGGTTCCAGAGGGACTTACCCAAGGGCGATATCCAAGCAGCAGGTTGCAGGTGATTCCTCCTTTTTCATTGTATTGGATCAGCATGTTGTATGATTATTGGATGCATCGAAATGATTTCAAGTTTGTAGAGCAATTTTTAATGCCAATCGCAGGCGTGTTGGATTGGTATGAAAGGAAAATTGATCAGCAAAAAAACATACTGGGTCCAATGAAGTGGTGGAATTTCGTTGACTGGAATCAAAAATTTCCTGGTGGGACTCCAGATGGTGCGAATGACGGGAATTCCTCAGTGATTACTTTTCAATATGTATATACTTTAAAACAAGCAGCTGATTTGTTTGATTATTTTGGTAAAACCAATGAGGCAGCACGTTACAGAGCATTGGCAGAAAAATTAGGAAAGGCAACTTTCGATTTATGTTATGATGCAAAAAAATCTGTGATTGCAAATACTCCATTGAAAAACACTTTTAGTCAACATGCCAGTATCATGGGAATTTTATCCGGGAGTGTGCCCAAAGCATTGCAACAGCAAATTATCTTAAACACCTTGACGGATACTTCAATCAGTCAGGCTACATTCTATTATCGTTTTTATTTGAACAGGGCCTTGAATGTTACAGGCAATGCAAACAGGTATTACAAGGAGTTGAAGCCTTGGCGGGATATGATTGACCTGGGTTTAACCACATTTGCAGAAGAGCCAGATCCAACAAGATCTGATTGTCATGCATGGAGTTCGAGTCCCAATTACGATTTCTTTGCAACTATATGTGGGATCAATCCATCCAAACCAGGATTTGCAGCAGTGAAGATTGCACCCGCATTGGGAGAGTTGAATCATATTGTTGGATCCATGCCACACCCAGAGGGTACAATCAAAGTGGAGATCAAAAAAACAGGTACAAATGGTATTGATGCAGCAATAGAATTGCCTAAAAATACACCAGGTGAATTTTTATGGAATGGTAAAGTAATTGCACTTAAACCAGGATCTCAGCGCATCAAACTCTGATTAGATTTTCTTTGCAAACTTTTGTGCTTTCAATGAAAGCTCAGTAGCAAGGAAGCAATGGTCTTGTGTCATTGCAGTCTCCGTTCTGTTGACAATATCGTCTACAAATAATTTTCCAAACGGTAGTGAAACATCTCTGCAATCAATATATTTTGTTTCCTGATTGTTTGCATAATAGAGGTGATTCCCACTATCATATCTTGCGATGTCGATATTTTTTCTGATTTCAATAAATCCTTCAGTACCAAGAATTGTCAATCTTCCATCACCCCATGTTTTGAGTCCGTTTGGCGTAAACCAATCAACTCTTATATATCCTTGTCCACCGTTCCCCTTCAGCATCACATCACCAAAATCTTCGAAATCTGCTTTATCTGGATGGTTTACGTTTCCAATTTGTGAAGCGACTACTTCAGCGCTTGTTGAATTGGTGAAGAAAAGAAATTGATCGAATTGATGTGAAGCGATATCAGTGATGATTCCTCCAAATTTCTTTTTGTCCCAAAACCATTCTGGTCTTGATTTTGGATTGATGCGGTGTGGACCCAGTCCGATGGTTTGAATTACTTTCCCAATCAATCCTTGTTTAACCAATTCACCTGCTTTGATGGTTGCTTTATTTTCGAAACGTTCGCTGAACATGATGGAGTAAATGCGCTTGGTTTCTTTTTGTACTTTTTTTACTGCCGCCAATTGTTCGAGTGTAGTAATACCAGGTTTGTCTACCAGGTAGTCTTTGCCATGTTTCATTACTTCAATGCCAAGTGGGGCTCTTTCAACTGGAATACCAGAGCTAAGGATCAGTTGAATTGAATTGTCTTCTAAAATTTCTTTTTCGCTGGATGCAACTTTGGCTTGCGGAAATGCTTTGGTGAAAGCAGCAATCAATTCTGGTTCTTTTGCATAAACCGCAACCAATTCTCCTCCTCCATTGATGACTGAATTGCACATGCCATAGATGTGATTGTGATTGATATTGATCACAGAAAATCTGATGCGTTTTTCTATGGCTTGATTTTCTTCTTTTGTTGTCGAGAATGAAGAAAGCAAAGGCATACCTGAAGCTGCAATGGTTGACTTCAGAAAAGTTCTTCTTGGAAACATAAACGTGATTTTATAAGTATGTGATCAGTTGTATTTCGAATTTACAGAATCATATTGGATAATGGGTGCTATCTACGAAATCGATTACTTGATGAAATAATCGATAATTAAAACGCCAATTAATCCCATCACTGACACAATGGTTTCCATGATTGTCCATGATCTCAGGGTTTGTTTGATACTGAGATTAAAATATTCTTTGAACAACCAAAACCCGCTATCGTTAACGTGCGACAGGGTCAAGCTTCCTGATCCAACTGCCAGCACCATCAAGCTTGGATCAGTATTGGTAGCAACTACCAGTGGCGCAATGATTCCAGCAGTAGTCAATCCAGCAACAGTTGCTGAGCCCATCGCAACACGAATGATGGCGCTGATCATCCATCCAAGCAACAATGGTGGGAGTTGAAATTGATTGAGTATTTCTGCGAGTTGCGCACTTACGCCGCTGTCAACATACACTTGCTTGAGTGCACCAGCACCAGATACAATTAAAATAATCATCAACACATCTTTGATGGAGTCTGCATAAGTAGACATGATAGAAGCAAGTGATGTTCCCCTTACGATGCCAAGTGCAACAGTTGCATAGATCATAGAGATAAACATGAGCATACTTGGATCCGAAATAAATTGAATGATTGTGGGGGTATTCGATGATTGCTTGTTCAAGCTGAAATAGGTTGTTATCAATAGAATAAAAACGGGAAGAAGACAGGTGATGATGCTATTGAGAAATCCTGGTAATGCTGCGGTTTCAATTTCTTTCGGCTTGAACGTTTGAAGCGGTTCTACATTCATTTTTTTGAGGGTGCTTGCGAAAAGGGGCCCCGCAACAATGATGGTAGGGATAGCAATACAGATACCATACAAAAGTGTTTTTCCCATATCCGCATGGAGTTGATTCACCAATGCTGCAGGTGACGGATGGGGAGGGAGGAGCCCGTGTGTAACTGAAAGTGCCGAAAGCATTGGGATCCCAACGTAGACTGCAGGCAGTTTGAGTCTGTATACAATAGAAAAAATCAATGGTACAAGAAGGACAAAGCCAACGTTATAAAATAGAGGAATCCCTACAATGAATCCTGTTAGTACCAGCGCCCAGGTAATTCTTTTCTCTCCAAAGGTTTTTAATAAAACGTCACTGATTTTTTGGGCTGCTCCTGATTCTGCAACCAGTTTCCCAATCATGGCTCCAAAGAGGATCACCATCAATAAAGAGCCAAGTGTATCACCCACACCTTTTTGAATAGAGGATGGAATTTTTTCGATGGGCATCCCAAGGAGGAGTCCACCGATCAGTGAAACAATAATAAAAGAAATAAATGTGTTGCATTTTAACCAGGAAATCAAAAGGATTAGGATAATAATGCAAAGGGCAATCGTTATGAAAAGCATTGCGTGAATTTATTTAGGTCAAATTTTATGTTGGATTAAAACTTTAAGTAATTTAAGCATTCTGATTTAATAATATTGATTTCAAAAACTTGCCTTTATGAAGAATAGACGATCATTTCTACAGTTATCTGCACTGGGTATTGCAGGTACCCTTTCCAATCCATCTTTTGCGATGCAGTCAGCTCCAAAGTCAGTTGAATTTCCTTTAGGCTTTGCAGGGTATTCATTTGCAAAGTTCAACATCGACCAAATGATTGCCATGTTGCAAAAATTGAATGTGAAGAATTTATCTGTGAAAGAAATTCATTTGCCATTGAACAGCAGTGTGGAAGCAATTGAAGCAGCCAAGAAGAAATTTGCCGACGGCGGCATCAATGTATACACATTGGGTGTAATCTATATGCGTTCGAAAGAAGCTGTAGATCAGGCATTTGATTATGCAAAGAAAGTTGGCGTGAATATGATTGTGGGTGTTCCACTTCCTGAACTGCTTGAACATGCTGAACAAAAAGTAAAAGAAACAAATATCAGGCTTGCCATACATAATCATGGTCCAGAGGACAAACTATATCCATCTCCGAAAGATGTGTATGACCGCATCAAAAATTTTGATGCCAGGGTTGGACTTTGTATTGACATTGGGCACACATTGCGTGCGGGTGTTTTGCCGGAGAAAGCTGTAAAAGATTACAAAGACAGGTTATTTGATTTGCATATTAAGGATGTAACTGCTATGGCTAAAGATGCCAAGGTGATTGAAATTGGTAGAGGCGTAATCAATTATCCTGCATTTTTTGAATCATTGGGAAAGATAAATTACCAGGGCATGTGCAGTATTGAATATGAAAAAGACATGAGTGATCCTTTGGCAGGAATGGCAGAGTCGGTTGGTTATGTGAAAGGAATCATGAGAGGTTAATACTTACCTGTGCAGGCAAAATCATATAAGGTTATTGAAAATCATGGAACTGTATCATTGGTAGAGGATGATGCAGGTATGAAGTCCCTTTTTTCAAATAAAGTATTTAAACCAGGGGAGATGATCTCCCCTTTTTTTGCAAAAGAAACTTTATCGACGCCAACATATTTGACGCTTCAACTTGATGATCAACAACATATATTATTGGGTCCAGCACATTTGCAATACACCAATCACAGTTGCGATCCTAATGCATTCTTTGATACAACTGAAATGAAAATGGTTGCTTTGCGGGAAATTCAACCAGGAGAGGAGATAACATTTTTTTATCCATCTACAGAGTGGAAAATGGATCGTGCATTTGATTGTCATTGTGGGTCTCCACGTTGTTTAAAAAATATTCAAGGCGCATTTTACTTAACCAAAGAACAACAAAATCATTATAAACTCAATAACTTTATCATTCATAAAATTCAGCAGACCTCTGATTAAAATTATGCAATTGAAAAAGTTTCTTGTTGTTCTGTTTTGTTTACTTCCGTTTATAGAATCATATGCTCAACGTAACGATGATAAACTCCATCGTCAACTTACAAGTTTAATCAAAGGGTTCAATGGTAATATAGGCATCTACATAAAAAGTCTACGTAATGGAAAAACAGTTTCCATCAATGGGGATACTGTATTCCCAACCGCCAGTATCGTTAAGGTTCCCATCTTGATAGGCATTATGGATCGTATTCAGAAAAAGGAACTTGACTATCATCAGAAATTGGTATGGTACGATACATTAAACTATGATCCAGGTGAAGATATTGTTGCTTATCTCAAGCCTCAAACTGAAATAGAATTAAGTAAAGTGATGATGTTGATGATGACGATTTCAGATAATACCGGAAGCTTATGGCTTCAAAGTATTGCAGGCACTGGCACAAGAATCAATGACTTGATGGATCGCATGGGCTATCGAGCAACAAGGGTAAACAGCAGAACTCCAGGAAGAGAATCTGATCGAACTGTATTTGGCTGGGGACAAACAACTCCTAATGAAATGGGTAAAATTTTTGAAGATATTAAAGATGGTAAAATAATCAGCAGAGAAGCCTGCGATAAAATGTTGCGTATCATGGGAAGGCAATATTGGGATGAAGAAGCATTGTCTTCGATTCCTCCAAGTGTTTTTGTTGCATCAAAAAATGGAGCTGTTAATGCAAGTCGAAGTGAGGTTTTATATGTTAATGGTAAGCACCCATATATTTTAAGTTTGTTTACGAAAAACAATAAGGATATAAGTTGGAAACATGATAATGAGGCATGGGTGTTGACCAGAAAAATTTCAACATTGGTTTGGGATTATTTTAATAAATAAATTATTGATGATGAAACAACTATTTTTTTTGTTGATCATTGCAGCTATTTTTTCTTGTAACTCAACAAATAAGGCTGACAAGGTATATATCAATGGGAATATTTGGACAGGTGATTCTGTAAATTCCACTGCTTCGGTTATTGCGATTAAAGGAGATAAAATTATTTATGTTGGAAATGATGCAACTCAAATAGAAAGTGCAGAAGTGATTGATTTGGGTGGGAAAATGGTGGTTCCCGGCTTTACAGATAATCATACGCATTTTCTTTCTGCAGGTTATGGTTTATCTAGTGTGAAGCTTAAAGATGCGATGACAAAAGCTGCATTTATACAGCGCATCAGTGATTATTGCAAACAACATCCTGGTGATAATTGGATTAGAGAAGGGAATTGGGATAATGAAAACTGGGGAGGAGAACTGCCAAGTAAAGAGTGGATTGATTCTGTTACAGGAGATCATCCAATATTTATTTCTAGATATGATGGTCATATGGCATTTGCCAATTCAAAAGCAATGGAGCTGGCAGGTGTAAATAAAAATACAATTTCTCCAGCTGGCGGGGTAATAGTAAAAAATGCAAAAGGTGAATTAACGGGATGTTTCAAAGATAAAGCCATGGCTTTGATTGATAAGGCAATACCTGATCCTACTGAAATCGAACTCGAAGAATATTATAAGTCAGCCGCAATGTACGCATTAGAGAGAGGAGTGACACATGTTAATGATATGGGTTCATATGGCGGATGGATGGATTTGAATACGTATAGAAGAGTGGCTGAGAAAAATAAGTCATTGATTAGGATGTATGCATTTATGCCATTGTCGACATGGAATAAGTTGGATTCATTTGTGCAAAAAAATGGAAGAGGTGACGACATGTTGAAGTGGGGTGGATTAAAAGGTTATGTTGATGGATCATTGGGTTCAACTACTGCATGGTTTCATGAGCCATATTTGGATGACCCTCATTCTCATGGACTTACCATAACCGATACCACAGATTTGAGAAATTGGGTAAAAGGTGCAGACAAAGCTGGTTTGCATATTGCGGTTCATGCTATAGGTGATCGTGCGAATGATTTTATTCTGTCTGTATATGATGAAGCAGAAAAAATCAATGGGGCAAGTGATAGACGGTTTAGGGTTGAACATGCGCAACATGTTCGTTTAGCTGCAATAGAAAATTTTGCGAAGCAAAAAGTTATTGCCTCCATGCATCCGTATCATTTAGTAGATGATGGTATTTGGGCAAATAAGCGATTGGACGAAAGCAGATTAAAAGGGACATATGCGATCAAAGAAATGATGGACAAAGGTGCAACTGTTACATTCGGTTCTGATTGGCCCGTAGCTCCAGTAGACGCACTGTTTGGAATTTATGCTGCTGTAACAAGACAAACAGGGGATAATAAAAATCCAAACGGATGGTATCCAGATCAGAAAATATCTGTTGAAAATGCATTGCGTTTTTACACCTTAAACAATGCATATGCATCTTTTAGAGATGGAAAAATAGGAATGCTTAAAACGGGATACTACGCAGATTTTGCAGTGTTAGAACAAGACCTGTTTAAGATTGATCCAATAAATATTAAAAACGTAAAAGTAGATTTGACAGTTTTGAATGGGAAAGAAGTTTTTAAAAGAAAGTAAATCTAAACTGTTAATCTTCTAATACTCTCTCTGCTTCTTTGATCATATCTTTTCTGATCATGTATTCAAAGTATCTTTTGTCATTCTCACTTCTTATACTTTGTACAAGTGGTTCATCCCAATCTGAAATCAATTTGAATTTTTCATTTACTGCATTGAACACTTCACTTCTGACTTTCTTTTGAAGTCCTATGTTTTTGTCTTTGACACCAAGCACATAGTTGATTTCATTGATGGTGGCAGTTTTATGCGAATTAGATTTCTCCAGCAACATACGTATCAAAGCTTTTTCAATATCTGAAAATTCAAATTTGAAATTTTTTGAATCTGACGATAGGGCTTTAATACGCTGTACTCTTTTGTCAATAATAATTTTGATAGATATAAAAGTTGAAACCAAAAATATAACTCCACCTAGAATCCATAGCCAAGTATAATCTTTTATGGGGTTATATATATGTTCGCCAGTAAATTCAAATGCGTCTATATCCAAATGCACCGAATCAATTTTTTCAGATTCTCTGTCAATAGAATACAGTGTTTTATTTGTATGAAAGACCATGCTGTGGTCAGTTATTCTCATATAAAGCTGTGCGAATACATTGTCATTAAGTTTTAAAATTTTATTATTTAAGTAATCAAAAAGGTATAATTGTTCAAAACTAAGTACAATAAGTCCTCTCTCTGTGCTAAGGAATAGATTAGATTCTTTTAATAAGTTAACAGCAATTTCTGTGGTATTACCTAAAACACTCCAATCATTTGATTTTAAATCAAATTTGTATGCAATTGGTAAAATTTTACCAATTTGGTAAGCGTTTTCTTTTAAAGCCGCGTTGATATCATATTGAAAGGCAGTGAAAAGTAGATTGTTTTTATAATCATGCCAGACATTAATGATTTTCAAAATTTGTGGTGCTACCTCAATATTTGTTTTAAGGACACTCCACTCCCTACTTTTTTCATCAAACTTTCTAATTAGTCCATTGTTTTTCCAAAATCCATACCCCCCATAATTATAGATGTCTGATTTGCTTGTGAAGTTGAATGAACCTATACAGTAATTTAAGTTTACTGTTTTGTCGATTTTTTTAAAAACAGCATTACTATCATTCAATTCAATTAGTTTATAAAGGAATCCTCCTCCATCGTACCTCACATATATGTCATTATTTACTTTCATTAGAACCTGTTCTCTTTCCAAGAAGGATCCGTATGGAATTTTTAAATAACCGTTGGCAACTTTACTATAGATGGGATATATATATTGATTAGTACTCCTTAACAAGTTTAAAATTTTGACTTTATTTGTCTGAACTATTGAGTCATTCGCTTGAGAAAAGGTTATTTCCGATATCAGCAGGAATGAAAAAACCAAGGAAATAATAAATTTCATAAAATATTGGTATTCAATTATTTAACAGGAAATTTCCTGTTTATTAATTTTGGATTTATCTTATAAATATAGGCAATAACCTAGAAATTATCCAGTTACATAACCTAAATGATCAATATTGACAATATGGTAAAGCAATTTTGTTTGACTGTAACTCTTGATTATTTGTCCAACATACTGTTTGCTAATTCATGATTAGGCACCAACAAAAACCCATGTTTTAACATGGGTTTTTTGATGACTGGTAATCAGTCCTGATATCTACTTATTAATTTTAACCCCTTAAAACCTTTGTGATGAAGAATAAATTTTTAGGACTCCTTTTTATTTATGTTGTTTCGGTCTTTCAATCCTTTTCTCAAGTAGATCTCAATGCTGCTTTGCCCATTGACCCTAAACTTGTCACTGGAAAATTGACCAATGGATTGACTTATTATATCAGAGAGAATAAGAAACCTGAGAAAAAAGTAGAATTGCGACTGGTAGTTAAAGTAGGATCTATTGTAGAGGATGATGATCAACAGGGATTAGCGCATATGGCTGAGCATATGGCATTTAACGGCACCAAAAATTTCAAAAAGAATGAAATCGTTTCATACTTGCAATCTATTGGAGTAGAATTTGGAAATGATTTAAATGCATATACATCTTTTGATGAAACAGTCTATATCCTTCCTATTCCAACAGATCAACCAAACAATCTTGAAAAAGGATTTCAGATTTTAGAAGATTGGGCTCATCAGGTAACTTATTTTGATGAAGACATCAACAGTGAGCGTGCAATCATTTTAGAGGAGAGTCGTTTGGGAAAAAGTGGTGAGGAGAGAATGTTTAAGAAAATATATCCTGAACTTTTTAAAGGATCTCAATATGCCAACCGTTTGCCTATTGGGGTTGATAGCATTATCAAGGGTTTTCAACCTGATGCCATCAGAAGGTATTACAGAGATTGGTATCGTCCAGATTTAATGGCAGTAATCGTAACAGGAGATATTTCAAAAGAGGAAGCACTCAAATACATCAATAAACATTTTGGAGGTATTCAATCAAGCAGTAAAAGAGTCAGAAAATATTTTGATGTGCCACCATATCAATCATCTAAAGCGATGATCGTAACAGATAAAGAGGCTACTGGTTTTGATTTTGGTATTATATATCCGGCTTTTAATTTTAAGCGCGCTACGAATGTGAAAGAATATAAGCAAGAGATTATTGAATCGCTGTATTCATCAATGTTATCAAATAGATTACAGGAATTGGTAAAAAAAGAAAATCCACCATTTGTATTTGCCTATGCTGGATTTGATGGATATGCTAGAAATTATAAATCTTTCATGATTCAGGGAGTTACAGGTACTAACGATGTTCAGAAAGGTATTGATGCAGCATTGACGGAAGTAGAAAGAGTAAAGCGTTTTGGTTTTACTGTTGCAGAATTGGAAAGAGCAAAGAAGACTGTATTGAGTAATTATGAAAAAAGCTGGAATAACAGAGATAAGACAGAGTCTGAAAATTATGCGCAAGAATACATCAGCAATTTTATAGAGAATGAACCAGTTCCTGGGATAGAGTATGAGTTTGATATGGTAAAGAAATTATTACCAACCATTCAACTTAACGAAATCAATGCGGTAACTGATAGCTATAAAAATGAAAAAAATCGTTTCAGTTTTGTAATGGGGCCGGATGCATCAACAATTAAACTACCATCTGAGTCAGATATCGTAAAGATGTTGGATGCCAAGTCGGCCGATGCAAATATTAAACCATATGAAGAAAAAGCAATTGCTTCTTCATTGCTGAGTGTTGAACCCAAGGCAGGAAAAATTATTTCGACAACAAAAAATACAGTTTTAGGTACAACTGAACTTACACTTTCCAATGGGGTGAAAGTAACTTTAAAGCGAACTGATTTTAAAGATGATCAGATTCTACTCAATGGATCTCGTTATGGTGGCACCACAAATTATGGTTTGAAGGATAAGTATAGTGCAGAAAATGCAGTTGCTATTGTTTCAAGCATGGGAATCGGTGCCTTTAGTCCTGTTGATCTCGGAAAGGCGATGGCAGGGAAAGTTGCATCTGTTAGACCTTCTATGAGTCAGTATTCAGCAGGTTTTTCTGGAAGTTCAAGCAACAAGGATGTGGAGAGCATGTTCCAGTTGCTTTACTTAAACGTTACATCTCCAAGAAGAGACAGCGGATTGTTCAATGCTTATTTGCAAAGAGCAAAGGCTCAAGTTTCTATGTTGAAGTCGAATCCTCAAATCGCATTCATTGATACACTTTATACTGAGATATTCAATGGTAATCCATTGGCTCCCACAACAGTGCCCAAGATGGAGCATTTTGATAAAATACAATTGGATAGGGTCATGTCAATATACAATGATCGATTGGGTGATGTAGGGGGGATGCATTTTAGTATTGTTGGAAGTTTTGATGAAAAGTTGATTACAGGGATGATTGAAAAATATATCGCATCATTACCTGCAAAAGGGAAGTCACTGTTTGTAGACAACAAGGTGAATGAATTTACTGGTGTAAAAGATTTCCGTTTCAGAAAAGGTAAAGAAGAAAAAAGTTTGATTGTTGGAATACTTCATGGTGAATTACCTTATTCAGAATCAAATGCTTTAAAATTATTGGGATTAAGTGATGCATTGAACATCATTATTATTGAGGAAATGCGTGAAAAAATTCAAGGAATTTATGGAGGAGGCACCAATGTCTCACTCGATAAAATTCCAGCAGGTAAATATCAGTTGGTCCTCCAATTGCCATGCGGACCAGATAAGGTGGATACACTCATCAAGGCATTCAACGCTGAATTAAAGTCGATCGCTGAAAAAGGGATTGACCAGTCGTATGTAGAAAAGATTAAGAAGGCATGGGTTGAGAAGAGAAAGGTCGATATCAAGAAAAACGAATATTGGCTATCTGTTTTGCAGGCCTTAAAATCTGGGGAGAGAACAATAGATAGGGTTGTCAATGGCGAAAAATATTTGAATGCATTTTCTGCAAAAGATGTGCAGGATGCCGCCAAAATAGTTATGTCGGCCAAAGGCAAAATGATGGCCGTTCAGTTGCCAGAATCTCCAAAAAAGTAACTTTTGAACCAATAAGGGGCTTAAATGCCCCTTATTTTTTTGAATCTTACGAAAACGGGAATAAATTCTTAAAATATTCCCTATGAGTTGTTGAAACTATCGTTCCAATTTAGTTTTGCAGGATTGAACATTTCCACTATATCATTTGTTTTCAAATGGTTATAAAAATGATCAAGGCTCCCGTTGTAGTTCTAAACTAATCCGATGGCAATTTTAAAAGAATCAGTTTCCCTGAGTGGGGCACTCAAAAAATTTTTTCAGGTAATTCGACTTGAAAAAAAGGAAGTATCTGCCATCTATTTTTATTCCATTTTGAGTGGATTGATTCAACTTTCTCTTCCATTAGGTATACAGGCGATCATCAATTTTGCACAGGCAGCGGCAGGATCTGGACGTCTTCCTGTTTCCATAGGAATATTAATTGCCCTGGTATTGGGCGGGGTGTTGGTTGCTGGCATATTGCAGGTCAATCAAATGAAGATCATTGAAAAAATCCAACAACGACTTTTTACCAGATACGCATTTGAATTTAGTTTTAAAATTCCCAGGGTTGATTCCAACGCGATCAATCATTACCATTTTCCAGAATTGGTGAATCGATTTTTTGAAACAGTTACTTTACAGAAGGGGTTGTCTAAATTTTTGCTGGATATCCCTATGGCAATCATCCAAATTCTATTTGGATTGATATTATTATCGTTCTATAATCCCACATTCATTTTTTTAGGACTGTTACTCTTTATGCTTTTATACCTTGTTTTGTATTTCACTGCAAAACGTGGTTTGGCAGAGTCCATGAACGAGAGTGACTATAAATATAAAGTTGCGGGATGGATGCAGGAGGTTGCAAGAGCTTTTAAGAGTTTTAAGGTTTCCGGAATGCATAATCTCCATTTGAAAAAGACGGATGAATATCTTGAAGGATACATAGCTTCTAAAACTGCACATTTTAAAACACTTGCTTACCAGTATTGGAGCCTGATCATTTTTAAATTATTGATCAGTGCAACGATGTTGATTATTGGATCTGTACTCTTGGTTAACCAGCAGTTAAATGTTGGTCAATTTATTGCTGCTGAGATTGTTATTTTGTTGGTATTGAATGCAGTTGAAAAATTGATATTGAATTTAGAAAATGCATATGATCTGCTCACCGGACTGGAAAAAATAAGTAAAATAACTGATCAGCCTAGTGAGTCTGAAGGAAACATCAAGTTCGAGTCAACCCATTCAGGAATCACGATTTCTTCTCACAATATTGATTTTTCATATGACGAGGGACATCAAGTATTAAAAGATATAAACATAAATATTGCACCAGGTCAAAAAGTATGCATCATGGGTGATGCGGCATCAGGTAAATCGACATTGATGGAATTATTGACTGGTAATCTAAAGTCCTTTGAAGGGAATCTGCTTATTAACAATATTCCTATCAATAACCTTGATATGGATTCATACCGAAGACATATTGGTGTCTTCTATGATGAGCAGGATATTTTCTATGCAAGTCTTATGGACAATATCTGTATGGGCAATACTTCCATCACAGCCAATGAACTCATGCAACTAGCAGATGTAATTGGATTAAAGGAATACATCAATCAGTTGCCGAATGGTCTCGACACTATGTTGGAACCTACCGGTAAGGGATTGAGTACCATTATTGCAAAAAAGGTTTTGTTATTGAGGACTATTGTCAATCAGCCTAAACTACTCTTGTTAGACGAGCCATTTGAGTTAGCAGGCGCCGAGTCGAGTAAAAATATAAGTGACTATTTACTTACGTTGAAAAACATAACAACAGTAGTCATTACTGGATATAAACCATTTGCTGAGAAAGCAGATCTTGTAATTTGGATGGACCATGGCAAGATAAAACATATGGGTTCACCTTCTGAAGTTTTCACTAAACATGGGATTGCATGAAAAAATTAGCAGAATCCATCATACATCAAACGGGTTTCCAACCTAATTCACCCAATTTGATATACAGGGCTAATAAAATCAGCAATGTAAAAAAATGGTTTTGGGGATTTTTCATTTTTTTAATCATTTTTCTGTTTTTGCCTTGGACACAAAATATTTCTACTTCTGGAACTGTTACAACACTGTATCAAGATCAACGTCCACAAGAATTGAACTCAGTAATTCCTGGTAGAATTACAAAGTGGTGGGTGAAAGAAGGTGATTTTGTAAACAAAGGCGATACCATCTTAGAATTGGCAGATGTTAAAGATGATTATCTAGACACGAACCTTGTTAAAAGAACTGAGGCTCAGTTAGAAGCGAAAGAACAAAAAATTATTTTTTACAACGAAAAAATAAATGCAATCGTTAATCAAATCGATGCCATAGAAAATGGTCGTGATTTGAAACTGAAATCACTTGAAAATAAACTTGAACAGTTCAAGAGAAAATTGGTAAGTGACAGCGCTGAAGTAGTTGCAGCCGAAATGGAGAACAACATTGCAAATCAACAGTTGATTAGGGGTAAACAGATGTTTGCACAAGGTGTCATTCCTTTAACAGAACTCGAAAAAAGAACAGCGCAGCACAACAAAACAATGGCTGTTTTTACAGAGAAACAACAAAAGTATTTAAACACCAAGCAAGATCTGATCATTACAAAACTTGAAATGAACAGTGTTCAGCAGGATGCTGCAGATAAAATTTTCAAATCGAAAAGTGAAATCGCTATTTCAAAGAGTGAAATTGCTACCACTGATGGTGATGTTGCAAAAAATCAAAATCAACTATCAAACTATATTACGCGCGGTAAACAACGCTGGCTGATTGCACCACAAAGCGGACAAATCATTAAAGCAAAAAAATCGGGGATAAATGAAATTGTGAAAGAAGGTGAAATGATTGTAGAAATCGTACCCAATAAAGTAAATTATGCTGTAGAATTGTTTGTAGAGCCAATGGATTTGATTTTGATCAATATTGGTCAGCCTGTTCGTTTGATTTTTGATGGTTTCCCTGCAATTGTTTTCTCGGGTTGGCCAAGGAACAGTTATGGCACATTTGTTGGAAGGGTTGTTGCGATTGAAAGCAACCGAAATGAAAATGGGAAATTTAGAATTCTTGCAGTGCCAGATGTAAATGAAAAACCATGGCCACTTGAGTTGAAATTAGGTGCTGGGGTAAAAGGATTTGCATTGCTTAAGAATGTTCAAATATGGTATGAGTTATGGCGTCAAATCAATGGATTTCCACCAGATTACTACAAACCCGTTAATACAAGCGAAAATACTGATTCAAAGAAAAAATAGGCATGAATAAAAAGTATGCTTTCATTTTTATCAGCCTGATGATTTCAGCAGTTGAGTTGAAATCACAAAGCAATACATTATCACTAGATAATGCATTGAGTGTAGTTAGGAAATTTCATCCAATTGTCAATCAATCAAACTTGATCATTGAGCAGTCATCAAATGCTTTGCAGTCTTCAAGAGGACTCTTTGATCCCACATTGATGATCAATAATGAAAGTAAAACTTTTGATAATAAACAATATTTCAGTTACTATAATCCAGAATTGAGAATTCCTACATGGTACGGCATTGATTTCAAAGCAGGACTCGAAAACAATACTGGTGATCGCATTGATCAATCGCTAACACAAAATCGAAGCGCATATCTTGGAGTATCTCTTGATCCCTTAAGGGGATTGATTTATGATAAACGAAGAGCAGCTGTTCAACAGGCAAGCAATATGATCAAGCTCACAAAACAAGAACAATTACTTGTTGTGAATGATTTGTTATTTGAAACGGCTGAGGCATATTGGAGCTGGGTAAATGCATACTTGGTCAAAAAAATATTTCAAGAAGCAGTCAAAACAAATCAGTTTCGTTTTGATTTCGTTAAACAAGCCTTTCAACAAGGTGACCGCGCTTCTATCGATACCATAGAAGCACTTGCTCAATTGCAGTTTGTTCAATCAATGAGATTACAAGCTGATTTGGACCTTCAGAAAGCGAGGTTTTTGTTGAGTAATTATTTTTGGACGGAACAAAATCAACCTTATACTTTCAGTGATGAAATTGTTCCAGATACGATTTCTAGCCAATTTGATTATACAAAAATACAATTGCCAATATTGGACAAGCTACTTGACAGAGCCATGTTGGACCACCCTAAGCTGATTTCAATCGATAGGAAAAGAGACATGTTAGAGATAGATCGAAAAGTCAAGACCCTTGATTTGCTTCCAAGTTTTAAGGTCAATTATAATTTTTTGGGTAAAGGTTATTCATCATCAGATTTTTTTAAACAGGCGTTGTTTCAGAATAATTATAAATACGGTGTTTCATTTGGACTGCCATTGCTGCAACGCCAAGCTAGAGGCGAACTTGCAAAAACTAAAAATAAAATTGCAGAAATTGATTATGGTAGAAAATTGGTTGAGCTGGAAATTCAAAATAAAGTAAAAAGTACTGTTGCTGAATCAACTTCTTTATTCAGCCAGATCAATGTATCTGCACAAAATTATTTGAACAATAAGTTGTTGTTGGAAGCAGAGAATATAAAGTTCTCAATGGGAGAAAGCAGTATGTTTCTTGTGAACTCACGTGAAATCAAATTGATAGAAAGTGAGCAAAAGCTGATTGCACTCAAAACCAAATATTTCAAAAGCATCATTGCGAATCAGTGGGCAGCAGGATTGCTCAGATAAGTTTTATAACCACATGCTTAACCTTCTTTCTTTTCCATGTGTACGTCACATGAATATTTCCATCTGCTGTTTGCATAACTGTTGGGTATGAAAATTCTCCTTTAGGTTCGTTTTCAAGGATTAAAAGGGGTTTCCAGTTTATACCATCTTCAGAGATAGCAACATTGAGCGGTGATCTGTCACTCCAACCATCTTCTTCATTCTTTCTAGGTGTTACATGATTGTAAACCATTACATGTCTTCCATCCTTCAGTGTAATTGCATCTATACCTGAATTAGGATTTGGGATGGACGTTTGTGTCAGCGATGTCCAAGTCTTTCCATTGTCCTTGCTCCATGTTTGATTGACTGTTCCATTGGTGCTTCTGCAGAGTGCTTGAAGTGTTGAAGCATTATGTCTTAGAATGGAGGGCTGTATTCCAGTAATCGGTTTGGCATCATTCAAATCTTCTCCTCTTTCCCATGTTCTACCATTATCATTTGTGTATTCAAAGTGAACTTTCCATCCATCTCTTTCGGTACTGGTTGGACAAACAAGTGTTTTACCGATGAGCAGAGGTTTATTCTTTATGGGACCAAGAATGCCATCCGGTAATTTTTCTGGTTTACTCCATGTAGCACCATGATCATAACTTCTCACAAGCCATCCAGTCCAATCAATTACCCTTGGTCCTATTTTATAAAAAAGGATCAGCTCACCTCCAGGCACTTGATACAGTACAGGATTGTAACAGGCATATCTTGTTTTCTCGTCTATCTTCCCTTCTGCAGCAATTGTTGGAGCAGTCCACTGATTATTTACCAGTCGGCTTACATAAATATTAACGTCATTGTTACCTTCTCTTGTGCCACCAAACCAAGCAGTAACCAGCCCATTAGGAGTTTCTTCAATCGTTGAAGCATGACATTGTGGGAATGGTGCAACCTCATAGATGAATTCATCTGTTATGATTCCTTTTCTTAAACTATCTGCAATTTCAGATCTGTGAACTTGTGCATGAATGTTGATCGATGCAATCAAACCTAAGATTAAGTATATCTTCTTCATTTTAAATATTGATTACCAATACAGGTATTTTTAAATTATGCCTTACACCGCTTACTGTTTGTCCGTATACAATATCTTTCAAACCTTTATGTCCATGTGATCCAATCACCAGTAAATCTATTTTGTTGTCTTCAACCATTCTAATGATCTCGTTCACACGATCATTATAGCCTAGGCATGTTGTTGTTGAAATATTTTTTCTTGATAATTCAAGTGCATATTTATCAAGTCTTTCTTGATCTATTCTTGTCTCCAAGTCATCTACAGCACTCCCCATTATTCTGGTTGCGGCACTTTCTACTACATGTATTAAGAAATAATTTGAATTTTCATTTCCTTGTCCTAATGCATGTGAAATCAACTTCTTGTCATCTTTACTGAAATCAAGTGCAATGCCAATGTTTTTATATACAGGTACTTCAATTTCTACGGATTGATCAGCTTCAGGATGTAGTTTGATTTTTTCTTCCTGTTTTTTGTTCAATAACGGATATATTATTGCAACAACAAGCAATCCTAAGTAGGCTAGTCCACCTGCAATGATCAATAATTTTATCAGTGTATTATTTGATTCATGAAAAAAGAGTAGTGCTTGTTCAAAAACCATTCTTATGTTCAGATAAACAAGAATACTTGTTATTAATATTGCGATGGCAATAATAAAAGGCTTGATTGCAAACTCACCCATTTTGTTTTTATCGCTGGTGAAATGGATGAGAGGAATAATAGCAAAGCCGAGCTGAAGACTCAGTAATACCTGACTGAATATTAAGAGTGCATCAACGTTCTCTTCACCTTTGATTAAAATAACCAGCATGGCAGGAATAACTGCTACCAGTCTAGTGATCAGCCTTCTTACCCAAGGTGTTATTCTCAAATGAAGATAACCTTCCATTACAATTTGTCCTGCTAATGTTCCAGTGATGGTGGAGCTTTGTCCTGCTGCTATCAAAGCAATAGCAAAAAGCATCGGTGCCAGATTCGATCCTAAAATCGGAGCGAGCATTTCATGTGCTTGTTTGATTTCAACAATATCATTTCTTCCAGTCTTATAAAATGCAGTGGCAGATAGGATGAGTATAAAGGCATTGACAAAAAATGCAGCATTCAGTGCAATAGCACTATCAATGAAATTTAATTTTAATGCTTTTTTAATGCCAGTTCTATCTCTTTTGATTTTTCTTGTTTGAACAAGAGCAGAGTGTAAGTAAAGATTATGCGGCATTACAGTTGCTCCTATAATTCCAATTGCAATATATAGTGCTTCTTCATTTGGAAGACTTGGAATAAAACCTTTTGCGATTTCGTTCAACTGAGGTTTGGCTAAAAACATTTCAGATAGAAAGCTGAATCCGATGATGGCAACAAGACAAATGATAAACGCCTCCATCTTTCTAATACCAAGTCTTTGTAATAACAGGAACAAAAATGTATCAGCTACAGTGAGTAATATTCCCCACATAAGGGATAATCCTGTTAGCAGTTGAATCCCAATGGCCATTCCAAGAATTTCTGCAAGGTCGGTTGCAGCGATAGCAATTTCTGCGAGTATATAAAATGTAAAGTTGATGTACCTGGGGTAGGTTTCTCTATTGGCTTGTGCAAGATCTCTTCCTCTTACAATTCCGAGTCTGGCTGAAAGGCTCTGCAAAAGCAATGCCATCATATTGCTCATCAGCAAAACCCATATCAGTGTATAACCGAATTTACTGCCACCAGCTAAATCGGTTGCCCAATTTCCCGGATCCATGTAACCGACACTTACAAGGTAAGCAGGACCAAAAAAAGCGAGGATGCGCTTGATGCCATTTCTTTTCCCTGTATCAACACTTTGATTGACTTCTCCTAGTGAAGTAAATTCTTTATGGTGAACCCTTGCCATAGCGTATACGAATCTAAAAATAATTTAGGCTCAATACATCATTTGTTGCATTAACTTTAATTAAAAGAGCTTTCCATATGAAAATTGAGAAATTAAGTGGACTCATACCAGCTACATTTACTCCGATGCATCAAGATGGGACTTTAAATCTCAGTGCAATTGATGAATATTATGCATTACTTATTCGAAATAATATTGAATCCATTTTTATTTGTGGTACAACTGGAGAGGGTGAATTACTGACAGTTGATGAGCGTAAGCAAATTGCAGAAAAATGGTTGACGGTATCAAAAGGAAATAAAAATTTTAAAGTAATTGTAGTTGTTGGGTCTAATCGAATTACGGAGGCTATAGCATTGGCACAACATGCTGAAGCAAATGGATGTTTTGGTATTTCATATATTTCACCATTTTATTATAAACCAATTTCAGCCGACGATTTGCTTGAGTGTTGTGTGAAAGTTGCAAGTGCGACGCCAAATCTCCCATTCTACTATTATCATATTCCTATTTTGACTCATGTCAAATTTCCAATGATCGATTTCGTTGGTAAGGCAAAAAATAAAATTGAAAATTTTGCGGGAGTAAAATATTCTGATGAAGACCATGTAGATTATTTCAAATGTCTTGAATTTGAAAATGCTTCATTAAATGTATTCTGGGGGAAGGATGAAACACTATTAAGTGCAATTTCGCTTGGTGCAGTATCCGCTATTGGCAGCACATATAATTATATGACACCTTTGTATAATGAAATTATTAGTGCTTTTACTCATCATGATGTTACCACTGCAAAATCATTACAGTTGAAGTCAATTGAAGTTGTAAACCTTTTGAATAAATATACTGGACTCTCAACGGGGAAATATTTTATGAAATTAGTTGGTGTCGACTGCGGACCCAGCAGAAATCCACTTCGTAATTTGAATGATACAGATAAGAAAGCACTTGAAAATGAATTAACTGCAATTGGGTTTTCAAATTTTTGCATGAAATGAGAACAAAAAAATCTTATCCCTGGGTCGTTACACTCATGCTAGCATTTGTTGCGATGCTGAATTACATCGATCGGCAAATGATATCTACCATGCGTCCTGCAATGCAGGTCGATATCCATGAATTAACATTGGCTGCCAATTTCGGAAGGTTAATGGCAGTTTTTTTATGGGTATACGGAAGCATCAGTGCATTCTCTGGGGTAATAGCAGACAGAATCAATAGAAAATGGCTGATTGTTGCGAGTTTATTCATTTGGTCGACCCTCACATTATTGAACGCATTTACAACAACCTTCGACCAGTTGTATATATTAAGAGCCTTGATGGGATTCAGTGAAGCGCTGTATTTTCCTGCCGCACTTTCATTGATTGCCGACTACCATGATCAACGCACAAGATCCAGGGCAGTTGGGATCCACGCAACTGGAATTTATCTTGGACAGGTATTTGGTGGATTTGGTGCTACGATTTCAAAGGCTTACTCATGGCAGGATACATTTCTATTGTTTGGAATTATTGGAATGGCATATGCAGTGATCTTAATATTTTTTGTACACGAAAAAGAAAGAGAAAAAACTGAAACAACGTTTCCATTGGGGGATCATCTAAAATCTCTTTTTACATCATTTCCTTTTTGGATCATTCTTTTGTATTTCACGATTCCTTCCCTGCCTGGTTGGGCCATTAAAAACTGGGCCCCTACTTTAATTGCCAATAGTTTGAATCTTGATATGGCAGTTGCTGGTCCACTTACAACCATCTCAATTTCACTTTCTTCCTTTTTTGGAGTATTGATTGGAGGTGCATTGGCTGATAAATGGTTTCTTGTAAATCCCAAAGGAAGAATTTATACAAGTGCAATCGGCTTGGCATTGACTATTCCATCATTGATATTGCTTGGATTCGGGTCAAGCTTTATACATATTATAACTGCTGCTGTCATTTTTGGACTTGGATTCGGCATGTTTGATACTAACAATATGCCAATACTTTGTCAGTTTGTTGGTAAAAATCAACGGGCAACAGGATATGGGTTCTTAAATATGGGAGGAATTTTTGCAGGGGCAATGATCACCGATTTTCTTGGAAAGTCGACCGATGCTGGTCATCTAGGAAGAGATCTTGCATATTTATCAGTAGTTGTTTTGTTTATTATCATCGTTCAATTGAATTTTTTAAAACCTAAAAAAACCAATTCTTGAAGAGGGTAATCATTATTTCTATACTTCTTATTGGCAATGTGTTTGCTCAAGAGAATATTGTTTTTCAATCAGGTGAGGGTGGGTATGATTTTTTTAGAATTCCAGCAATTGTTCAATTGAAGCCTAATCATTTGATTGCATTTGCAGAAGGAAGAGTTAATGGTTCTGGAGATTTTGGAAATGTTGATATTGTTTATAAAGAAAGCCAAAACGGTGGCGAGACCTGGACTGTTTTGAAAACTTTAATCGACAATAAAACTTTACAGGCCGGTAATCCAGCTCCTGTAATTGATTTGATGGACCCAATGTTTCCCAATGGGGTACTTTATCTATTTTATAATACTGGAAATAATCACGAAAATGAAGTGAGGAAGGGTAACGGAGTAAGAGAGGTATGGTATGTAAAATCGACCGATGGTGCTAAGAATTGGTCAACACCTGTTAATATAACCTTGCAGGTGCATCGGCCAAAAAATCCAGCGTATAATGCTTCTTATGTTTTTAAAGAGGATTGGAGAAGTTATGCGAATACACCAGGACATGCCTTACAGATTAGTTCAGGAAAATTTGCAGGGCGATTAATTGTGCCGGCCAATCATTCCTCTGGAAATCCCATCTCTAAATTTTTAGATTATAGAGCACATTTATTTTTTTCAGATGATCATGGAAAAACATTTCATCTTTCTGATGATGTTGATATTCCAGGATCAAATGAATCAACTGCAGCAGAACTGTCTAAAGGAGGAGTTTTAATGAATATCAGAAATCAATCTGGTAATCCAAGGAATAGAATCCTGTCATTTAGTTCAAGTGGCGGACAACATTGGGATACAAGCTATTCATCTGAAAAATTAATTGATCCAGTATGTCAGGGTTCACTATTGAATATTCAAAATAAAAAGAAATCATATTTGTTGTTTTCTAATGCTCATTCCATGCAATCAAGAGACAGTTTAAGTATTCATCTTAGCAGCAATGATGGTCATTCATGGGAATTGAAAACGATTATAGATAAATCGCCAATATCATTCAAAGGTGATTGGACTGCCTACAGTGATTTAGTTGAAGTAAATACCAAATCAATTGGTATAATTTATGAGCGCAATAATTATAAAGAAATCGTCTTCAAGAAAATTGACAAGAAGATAATTATAAATTAAACCAGTAAGTTGCTTTTAGCACAAGTGCACTTCCTTTTGACTTATATAAGTCTGCATAATAATTATCTGTGTATACAATGAACAAATCTGATGCAGGGGCAAATCTCCATTGAAATCTTACATTCATGTTGATATTGTTGATTTGATTATTGTATTGTATCAATGTTGAAAGAAACAACGATCTGGTAAAAGTTAAATCTATTTTTGGACCAATCAAAATCAAGTCTCTGCTCGTATAAGGTTGCGGAAACCTCAATCGATTATATGAAAAAACAGACGATATACTTCCATGTGGTTGAATTCTGTAATTCACTTCAGCATCGAGGTTGATTCTTGATCCGTTAAAGTATTGTCCAGCTCTTGAATTTAATCTTGCACCAACTTTTTTTCTTTGATCAGTAGTTAAACTACAAATGAAAGAAAGATAATTGTATGAAGTATTTGCCTTTAGTTTTTCTCCCCCAGAGTTAGTAGGATCAAAGTCGCTCGTGAGTTTAGTGTAATCATTTCTGAACCTCATGAGAAGCGTTACATAATTTTTATATTGAACGTTGTACAAAATATTTACATCGTAATCCGTTATGCCAATATTTGGGAAAATGGTAATATCATAGTCAAACATCGGTCCCCATTTATTGATGCGGCCTGTTCTAGGATAAATTTTTGGTTGAAAGTAGCCTGCAAATTTGTAAAATCCTGCTCTTCTTAGATAACCAACTTCCGGATTAAAGTTTGCACCGATATAATAGAGGGTTTGTTTTGATTCAAAATATCTTTTGTTATAGAACATGCTTGATCCGAATACAGCGTTATCATTGTTCTTGATGGGGTCAAATGATTTCATGAAGAAGAATTTGCCATTCCACACATTACTTTTTGATGCAACATTGTAATCTAATCCTGCAACCCTGTTAAAGTCATTTCTGCCAATTGCATCTTTATTCGTAAGTATGAAGCTGATATTGGATCTTCCAAAAACTCTTTGTTGTAAGCTTAAAACCGAATAATTATATGCTGGTTCGTTGATCTCAGGAATTGCAGCCGATTTCATGTCTAATAGTCCTACGCGCAAATTATTATTGATTTTCCCACTGAGTCTAAACCCAGCATCAATTTTATTCTGAATGTTTTGTCCGGTACTCTGATCTCTTGTTACACCAATACGACGAGAAAAGAATGGACGAACGCCGTCGATACCAAAATTTGCAAACAGATCTGCATTTTCTAAAAAGAACTGTCTTTTTTCAGGAAATAGAATTTCAAAGCGATCAAGATTGGTGACTTGGTTATCTACTTCAACTTGCGAAAAATCAGGATTAACCGTGAGGTCGAGATTGAGTGAAGAGCCAATACCAATTTTTGCATCACCACCAAATGTCAGATTGGATGAATTTGAATATTTATCAGTTCCAGCAATAGGTTTTCTAAAATTTCCTGGAGACACATAAGGAATCATTGAAATATTTGTTCCCTTTTTTTGAATAGGCGATTCAAATAAGATGGGTTTTGAATATGCAAGGGAGATAGGACTGTACTGATTGGGAACTCTTGACCAACTTGAGCGTTCAGCGTTATAGCTATCAATCCTGTAAAAATTGATCAACCATTTATTTGTACCACTTCTAAACCTAATGGTATTCAATGGTATAGCAATTTCAGCAGTCCAATAGTCCTCATATATTTTTGCCTCACTGAACCATTTATTATCCCATGATAAGCTCAGATCTTCGCTTATTACACCACCATTAACCACCAATCCTTCTCTTTGAACTCCATATGGGTTGATGCCAAATGAAAATGCATTCATACGATCCATGAATGGATCTATGTTAATGACAAAAGCATCATTAGCCTCCCCACGATAATCACGTTTTAAAGAAGGAGTTACATAACGTTGATTTTTAACTGTATTGTATATTCTTGCAGCAACGTATAAAAATTTATCATCGTAGGATACCATCACTTCCTGTCTTGCTTTTGCAGTCATGGTATCTGTAGGAAAATTTTGAATAAAATTGCTTGCTTTCTGTGCGTCAAACCACGTACGTTCTGATATGACTCCATCAATCTTAATTGGATCAATGTTGCGTTTAGCAAAGTATCCTGTGTCAAGTTCATCTTTAATTGAAAAATAGGGAACTTGTTGGGCTTTAGCTGTTGTAAACAGCAATGTTAAGATTAAGAGAAATATAGGGGGACGAGTCATCATTAAAGTGCAAATGTAATGCTAAAGTTATTTCTGTGACAAAAGTCATGTTCCTAAATAATGATCGACAGTAACTTTGTAACATGCAATCATTTAAAACATTGATCCAGAAAAATATACTCTATATAATTGGTGCTATTGCAGGAGCGATTGGAGGATTTTTTTATTGGAAGACCATTGGCTGTATTTCTGGCACATGTAAAATAACTTCAAGTCCAATCAACAGCACATTATATTTTGCTTTATTGGGGTCCTTGATTTTTAGTTTGTTCAAAAAAAATAAATAATGGAAGCAACTTCAACATTTGGAGAGATGATCAAGGGTGAAAAACCAGTGTTGGTTGATTTTTTTGCAGAATGGTGTGGTCCTTGCAAAATGATGGCACCAATTCTGAAGGAATTGAAAGTTGCTATAGGTGAAAAAGCTACAATAATCAAAATTGATATTGATAAGAACCCTGCTATTGCACAGCATTTTCAAGTACAAGGAGTGCCAACATTGATGGTGTTTCAACAAGGATTGGTGAAATGGCGTCAATCTGGAGTTGTGCCTGCAAAACAACTTCAACAGGTTTTAGAAGGATTAGCCTAATTGCCCTAGTATTATGATAAAAGTTTTTCAGTTACTTTTCTGAAAAATACAGGGACTTCATTGATAGGGTCTTTCATTCCCAATGTTTCAATTGGAATATTCCCTTTATAGTTTGATTCCTTTATGATGGCGCAAAGTTTTTCAATGTTCATAGGTGTTTGAACATTATTGATAAGCAATTTCTCTTTGAATTGCCAGTTCACAGCAAGAGGAATTGATTTTCTTATTTCTTCATATGGATCCTCTGCAACAAAATTACCTGTATCCAAAACCAGTCCTAGCCATGGGCTATCCATAGATTTGATAAGTTCGAAACATTCTGAAGAAGTTCTTAAAAAGTCATTGTGATTTTGAATGCCAAGGATAACGCCGTGCTTGCTTGCAACAGGGATACATTTGCTCAATGCATATTGGATATTTTGAAATACTCTTTTTCTCTCTTCTCCAACATAATATTTTTTTGCTGTGTATATGCGCAATACTGGAGCTCCCAATTTAGCTGCAACCTCAATCCATTTTATCACCAAACTGATTTCATTGTCTAGTGCTTCACCTTTATCATATGAAAATTCATTTCTGATTCCTGTGCCACTGATTTCTAGTCCGAGTGAATGCGCTTTTCGTTTGAATATAAAAATTTCTTCGTCAGTTGGTACTTGAGGATAAGTTGAAAAATAATATCCTGTAAAATCTATAGCATCAAATCCGGTTTGTTCGCAAAACTCCAGCAATTGAATTGGCGTAATTTTTTTCTGTATTAGCCATTCATTAAATGAATAGGCATTTAAACTTATTTTAAATTTTTTATGATGGTTTTTGCTTCTTTCAAAAGAAAAAGCCCTTGCCATTGGCATCAATGAAAGGGCTGATAAAAAAATTCTTCTATCTATTCTAGACATATCAAATGGTTGACATATCAATTACAAAACGGTATTTGATATCACCTTTAATCATTCTTTCATATGCCTCGTTAATAGAAGACATTGGTATCTTTTCAATGTCAGCATAAATTTTATGCTCATGACAAAAGTCAAGCATTTCCTGTGTTTCCTTTATACTTCCAATCATTGAACCAATAATGCTTCTACGATTTTTAATCAATGCGAAAGGAGATACTTTTGGATTATGTTCAGGTAATCCAACAACCATTAATTTTCCATGTACTGCCAACAAATTCAAGTATTGTGTATAATCATGATCTGCTGAGATGGCATCTAATACAACATCAAAACTAGAATCATATGGTTTCAGCGCATCTGCATCTTTTGCCAATACAAAATGATGTGCACCAAGTTTACTTGCTTCAGCAACTTTTGATGCTGATGTTGAAATGACAGTTACCTCGGCACCAAATGCTACTGCAAATTTCACTGCCATATGTCCTAGTCCACCTAACCCAACAACAGCAACTTTGGTTCCTTTTTTTACATCTGCAAATTTTAATGGAGAATAAGTGGTGATTCCTGCGCAAAGAAGCGGAGCCACACCTGCAAGGTTATCCTGCTCTTTAACGCTCAAGACATAATTTTCATCTGTTACAATTTCAGCTGAGTATCCACCCATTGTTCTCTTGCCTGAACCATTTCTTTCCAGTGCATTGTAAGTGCCTGTCATACCCTCTTTACAATACTGCTCGTAATTGTTTTTACAATTCGGACAAGTTCTGCAACTATCTACCATCACACCAACTCCAACCGTTTGCCCCAATTGAAATTTAGTTACAGCAGAACCCACTCCTTTTACTTTTCCAACAATTTCATGTCCGGGTACAACTGGGTATACTGTCCCGCCCCATTCATTTCTCGCGGTATGAATATCTGAATGACAAACTCCACAATACAAGATTTCAACTTGAACATCATGTGGACCAAGTGCTCTGCGTTCGATGGAAAGCGGAGCAATAGATGACTTGCTGTCTGAAGCAGCATAAGCTTTAACTGTTGGCATATTTAAATTATTTTGTTGCTAAGTATTTTTTAGGATCCTTTAAAAACTCATCCTTGCATTCTGTAGAACAGAAGCCATATGCTTTACCATCATAATGAGTAGTATCTGAAATTCCTGCTGTAACAGGCATCCCACAAGCATAGTCTTTTTCATTCACCACCATCGCTGGAGTATATTTTGAACTATCAGCCGATGCAACAGGTGCTTCAACTTTTTTTTCTTCTTGTTGACCGCATGCAGTTAATAACATGAAAATCAAGGAGGTAAATAATATTTGTTTCATAAGGAGGGAATGTCTGAGGTATTTTGATCTCAGCAATACAAAATTGCTATACATTGTCTAATTTTCAATATTCAATCTGTTTTTTTTATGTCATTTCTCAAGTACACGTTTTTGGGTATTTTATTGATTTGCTTTGAAAGTACAATTTTTGCTCAGCAAAAGACTAAAAATATCTCTCCCATTGGAGTGTTTGATTCTGGTACAGGCGGACTCACTGTTTTAGAAGCCATGCTTACTTTGGATGCCTATAACAATAAAACAGGACAACCAGGGGCAGATGGAAAACCTGATTTTCAAAGCGAATACTTTCAATACCTAGCTGATCAAGCAAATATGCCTTATGGTAATTATGCTGGAGAAAAAAAGACAAAGCTTTTGCAGGAGCATGTTATCAAAAACATGGACTTTCTTCTAAAAAATAAGTTTGATCAGCAAGCAAGTCAGGCTGAAGCAAAAAAAGAAGGAGTTAAGATGCTTGTGCTCGCATGCAATACAGCAACTGCTTATGCATTGAATGAAGTAAAAGAATTTTCAAAGAAACAAACTAATAGTGTTCCAGTAGTAGGTGTCATCAATGCAGGTGTTAAAGCAGCACTGGCTTATCAGTCTTCACACGAAAAAGGCACCATTGGTGTTTTTGCAACTGCAGGAACAGTAGCGTCTGATGGTTATCCCAAAACAATTCTTGCGATGGCAAGGCAATTGAACATGCCTGCTCCAAGTATTGTTAGTCAGGGAGGTTATGGGTTGGCTGATGCCATCGACAGGGATTATAGTTTTTTTGCAGAAAATGCGAACACTTATCGCAGTGATTATAAAGGGCCATCAATGAAAAGTAATACTTATCCAATTGATACATCGCTCCTGAATATTTACAATTTCAATAAACTCAATAATAAATTGCTCTGCGAATTTGATGATACCGGAAAGTGTCTAGACATTCAATTGAATGATCCTGAGAATTATGTTCGCTATCACTTGGTTTCTCTTTTAGAGAAAATGAAAAAAGAAAAATATGCTGTGCCAATGAATACACTTATCCTTGGTTGTACGCACTATCCTTTCATGAGAGATACCATTCGTAATGTTCTAAATGAACTTTATCATTTGAAACAAAACGGTAATTATCTTTATCGTTCTGTGTTGGCTGAACACGTAGAATTGATTGACCCATCTGTTGAAACTGCAAAAGAGGCTTATGTAGAATTGAGAAAAATGCAGCTTTTTAATGAAAGTCCAAAAATGAAGAATAATTTTTTTATTACTGTCCCAAATAAATCATTGACAGAAGTAAAACTGCAAAGTGATGGATGGTTTACATATGAGTATAAATATGGAAGAGTGGAGAATCAAAATAAAAAGTATGTCAACTTTGTACCCTTTGACCAAAATAATATTTCAAGTGCAACCTATGAAAGAATTAAAGTTGCATTGCCAAACGTTTATCAGCAAATAATTTTATCTAAACAATAGAATACGATCAACATGAAAAAGTATCAAGCTCTGATGTTACTCAGCCTTTTCGTTTCCTTTTGTACTTATGCCCAAAAGGATACCAGTTTTACCACGTATAAAAACCTACCCCTTAAAGCTTCAAGAATGTTTGATTTAAAAACAACTGAAGGTACCTGGACATCTGTTGATGTGAGTCCGGATGGTGCTACCATTGTTTTTGATATGATGGGAGATCTATATACAATGCCCATCAGTGGTGGTAAAGCTACTCAAATCACAAGAGGTTTAGCATTTGATCAACATCCAAGGTATAGTCCTGATGGTAAAAAAATTCTTTTTGTATCAGACAAAAGTGGAGCAGAGAATATCTGGTATATCGACAGTGAGAAAAAAGATACTGTTCAACTTACCAAAGAGACAAATCAAAATTTTGTTTCAGCTGAATGGACTCCAGATGGTAATTATATTGTTTATTCAAAAGGAAGAAGAGTCAATAAATTATTCATGATGCATAAAGATGGTGGTGCCGGAACACAATTGATCAGTGAACCTGCAACATTAAAAACAATTGATCCTGCTGTTAGTCATGATGGGAAATTTGTTTATTATTCTTACAGAACAGGTTCTTGGAATTACAATGCACAACTTCCGCAATATCAAATTGGGATTTATGACAGGAGCAATGGAAAAACTTCAAGCCTGACTTCCCGCTATGGAAGTGCATTCACTCCAGTATTGTCTGGTGATGGGAAATGGCTGGTATACGGTACGAGATTTGAAGATAAAACTGGATTAATGATTCGCAATCTTGCAACTGGTGATGAGA
This sequence comes from Parafilimonas sp., assembly GCA_017856455.1. Classification (GTDB taxonomy): domain Bacteria; phylum Bacteroidota; class Bacteroidia; order Chitinophagales; family Chitinophagaceae; genus Pollutibacter. The sequence goes on from JAFMEZ010000003.1 coordinate 66,153, forward strand.
AGTGGCTTGCATACCCGGTTCAAAGAGATGATCAGGAGTCAATTGCAGTTTCTGGTGTATTACCAGCAATGTCATTTACACCAGATAATCAATCTTTGATTGTTTCATTTGGAGGTAAGATCAATAGGATTCAGATCAGTAACGGAGACATTTCTGCTATTCCATATTCAGTGGAAGGAAAGTTGGAGTTGGCATCTGAGGTACTTTTCAAGTATCCCATAAAAGATACATCTTATGTTCAAGCAACCCAAATTAGAGATGCAGTGCCATCTCCTGATGGTAAAAAATTGGCATTTACTGTTTTGAACAGACTATATGTGATGGAATATCCCAATGGTACTCCTAAAAGATTAACCAATAATGATTTTACAGAAGCACAGCCTGCTTGGAGCCCTGATGGCAACTCAATTGTATTCAGTACATGGGATGCAAACGGTGGAAAATTGCAAGTAGTTCAGTCAAACGGTGAGGGATTGAAAACACTTACAAAAGTGAATGGTCTCTATCAATCGCCAAGATATACAATCAAGGGGGATAGAATAATTTATGGACGTGCACCATATCAAAAATTCAAAGATGCTTATGATCCAAGCTGGGATGATCGTGAAGATGTTATCGCTTGGATTGATGCAAAAGGAGGTGATGAACAAATCATTGACAAAGCAAACCGCAGATACAATCCTCATTTTTCTGTGAATGATGAAAGAATTTATTTTAACTCAAATGGAAGTTTGATTTCAATCAAGTGGGATGGTACTGATGAGAAGGTACATGCAAAAATTACAGGAATTGTTACCTATGGTTCTGTTCCGTCACACAATGGCAAACCATCTACTGATCCATGCATTATTCCAGAGGAATTGAATGATGCAGATGCAAAAGAAAATAATCCCCCTTCACCTGCCAGTGAAATTTGGCTTTCTCCAAAAGGTGAAAAAGCAATTGCAAAAGTGAACAATAATATTTATGTAGTAACAATACCACAAACCGGGAAAACAATTTCTATCTCTGTTGCTGATGCTGCAAATGCAGAATTTCCAAGCATACGATTAACAGATCTTGGAGGTGAGTTTCCTTTTTGGGAGTCAAATGGCAATAAAATACATTTCAGTTTAGGTGCTGCTCACTTTATATATGATTTACAAAAATCAAAAGCATTGGATGATAGTTTGAAGCTTGCAAAAAAATTAGCTGAGCAAACAAAATCAACTGATACAACTAAAAAAGCTGTAGTTAAAAAAGATGATCCAACATACAAGCCAGAGGAAACCTGGGTAAAAGTATTTTATAAAAAAGATATTCCTTCAGCTGCAATTCTTCTGAAAGGTGCTCGCATCATCACGATGAAGGGAGATGAAGTGTTGAACGGAGATGTGCTTGTTGTAAACAACAGAATACAAGCTGTTGGAAGAGGATTGAAAACTCCAGCGGGTACCAAAGTGATTGATGTTGCAGGTAAAACAATTATACCTGGATTTGTAGATGTGCATTCTCATATGTGGCCTTCATGGGGTATACATAAAACGCAAGTTTGGATTTATGCTGCAAACCTTGCATATGGTGTTACCACTACACGTGATCCACAAACAGCTACCACAGATGTGCTTACCTATTCAGATATGGTTGAAGCAGGACAGATCGTTGGTCCTAGGGTTTATTCAACTGGTCCGGGTGTTGGTTACTGGTTTTATAATATCAAAGATTCAGCACAAGCTGAAAACACATTGAAACAGTACAGTAAATATTATAACACACAGTATATAAAAATGTACCTGACAGGTAATCGACAAACACGTCAGTGGATTATTCAAGCAGCAAAAAATCAAAAGTTGATGCCAACCACTGAAGGAGGACTCGATTTTAAATTGAATATGACGAATTTATTGGATGGATATCCTGGACATGAACATTCCATTCCAATCTTTCCATTGTATAAAGATGTAACCAAAACTATTGCTGATGCAAAGATGGCAGTAACACCCACTCTACTTGTTTCATATGGTGGACCATGGGCCGAGAATTATTTTTATGAAAACGATAATCCATATAGCAATAAGAAATTACAATTCTTTACACCATATGAAGAATTGGCATCTAAATCAAGAAGAAGAGCTACATGGTTCTTGCCTGAAGAGCATGTATTTCAGAAACATGCAAAGAGCATGAAATCAATTGTTGAAGAAGGGGGCTTGGCAGGAATTGGAAGTCATGGACAATTACAAGGATTAGGGTTTCATTGGGAATTATGGTCAATGCAAAGCGGTGGAATGAGAAATATTGATGCGTTAAAAGTAGCTACCATCAAAGGTGCCGAAGCATTGGGTTTGGATAAGGATTTAGGAAGCATTGAAAAAGGTAAACTCGCAGACTTGATCATATTGGATAAAAATCCATTGGAGAATATTCGTTATTCAAACACAATCAAATATGTGATGAAAAATGGAAGATTATACAATGGTGATAATGGAGATGAGATTGCTCCTGCTTCCAGAAAACTTGAAAAAACCGAGTGGATTGATAAAAAACCTGTAAAAAATACAAGTGTAGAAGAATAGAGATGTTTTCGTAACTTATACATTCAAATATCTATCATGAAAAGTTTAACAATTGCTTTCCTCCTCACATGGTTTTTAACATGCTCAGTTTTTGCACAAGGACCACGCGTACTTGTTGTTACTGCTCATCCAGATGATGAAACAGGATTTTCTGTAACGATGTTTAAAATTGCTAAAGAACTTCATGGAGAAGTTGATATGGCAGTGATGACTGATGGTGGAGGTGGATTTGCGGATTCTCAGTTAGGAGCTGTTTATTATGGACTTAATCTAACTGATTCAATGGTTGCAAGAACACATTTGCCATTGATCAGAAAAAGAGAAATCACCAATGCTGCAAATATCATGGGAGTAAGAAATATTTTTTTCATGGAACAGGAAGATGATTATTATACACTCGATATCAATCCTTATATATCTGGGAAGAATTGGGAAATAAAATATGTAGAAAGGAGAATGGATAAAATATTGGCAGCGCGCCAATATGATTTTGTTATTACCATGTTGCCTCATCCTGGTCAGCATGGCCATCACAAAACAGCAGCATTGATGGGCATTAGAGCTGTTCAGCGTTATCAAGGTCCAAATAAGCCTATCATCATCGCAGGGAGTCCAGCTCGTGCTGATGCAAAGCCTACAGATTTTTCAATGTTAGAAGGATATCCTGAAACAAAAATCAGTGCAACAGCGCCAAAGTTCACACTCAACAGAGCATTTAGATTCAAGGAAAATGATAAAGTGAGTTATAAAATCGTTGCAGACTGGGTGATTTCAGAATATAAATCACAAGGTGCTATTCAGGAAAACGGTATACACCGCACTGATATGGAAGTTTATCATTTCTATGAACTAAATGATCCAAGCGGAATTGCAAAAGTTCAGAAACTGTTTGATGATTTAGCGAAAAGTGGATTTGCTGCCCCTAAAAAGTAATTGTTCATGAAAATTTTGATGTCGATTTTTATTGTTGCATTGCTATTCTCCTGCAACAATAAAGAGCAACAGTTTACTCCATCTTTTAAACTTGTACCATCTGAAAAATTTCTTTTCAAGTCATTTGTCGATTGCAATATGGCAGAGGCTTGGATTGGAGATACATTGAGAATTTTTGCAGGTAAATATGGTGAAGACCCTGTTTGGGGCGATTCAAAAGAACTTGAATTTGCAAGCGGTAAAAATGCTGATGAAGTTTTTTTGACACCTGCTGAAAATTTTTTTGATCCAGTCATGCCTCCAAATGTAAAACCAAATGAAATTGGCTTACATGGAGCAGTATGGTTTGAAACTGTATATCAATCATCAAAAGATCCCTCCGGAAAAACATTATATGCTATTTATCACAATGAAAATTATCCAGCAACATTACCTTACAATGCTGCAAGCGGTGATGGATACATCGATACACTTTGGCCTCAAGGGTTGACAGATGTTTCATCAGCTGCTGCTGTTTGTAGAATTGGGGTGATGAAATCCAGTGATGGTGGACATTCATGGGATAACAAAGGAATTTTCATTGAAGATCTTCAGCCAAGAATGATTTTAAAGCCACACAATAATTCTCTGACTTTTGCTGGGGGAGTAGGCGATCCATCTGCAGTTGCAAGTGGTGAGTATTTATATTTATTTTATGGTGAATACGGTTATCCAGGTGAGTATAAGGCCAATCAATATGATTCTGTATTTGAGGCAAGCGGACAATGCATAAGTATTGCACGTATTAAAATATCAGATCTCGACAATCCGGTAGGTAAAGCAAAAAGATGGAATGGGAAATCCTTTGATGCAGCATTCAATGGCATTGGGAAGCCTATTCAATCATTACAAATTCCTGCTTCTGATAAAGGAGGCGCTGCTTCCCGGGCAGGAGGAAATTTTCATTGGGGACCATCAGTCAGTTGGAATGAATATTTGAACTGTTGGGTAATGATGATGGGAAGAGTGGAAGGTCAAAAATGGATAGGGGATAAAATATATATCTCTTTCAATAAAAATAAAGATTTAGGTATTGGGAATAACTCACAAGAGTGGACGAAACCCGAGTTGGTTTTTCAAAAACCCGGACATATTTTATGGTATCCCTCATTGCAACCGCTGAACACAGAAGAGGACATAAAAGCAAAAAGGACTTGTTTGAGGCTAGGTAAAAAAGCCAGGCTGTTTGTCAAAGACATGACACCTGACCATGCTGATTATATTTCTGAGTATATCATTGAATTTGAAAAGAAATAATCATTTTACAGCAACTGCAATTTTCGAATCTGCAGTCCCATAATAAAGAAACCATTTGTTTTTGAAGTGCACTAAACCTTCAATGAAACATACTTCATTCACTTCACCTACCTTTTCATAGTCCTTATCTGGTTTGATAAAATAAGTATTGGTTCTGTTGATGAGCTGATGCGGATTTGTTGCAGAGAACAAAGCCTGTCCAGCGCTGTAGGTAAACTTTGGTAAAGATGTATCATTGAAGTTTGCTGCATTGCTTCCATTATAAAGCAGCAATATTCCATCTTTTGTGATGAGTGCATAGGGCCCAGGCTCAACTAGTCGACTATCATGATAGCCCATTCTTGGGTGCATTACTGAAATCATTTTTTTATTTTCATTATTTTCTGCTGGTGTCCAATTGTATAAATCTTCAGAGTATGCAAGAAATAAATCAGTATCCCCAAAATACATCCAATATTTTCCATTGACTTTTGTGGCAATCATGTTGCCATTTTTTTCTTTGACAACAATTGCACCAGATTTTGACCATGTGTTGATGTATTTCGGATCTTTTAGAACGGGTCCCATTTTTCTCCAATGCACTAAATCATCTGAAAAAGCAAAACAGAGTCTTGCTGTTTTTCCGTCATATGATGTGTAAGTCAGAATATATTTTTCATCTTCAGTCATTATAATTCTTGGATCTTCAATGCCACCTTTCCATTCATATTTTTGTAAACTATCCTGCTCAGGAAATAAAATCGGTGTTGGATTTTTTTTGAAATGAATGCCATCTTCACTGACGGCCATGCCCAACCTTGATGTACCCATACTGTCTTGTGCTCTGTAAATCAGGTATATTTTATCATCTTTAATTAAAGCAGTTGGGTTCAATACATTTTTTTCTTCCCAATGAATTGGTTGCTCGCTTATCGGGCAATTGAATATTTGACTGGTGTCAGGTTTCAAAATGGGATTTGAGCTGTCTATTTTTACAAATCCATCCAATGTCCAATCTGATGTCCTGCTATTATTGCTGTTACATCCCAGTAATGCCCAAAAAAATAAAGCTGAAATAAAAAATGAAAACTTCTTCATCGTTATATTTATGATTCCTGTAAATGAAAGTAAGATTTATTTTTTGTGTTGTCTTTATACTCATGTTGTCTTGTAAGCAGCAAGCGTCAAGCGTTGCAGTGAATCAGGATAGTTTAGCACACTGTGCTAGCAATTTACCATCTCGTTTTGGAGCTTCACCAATCATTGATTCATCTATTCAACAATCAGGTAATGCTTCGCATGAAGGTATGGTTTGGATTGAAGGAGGAAATTATTTGATGGGTGCTCAAGATCAGGAAGGCAGGGCAGATGAATATCCTGCACATAAGGTTAGTGTCAAGGGATTTTGGATGGATATCACTGAAGTAACCAATGCACAATTTCAAAAATTTGTTGATGCAACTGGATATATTACCACTGCTGAGCGAGCACCCGATTGGGAGGAATTAAAAAAGCAATTGCCACCTGGTACGCCAAAACCACCAGATAGTGTTTTAGTTGCAGCATCATTGGTTTTTGTAAAACAGCCAGCTGGAGCCGGGTTGGGCGATCCAAGTATTTGGTGGGAGTGGAAAAAAGGAGCCAATTGGAAACATCCAAAAGGTCCAGGTTCTTCAATAAAAGGCAAAGAGAATTTTCCTGTCGTTCATGTTTCATGGGATGATGCGATGGCGTATTGCAAATGGAGCGGAAAGCGATTGCCAACAGAAGCCGAGTGGGAGTATGCAGCGAAGGGAGGAAAAGAATCATTATATCCATGGGGCAATCAAGATGTTGAAAAGCAATATCCAAAAGCCAATACCTGGCAGGGTGTTTTTCCAAGTTTAAATACTGGTTGGGATGGCTTTGATAATGCATCACCAGTAAAATCTTTCACTGCAAATCCTTTTGGATTATATGATATGGCCGGTAATGTATGGGAATGGTGTGCAGATTGGTATGTGAATGATTACTATAAACAAGTTGCAAAAATCATTTCAGAAAATCCAATTGGACCAAAATCAAGTTATGATCCTGATGAACCAACTGTTCCAAAGAAAGTTGTGAGAGGCGGATCATTCTTATGTAATGCATCTTATTGTAAAGGGTACAGAGTCAGTTCAAGAATGAAAACAGCTACAGATACAGGTTTAGAGCATACTGGCTTTCGTTGTGTGGCGGATTAATTTTTCATGCAACGAAATCCAACAGTTGCATTTCTTTCAAACCCTTGAGATACACGAAGCAACTGCTGTCTGTAATGCAACTCTCTTGGTCCGCTTTGTACATACCACCAACTGCCTGATGGTTTAAAATAAGATCCGCCTTTCAAAATAATGTAGCGGTAACTCCCATTGATATATTCATCATTGGTCAACTGCCAAACTGATCCAACTAAATCTTGAAGTCCATTTGGATTTTTACCTTTTGGATAGGAGCCAACATCAGTGAGAATACCATTACCCAAATTGCATAATGTTGAATCTATTCCTTCAATATTCACGACTGTCAGTGTTTCAGTTACAGATTCAGTTTTTCTGGTAACTGGAACTTTCTGCTCCCAAGGCCACTCCTGCATAGATGTTGTTTGTGCTGCATATTGCCATTCTAGTTCTGTTGGGAGTCTTTTTCCTGCCCATTTTGCATAAGCTTTTGCATCTTCAATCGAAACATATATAACAGGTTTACTGAGGATATCAATCGAAGGAGATTTTCCATTCCAGTGTTTTAAGAAATTATTTGTATCTGATGGCTGATAATGGGTTGCTTTGATAAAATCAAAGTATTGTTTATTGGTAACAGGGAATTCATCCATATAAAAGCTACTCATCTGAAAACTTTTTCCTTCTTCTTCTTCAGGATAGGGAATAAATGCATCACCATGGGTTTGTTTAAAAGTAAAATTTCCTGATGGGATCAATTTCATTCCTTTGATATTATCATTTTTAATCACGTGGTCAGGTTTGCTGATTTTTCTTGGTTTTCCTGGGGTGATATGTAATACATATTCGTCAGTGAGTTCATTTTTATCAAATGTTTGAACGACAATTTTTCCTTCGAACCTGTTGAATAATGTATATAATGAAAGTTGGAGGCTTTTGCTGTTGAAGATCTTTGGACTTTTTTCATAAGATGGTTCACCAGCCCAAATCTTGATCTGTTGTTCTTTTGTAAGGTTGATGAATAGGCTATCACCTTCAATAGATGCGCTAATGATTGAAGGGAATTGACCAATACAATCTACTTCGCCTTCATTATTTGTTCCAAGGTATTTTTGGTTAAACGAGTGTGTCTCAGCTTCAATATATTTTTTATTATTTTTTTCTGTGATAGACTTTAATTCATGGTGCCACAGATCAACAAAATGAAAATCTGGCTTTTCAGTTACTTCAAATAAAATTCCTTTGAATCCCTGTGGAATAACAGAATAGATGGTATAAATATTTTTATTTTCATTTTTCCATTCATTCACCCAGATATGATCTGAAATGGTCTCAAGAATTGGAGTAAAATGTCCACTTGTAAAATTGCCAGTATTTTCTCTTAGAATTCTTGATGTCTTACCTAGATAACGATATTGCTCTTCAACCCAATCTGGCATTCCTGGTGCGAAAATATTTAGCTCTGTTCCATAGCCGTTAAAAAATGATGTAGCAAACTCTCTTTGAATTTTTTCTTTAAATAATTCAGCAACCCTAAAAATGGCAAAATCAGGTTTGATGAATTTATTGAGATTGAGCATGGGAACGTAGTAAAGTGCATTGTGAACTCTTCCACTGACGATAGAAGGCATATCCTTTGGTATGGCCATTCCTTCGCTGTACATCACCACTCCATTTCTTGCTTTGTCTGCTGCTGCCTGAAGTTCTTTGCTTGAAGCACCTCTTGTATCAAGAACAACTCCATCAGCATTAGTTGCCTTGATTAAATTACTCAATCCTGCCAAATGCCCCTCTCCACGTGTTGATTCATCCCAGGGATTATAACAAAGAAAGAATTTTGTGTTGTTTTGTCTCATTTCATTTCCCAGCCTATTCAATGCAGGAAGTCCACCAGGTAAATCACGAAACAAATCAAACTGATTTCTTTGATCTAATCCCAACGAAGGCCATGTTGGCCATAAGCCTATCACGTCATCGCCACCATAAAGTTTATTTCCTTTTTCAATAAAAGAGATGAGTTGATATTTCTTTGTTGCTGCATTATAAATTTTTTGGTCCCACGCTTGAATCAAGTGCATAACATAAGCATGTTGAATCCACTCTAAATCTTTTCTTTCAAACATGCTGTTATCGAAATGCTCAACATCGAAAAGTTTCTTTTCCTGAAAAATTCTTCTCAGTCCCTCTTGCCAGTTTCCTTGATAGGGGAGATCCCATTTAATGTATGTTACTTCTCCTTCAGGAAAGAGTATCGTCTCAAATCTTTTTCTGACACCCAGTTGTATGCTCTCTCTGATTCTTCTTGTGAGGCTTGCGATAGTTGATCCATTTTTTTCTATGCAAGAAAATCCAAGTTCCCATGCATTATCCGGACAAACAACATTGATGGGTATTTTGTTAGGGATAAATAGGTGTGTTCTTGACAGCGGATGATCTCCTTTACCTGTTATGTATACATGTTGATTGGAAGTTCCATGGGGAACAAGATTTCTGATGCTAATGGTATCTGCAGAAATATTCTTTAGATGAATAATGCTGATCCCATTTATACTGTCTTTAACAGTGTATGACAGTTTATTGCTGAATTTTCCTGCTTGGCCAAATGCTTCAAACTGATTTTGTTGTAATTCAATTGAAAATATCGGATGATTGTTTTGAGAACGTAAATGCTGGAATAACAATAAGAAAAAGATGAAATAGGTTGATCTCATTTCATCAAGTTATTGATTCTGACTATTTTTTTATACTTTTTATCAGTTTTTTATCAGAAAGTTTTTGCAACAATTCCATTTGTTGAGCAATAGTATTTTTTAGAAAATTGATTTCCTCTTTTTGCTCTTCAATCATATTTTTCAGCCAGGTAATATTTTCATTCGTATTTGTTTCGTAGGAAAAAATAGCAGGGTTTTCGCTGATATTTTCTATTTCCTCTATACTTACATGCAGAAAATCAGCGATTTCGGCTAATGTATATTTGTTTACATTACCGGTTCTTTCAAAGTGGGATATAAGCGTCCTGGTTTTTCCGATACCCTTTGCAAGATCATTTTGAGTATAGCCCTTGAAGGAACGGATTCTTTTAATCTTATCGCCCAGATGAATTTTTTTCTTTTTCACCTTCGCAATTGAATAAATAATAATTTGTCAAAATGACAAATATTTGTCATTTTGCATTTTCTGGTACATTTTAACGGCTCCTAAGAGCTATATTTGAAATGTACAAGAGGCTCTGATTAGTAACGTTCCGATTATTCGGAACGTTTTTTTTTAAAGCTCATGGGGCATGGTTAAATTTACTTTATAATTGTTTTAGATGAATCCGAAATTGAATGCTTTCTTAAATCTGGCTGGATTAGCTCTGGTCATCGCTGTGAATGCACTTGCCAATATTTTACCAATTAATGGCTTGAACACCGGACAGATATCTGGATTTTATCCAAATTATTTTGTGCCAGCAGGATTCACATTCGGGATTTGGGGTATTATTTATGTGATGCTGATTGGGTTTGTTATTTTTTCCATTGCAATTGCATTTGGCGCAGCAGATCAAGCATCATCAGTAGTGATGAGTAAAATTAGCTTGCCATTTCAAATTACCTGTTTGTTAAATGCTGCCTGGATTCTTGCATGGCATTATTTGCAACTGGGTATGTCAATAGTTATCATGATAGGGCTATTGGTATTTTTAATCAAGATATTTTTACGCTTGCAAAATGGTCCTGCTCCATCAAAAACATCTTATGTCTTCTGGCTGCATCAACCATTCATTGTTTACCTTGGTTGGATATCTGTAGCGACCATTGCAAATATTACCGCATTGCTTGTTGGACTTGGTTGGCAGGGAGGATCGATTGACCCAATTATCTGGAGTACAATAATGATTCTAATTGCATTTCTGCTTGGCATATTTTTTATAATACGTTTTAGGGCATATGCTTACCCACTTGTTCTTTCATGGTCTTTTTTTGGTATTTATAGTAACCAAATTGCTGTTTCAACTATTGTTGGGTACAC
>JAFMEZ010000004.1 GCA_017856455.1 Parafilimonas sp.
TTTTCGATAATAATCTTTTTTCTTTTGTAATAATATGATAAGGGACACCATATTCAATTGAAGTAAAAAAAAGATGTTGAACAGGTAAAAGACCTAGTTCATTTTTTATATTAAGCGCCTCTTCATGACTAAGATCAGGTGGACATTTTGTGACCACTATAATTTTAGCTTGCTGCGCACTTTTACGCTGATCCCTTAAATCACCAGTTGGGAGAAAGAAGTCTCTTGTATACAAATTTGAATAGTCTGTCAGTAAGATATCGAGTCCAGCCTTGATTTCTCGATGCTGAAATGCATCATCCAGAATAATCAATTTTGTATCTGGACGATCATAGAGCAATTGTGGAACCGCCTCAATTCTCTTCTCTCCTACTGCGACTGCTATTTCAGGGTGAGCAAGATGAAACTGCATAGGCTCATCTCCAATTTCCAAAGAAGTAGATGATTGATTTGCTAATACATATCCGGAAGTTCGTCTTCTATACCCCCTACTTAGTGTTGCCAATTTATATCTGGCCTTTAGTATTCCAATAAGATAATCAACCATAGGAGATTTACCGGTTCCTCCAACAGATAAATTGCCAACACCAATAATCGGAAGATTAAAATTTACAGTTCCAATAATTTTTTTGTCATAGAGATAATTTCTAAAGGAAATAATACATCCATATAAAAAAGCTAATGGAAATAAAAACAATCTAAATGACCTAAGATATACGTTTTTAAAAAGCATATACACATTCTGGTGTTATGCAAAAATCGAGCTTTTTATCGAAGAAATCGATATCATCAATAGATAAAACAGGGGGAAAGAAAGATAATCCAATTGTTATAACATCATTACGACAACTAGCCAGGAAACGATCGTAATAACCTTTCCCGTAACCAACCCGGTTGCCTTTTTTGTCGAAAGCTAGCAATGGAACAAATACAACATCGATCATGTCTGAAGTAACTTCAATGCCAGCAGTTGGCTCAGGAATACCATACTGATTGTCCTGAAAAACAGTTTGTTCGTCCACCAAAAAATGTTTCATGCTAAAATCAGACGCATTTATTCTTGGATAAGCAATCTTCATACCCAAATCCCTAAACTGCATATAATCAAGCAAGGGAGCTGGATCAGGCTCGTTGGAAGAAAACATTGGAACATAAGCGTGAGCAATTTGAACATATGGCAATAGCATTTCCTGAAATCGAATCAATAGTAAATCCTGAAATGAATTGACATCTTTAACTGAAAGATTCAGTCGTTTTGATTTATATGCTTTTCTGATTTCGGCCTTGATCATGCTTCATCAGCATTATTAATTCGGTTAATAAAGATTGAAAATATTGTGGTTCCATATTTTCTTTCTGTTCTGTAAAAAGGAAAGTTTTTAAAGTCATTTCTTGGTGTATGTTCTAAAACAAACCAGCCATTTTCATTTAAAAGATTTTGTTGAAAAATCAACTTTGGCAAATCCTCAATATTTCCCAGTGCGTATGGAGGTCCAGCAAAAATGAAATCATATTTCTCTGAACATGATTGGATGTATTTAAACACATCCGAAAAAACAATTTGAATAGTTGTAATGGTAAGCGCTGCAGATGTTTTTTTTATAAAAGCATGCATGGCTGGATCTTTCTCAACAATGGTTAAATCCTTCACACCTCTTGAATAAAGTTCATAACTGATACAACCGGTACCGCCAAACAAATCCAACGATTTAAGATTTTCAAACTCAAGATTATTTTGTATGATATTAAAGAGACCCTCTTTTGCAATATCTGTTGTAGGCCTTGTATGCGGCATGTTTGCTGGAGGCGATATCCTCCTTCCGCCTAGCTCTCCACTGATTATACGCATTGAAGTATATGCAGATGTGGGGTGAAAAAATGTGATCCTACAATATGTTCAGATTCAAGCTCCGAGCTTGAAATGATTGAATTTTCGAGAGCAATATCTAAAATATATTTTCTCAACTCTTTCCATGTTGCTGAATCCTCATCAATATGTCCGCTTACCAATGCCTTTATATCTTTCAGATCCATCTTGTATTTATCAATCAAATTCAATAATTGATAAATAGCATCCTCTGTTGTTTCGTAATACAATGATTGGGCAAACTGCAATTGAGCTCCTCTGACTAAAAATAAGGTAATATAATTTTGTGTAAAATATATTTTTAAAAACGAATCGAGATCTTCTAGGTTATTTTTAAACATCGAAACTAATCCAACACTAATAAAGTGAGTTACTTTTATGTCTTTAAAACGTTCGGCTAAAAATTCATATACTGACTTTTCCAAACCAAACACATTATACAATTCCCATTGAGCAACATGCTCTGATTTTACATCAATGTATTGGAGATCGCCAAACATCGTTTTATAAATAGCATCAGAAAGATGATCTTTCGCAAATTGCTCAGGAACTAAAGATGACTCAGGTGTATTGACCACTACAAATACATCGATGAAATTTTTACCAGAATATTTTTCTGTTGATAAAATATATTCAAGTGTATAGACATCTAATCCTTCTTTTAAAACATAGGTTTCAATAATTATTGGTTGTTTTTGTTGATCAAAAACCAATAAGGTTAGATAATGGTGCCCATATTCAACACACAAGTGCAGTGAATCGACTTCTTGGACTGAAGAATTCTTATAGTATCCAAAACTAGATTGAATAAGAGATTGCACCATATGACAAATTTAATGCTTTTGGGTATGAAACAGAAGCCAAGAATAACTTACTTTGCCGGCTAATCCAGCATTTACAATGAGCGAAAATTTAAAACTTGAGGTTACGTATAAGCAGATTCTGCAAATGTCCCTTCCCATCAGCTTTGCAATACTGGTACCCCAATTTAATTTTCTTATCAATAGCTTCTTTCTTTCAAAACTCGGACAAGGGTATATGGGTGCGTCTGGAGTAACAGGTGTCTACTATTTGATTTTTTCTGTCATTGGATTTGGGCTCAACAATGGATTACAAGCATTGATTTCAAGAAGAGCAGGACAAGACCGATTAAAAGAAATTGGAGAACTCTTTATGCAGAGTGTTTATATCAGTTTCTTTATTGCGTTTATTGGCATTCTGATCACTTATACTGCAGCACCAATTATTTTCAAAAACAACACTGATCCATCAATCTATCATCTCACCATAGAATTTTTAAAAATCAGGATATGGGGACTACCATTTCTGTATCTGTATCAAATGAGAAATGGACTACTGGTTGGAACAAATCAAAGTAAATTATTGGTATATGGAACATTGGCAGAGACCGTAACCAATGTTGTTTTGGATTATGGGTTGATTTTCGGAAATCTCGGAATGCCAAAACTGGGTTTTAATGGTGCCGCATACGCAAGCATCATCGCAGAATTTATGGGAATGAGTGTAGTATTCTTGGTTATTGGGATCAATAAAATGACAAAACGGTTTGGACTATTTGAAAACATTTCTTTTCAGTGGAAAAGCACAAAGACAATTTTGGTACAGTCCTCCCCGCTGATTTTACAATATGCCATCAGCATTATCAGCTGGGAATTCTTTTTTATTCTTGTATCACATGATGGTAATCTTGCATTGGATGTTAGTCAGGTAATGCGCTTAATGTTTGGATTTTTCGGAATTTTTATATGGGCCTTTGCTGCTGCATCCAGCACAATGGTTTCCAACATCATTGGTCAGGGTTTACACGAAAAAGTGTCAATGTTGGTAAAAAAAATCGTTACACTTAGTCTTGGCTCAACCATTTTAATATTTATCCCTTTACAAATATTTGCTCATCAGATACTTGGACTCTTCAATCAGGATGCTGCATTTCTTGCATTGGCCATTCCTGTTTTTAGAGTTGTTTGTGTAGCCATTCTCTTCATGTCTGTTTCAACAGTATGTCTTAATGCAGTTACTGGAACAGGAAATACCAAGATCAATCTTATGATTGAAGTCTTTACAATAATCCTTTATTGCATCTATGTATATACTGTAATGGAAGAATTAAATCTTTCAATCGTATGGGGATGGGGATCAGAATGGGTATACTGGTTATCAATCTTAACACTATCCGCTGCATATCTTAAAAGCGGAAAATGGAAAAAAAGAATGAATATCTGATTGCTCTATTGCTCTGGAGCTGCTGCTGATCCAGTTGCTTTTTTCTTCTGAGACTTAGGGGCTATAACCATCAGCATTCTCTTGCCTTCAAGTTTTGGCAAGCCTTCCACTTGTCCGATTTCTGCCAAACGCTCAGCAAATTTTAAAAGAACCAATTCACCTCTCTCTTTGAATTGTATCGCTCTTCCTTTGAATTGAACATAGGCTTTAACCTTATTACCTTCTTTTAGAAAGTTTTCAGCATGACGGGCTTTGAAATCAAAATCATGATCATCAGTACCTGGAGTAAAACGAATTTCTTTCAATTCGGCCGTTTTACTTTTGGCTTTCATCTCCTTTTCCTTTCTCTTCTTGTCGTATAAGAATTTATTGTAGTCAATTACTTTGCATACTGGAGGATCTGCCTGAGGAGAAATTTCTACAAGGTCTAGCTGTTGTTGTTGTGCAATTTTCAATGCTTCCTGGGTAGAATAAACGCCCATTGTTACATTGTCGCCAACCAGTCGAACTTGAGGAACCCTGATGAATTGATTGATTCTGTGTTCTGCCTCTTTTCTTGGAGCAAATTTACCTCTTGGTCCACCTGAACCTTGGTAATTGGGTCTGTAGGGTAATGCCATAGTATGCTACAACTATCCTGTCGGCTTCAGGAGGAAGTTGATGTTATTTCTGTTTTATTTAATTTGAATGCCGACCTTGTATTTCGGATGTTAAGTTAGTTATTATTTCTGAAATAGAACACTGACCTGCATCACCCTTACCTTGTCTTCTAACGGCCACCATGCCTTCATTCTGCTCTTTTTCTCCAATAACAAACATATAAGGGACTTTCATCAACTCAGTATCCCTGATCTTTTTCCCAATTTTTTCACCTCTGTCATCCAATTCTGCTCTGATGCCTGCGCTCAACAACTTTTGGGTAACATCAGATGCATATTGATTGAATTTATCACTGATCGGCAGCACTTTTACCTGAACTGGTGACAACCATAATGGAAATTTACCAGCATAATGTTCAAGTAGGAAACCAATGAAGCGCTCGTGTGTTCCTAATGGAGCCCTATGAATTATAAGAGGAGTTTCAGATTGATTTTCCCTATTGGTATACTGCAATCCAAATCTTCTTCCTTGAGCAAAATCGACTTGATTAGTTGCCAATGTAAATTCTCTACCAATCGCACTCCAAATTTGAACATCAATTTTTGGTCCGTAGAATGCCCCTTCATCTGGCACTTCTACATATGGGATATTGGAATCAATCAAAACTTTACGAACCATTTCCTCAGTTTCTTTCCAAAGTTCCGGCTCATTTATATATTTCTGCCCGAGTTTAGCAGGATCATGCAAACTCAAACGCATTACATATTTATCTATTCCAAAAATCTTGAAGTATTTAATGTACATATCATTCACTGCCCTGAACTCACTTGCAAAATCATCTTTTGAACAATAGATATGTGCATCATTCATATGCAAGCAACGCACGCGCATCAAACCAAACAACTCACCACTTTGTTCATAGCGATAACATGTTCCATACTCAGCAAGCCTCAATGGTAAATCCTTGTATGATCTGCTTTCAGCTGAAAATATTTTGTGGTGATGCGGGCAGTTCATGGCCTTGAGGTAATATTTTACTCCTTCAAGTTCCATGGGCGGGTACATACTGTCTTGATAATATGGAAGGTGCCCACTTGTTAAGTACATACTTTCTTTGGCAATATGTGGCGTAACAACACGCTTGTATCCAGCAGCCAATTCAGTTTCCTTGGCCAACTTTTCTAACTCTTCAATAATGATCGTTCCATTGGGCATCCAGAGTGGAAGACCAGGACCTACATCATCATCAAAGGTGAAAA
This sequence comes from Parafilimonas sp., assembly GCA_017856455.1. Taxonomy (GTDB): domain Bacteria; phylum Bacteroidota; class Bacteroidia; order Chitinophagales; family Chitinophagaceae; genus Pollutibacter. The sequence goes on from JAFMEZ010000004.1 coordinate 5,971, forward strand.
TACCAAGTTCTTTACCCAATTTTCTATGATCTCTTTTCTTGGCCTCTTCAAGCATTTGAAGATGCTCATCCAATTCTTTTTGATTAGGAAAACTTACACCATAGATACGGGTAAGCTGTTTGTTTTTTTCATCCCCCTTCCAATATGCTCCAGCAATCGATGTTAATTTAATTGCCTTGATGAGTCCGGTGTGTGGGATATGTGGACCGCGACAGAGATCGGTGAAATTTCCCTGCGTATAAAAAGTTATTTCACCATCATTTAAACCAGATAACAAGTCCAATTTATATTCATCCCCTTTTTCAGAAAAATATGCCACCGCATCATTTTTCGAAATTTCCTTTCTGATGAATTCGCTGTTCTTCTTTGCAAGCTCATCCATCTTTTTCTCAAGAGAAGCAAGTTCATCCTCAGAAATATGTCTACCTCCAAGGTCCATGTCATAATAAAAACCTCTGTCAATAGCAGGACCAACCCAAAACTTTACTCCAGGAAAAGTAGCTTCAACTGCTTCTGCCAAAAGATGGGCAGATGAATGCCAAAATGTTGATTTTCCATCAGTATCATCCCATGTCAATAGCTTTAGTTCACAGTCCTTGTTAAGCGGGGTTGAAGCATCTTTAACTGTTCCATCAATAGATGCTGCAATGACCTTTTTTGCAAGTCCCTCTGCTATACTTTTTGCGATTGCCATCGGAGTACTACCTTTTGCATAACTCCTAACAGCGCCATCCGGAAACCTAATATTGATCATGGTTTGAGTAAAATTATTGCCAATTTTAAGACTGCAAATTTAACGAACTATTAGGTAAGGACAGCTTCAAATAAGGATAATTTGCGTACTTACTTAAAAAATGTAGCTTTTGAATAGAATTCTACCCAAGTTTTTTGCGTTTTCAGCTATTCTCATCCTGGTTTTCACACAATGCGAAATCGCATTTGCTCAAAAGCTAAGTGGACAATGGATTGGTAGTTTCAATTCTAAAGAAGATCCATCCGATGCACAAACTGAATATGTGCTGGAGATTGAGATCAATGGTAATTCTCTGAGTGGATATTCATATACTTATTTCCCTATTGCGGGTAAGCGATACTTTGTGATTTGCAAACTAAAAGGAAGTTATGAATCTGGCAGTAAATCACTCGTGGTAACTGAAATTGAAAAAGTAAAGTCGAATACTCCACCTGATTTTCAAAATTGTCTTCAAACACATAAACTCACCTATTTCAAACAAGGAAACAAAGAGACCCTGGAAGGAAAATGGGAGCCTGCAGAGAAAGGAAGTACTTGCGGAACAGGCATATCTGTATTCGAAAGAAAAATGCTTGAAAAAATCAAACCAGTTGAAGTTGTAAAAAAACAAGTTCCAAAAACACCTGCTGTAGCTAAACAGTTGACCTCAAAAAATCCTCCTGTTGTTTCCAAACCTGTAGTTACCAAAAAAACTGAACAGAAAAAGATATTGCCAAAAAATCCAATTGAGCAGAAATCAGCTCCTTTGGCTACTGAAAATAAATCAGATGAAAGAATCATCACCATTGATGAACCTAAAAAAATAAAAGAAAGTTTTGCACCGCCCAGAGAAAAAATCTCAAATAGAACTTATCAGATTTTGAAAACGATTGAAATCGAAGATGATAAAATTGACATCAATATTTATGACAATGGGCAAATAGACGGAGATACTGTATCCATTTATGTCAATGATAAATTGATTGTATCCAAACGCATGCTCACCGCAAAACCAATCAATATTCACTTGAATACGGACGATGATACTGATGTTTATGATATTGTGATGTATGCTGAAAATCTTGGATCCATCCCACCAAACACTGCATTGATGATTGTACAAGCAAAGAACAAACGCTACGAAATCAATATCACTTCAACAGAGCAAACCAGTGGAGCAGTAAGATTTAAATTCAAGAAATAATTAGAATTTAAAGTTATAGGTCACAGAAGGTATTAATGGGAAAAGAGAAACTTGTTTTGCCTGGACCTGCAATGTACCTGCAAAAGCACTTCCCGACTGACTATAATAATAGAAGTAAGGATTCTTTCTGCTGTATGCATTATAAATACTGAACACCCAACTGTTCTGCCATTTTCTCGTAACTTTAGGCACCGGCGTATAAGTTGCTGAAAAATCCAAACGATGGTACGGTGCTAAGCGATACTGATTGATTCGGCTAAATTGTTGCGTAAGCACCCCTTCAACCAGATAAAATTTCTCTGGCAAAGAAGTAGCATTACCCGTTGCATAAACAAAGACAGATGAAAACTTCCAAAGGCGATTAAGTTCATAAATTCCAACAACGGAAAGATCATGTCGTCGATCATACTTTGCAGGGTATTTATTCCCATTGTTGAGTTCAGGAAACTTTCTCCAAGTCCATGCTAAGGTATAACCAATCCAACCCGTAAATTTTCCTTTTGTTTTATTGATAAACAATTCAGTTCCGTAACTCCATCCCTTTCCAAAAACAAATTCCTCCTCTGGATCTTTTATGGAAGGCGTAAATCCTTCCCTATATTCAATTTGATTTTGCATTGATTTATAGTATACCTCAATAGAAGTTTCAAAAGCATTATCATTAAAATTTTTAAACACCCCTGCTGAATATTGCCATGATAGTTGTGGCTTTACGCGTAATGTACTGGGCACCCATACATCTGTGGGAAGTGTGGTGCCAGCATTGCTCACCAGATGTAGATATTGTCTGTTTCTGGATACAGAACCTTTTATGGATGTTTCTTCATCGATTGAATAACGCATGGTGAGGCGTGGCTCTAATCCTCCATATGTTGTTACAATAGAATTTCTATCATACTTAAAACTATCAAGTCTATTTCCATCAATATCAGTTGTATATTTTGTATACGGACCTAATTGCTGGAATGCACTCCATCTCAAACCGTAATTGATTTTTAGATTATTCCCAACTTCCCAATCATCCTGGGCATACAATCCAAACTCATTTGCAAATTTAGTTTGTGCATTGTTGGGCAAGAATAATACCGAGTCTTGTCGTCCGGATGCAACAGAAGGACTGATCCTGTGATGAGTGAATAATGCTCCATACTTCAATTTATGTTCTGGAGTAAGATAGTGATCAAGATCTGTTTTAAGATTTAAGTCTCTTATCCCACTGTTCAAAACAAACTTGAAACTGTTCTGCAATGCACCTAATGAAAATTGATAATCATTGTAAACTGCAGTTGTATTCATAAATAGCTTTTTATGAAATACATGGTTCCATCTGGCAGAGAAGGTTGAATTTCCCCATGGAACTTCCACATCAAACTGTCGTTTATTGTTTACAAAATCAAACCTGTCTCGTCCAAAATAACCGCTTACATAGAGACGATCTTTTGAAGAGAATCGGTAATTAAATTTTGCATTGAAGTCATAGAAATAATATCCAGAGCCGTAAAACTGACTTTCCTTTTTGATAAATGGTTTTGCCAAAGCATCGATGTAGGTTCTTCTTCCGGAAAGCATGAAAGAGGCTTTCTCTTTTTTAATTGGACCCTGAACAGAAAATCTCGATGCAATACTTCCAATCCCCCCTTCAACCTGGTATTTATCCAAATTCCCTTCTTTCATTGAAACGTCTAAGACAGATGAAATTCTTCCTCCATATTGGGCAGGCATACCCCCTTTTATCAGTGTAGTATTCTTGATGGCATCACCATTAAAAATGGAGAAAAATCCAAATAGATGTCCTGAATTGTATACAACCGCATCATCCAATAAGATCAAATTTTGATCAGGTCCGCCACCTCTAACATAGAGTCCACTGTTTCCCTCACCAGCATTTGAAACGCCTGGATATAACTGTAAGATTTTCAGCGGATCCACTTCTCCAAAAATCACTGGTACAGATTTAGCACGTGTCATGCTCAAATCTATTTGACCCATTTGCGCATTCTTTACATTGGCATCCCTCTTCTTTGAGCTGACTACAATTTCTTGAGAGAGACTTGATTTGGATAATAATGGAAAATCAATCTGTACATCTGCGTCCAATTTGATTTTCTTCTCGACAGGAAAATATCCAACAAATGAAGCAATTAAGGTATACTCACCTTTTGGCAATGAAATGGCAAAATAACCGTATTGATTGCTACTTACCCCTTTGGTTTGCTCTTTGGCCTGAATGGTAGCACCAATGAGCGTTTCACGACTGAGAGAATCCCTCACATACCCTGCAATTGTAAATTTTTCTTGCGCATGGAGGAAGCTTGAGATAAGAAGAGCAAAAATGAAAAAAAATCGGATCACATACCTAAAACACATAAGAGTTCTTAAAGTTCAGCTGCAAAGATAGAATATGCTAACTTCGCGGCGCAAATTGGACATATGCTGGCAGGTTTTCAAGACATGACATTTGAGTTTGGTGCAAGAGCTATTGTAGAAGATACAACATGGCATATTCATCCAGGAGAGCGTATAGGACTCATTGGTTATAATGGAACGGGAAAATCGACCTTGTTAAAATTATTATCAGGCGATTACCAACCCAGCAAAGGAACTGTTGAAAGAAGCAGAACCACAACGATTGGCTATTTACACCAAGACTTACTCAGTTTTGATACAGAAGACAGCATTTTAAAAGTTGCAATGGGTGCGTTTGAACGCGTATTGCAAATTCAACAGGAAATTGAAATACTTGGGTTGGAATTAGAGAAAAATGAGGACGAAAAAAAACTAATCCTCTATACAGATCTTCTTGCTGAAATGGATGTTTTGGATGGGTATAATATAGAGCATAAGACTGAAGATGTATTACACGGACTTGGATTCAGTCAGCATGATTTAGGTCGCCCTTACAAAGAATTTAGCGGAGGATGGAGAATGAGGGTGCTGCTTGCCAAAATGATTTTGATGCAGCCTGATTTATTAATGCTGGACGAACCTACCAACCACTTGGATTTACCATCCATTGAGTGGCTTGAAAAATATTTGATACACTATCAGGGAGCTGTTGTGATTGTGAGTCATGATAAATATTTTCTTGATAGGATGGTCAACAAAATCGTTGAGTTGTATCAGCGAAAACTACATATCTATTCTGGAAATTATTCCTTTTATGAAAAGGAAAAACAAGTAAGACTTGAATTACAGCAGAGGGCTTATGAAAATCAGCAAGATTTCATCAGGCAACAGGAACGCTTTATTGAAAGGTTTAAAGCAAAAGCATCCAAGGCCGCTCAAGCGCAGAGTGTGCAAAAGCGATTGGATAAAATTGATCGATTGGAAGAAGCATCCATTGAGCGTCCGAATATTCGCATCAACTTCAGTGTAGACAAAGTACCGGGAAAGATAATATGCTCTTTGAAAAACATTTCTAAGAAATTTGGATCCAATCAAATTTTGGATGGTGCAGATGCTGAAATTGACAGAGGAGATAAAATTGCACTGATTGGAGCAAACGGAAAAGGTAAATCTACGCTGCTCAGAATCATTGCTGACAGCGAAAAATTTGATGGCGAAAGAGTCTGGGGACACAATGTAGATGAGAGTTTTTATGCCCAGCATCAGTTGGAACATTTGAACCTCAATAATAATATTCTTGAGGAAATGCAAATGGCTGGAAGCAAGAAAACCGACATGGAATTAAGAACTGTGTTGGGTTGTTTCTTGTTCAGCGGGGATGATGTTGATAAAAAGATTAAAGTGTTAAGTGGAGGTGAAAAAGCAAGAGTTGCTTTGGCTAAAACCATCATCAGTAAAGCAAACTTTTTGATGTTGGATGAACCTACCAACCACTTGGATATGCACTCTGTTGATCTCCTTGCAGAGGCTTTGGATAAATATGAAGGCAGTTTGATCTTGGTCAGTCACGATCGTTATTTCATTTCCAAAACAGCCAATAAGATTTGGGAAATTGTAGATGGTAAGATTGTTGAATTCAAGGGAGGATATACTGAGTGGGTGGAGTGGAAGGAACGGATGTTGAAAAAGGGACAAGAGATAAGGGAGGAGGGGCGAGAGAAACAACACTCATCTGTCAACCGTCAACAGTCAACCGTCAACAGCCAACCGACAACCGACAAAAAGGGACAAGGGACAAGGGACGAGGGAAGAGAGAAAGAAAAAGAAAAAAAGAAACTCCAAAAAGAATTTGATGATTTGGAGAAGAAGATTGCAATACTGAAACAAGAGAAGACAAAGGCAGAAACTGCGCTTGCGGATCCAGCTGTATACTCAGATAAAATAAAATTTCAGGAGGCAGAAAAGAAATACAAAGAATTGACATCACAACTATCCCCTCTCGAAACTAAATATGAGGAACTGTTTGAGCAACTCATGAATTTTGATGCATAAGAAATAATTATTCAAGTTTTTAAACCGTTCACAAACAATAAAGGCTGTCATTGCTGACAGCCTTTATCTATTTTATGAATTCAGGAAAGATTAGTAACCAGGGTTCTGAGTAAGAACTGATTTACCATCTTTTTGAGAGTTCAAGATTTCATCCGCAGGAATTGGGAAGTAGTTGTTTTTTGCTGCAAAAGACTTTCCAGCCATATATGCTCTCTTATTGAAAGCTCTGCCATCCCAGCCTTTACCTGGAACAGATTCTTTCTGAGCATATGCATTCAATACTTTCTCAGCAACGCCCCAACGTACAAGATCAAAGAATCTATGGCCTTCCATTGCGAATTCTAAGCGCTCTTCCATATGGACAGCATTGATAGCAAAGTTTTTCCCTTTTGTCGCAAATGTTCCAGCAGGATATGGCTCAACCTTTGTGTTGATTGAAGCATCCTGAGGCTTAGAACCTTTTGCTCTTGCACGGATCAAATTAACATAAGTTTCAGCCTGAGCAAGATTTCCCAACTCAGCTTCACACTCAGCTAGCCAAAGGATAACCATAGAAAATCTGAGTAATCTATAATTATTATTGACAGATCGTTTATCAGTTGCGTGAGTTGTAGAACCTTCTTCACCAACATAGTACATCCATTTTTTTCCAGTGAATGGTCCTGAATAGGTTTGATCACGAATCCAAGATCTACCAGGCATTTTACCCCAATCAAGGAAGTTAACACCACGACGACCTACTGTCCAATCCAAGCGTGGATCAACAGCCTGAGAATTGTCATATGACCAAGTATCACCGACGTTCAAACCTTGATCATTTGGAACGTCAACTGCATTATAAGTATCAAGGCTACCATCAACTACATCACCAATTAAAGGTAAACCGTCAGCGTCAACTCTGAAAGCATTCACCAAATTATGTGAAGGAAGATAGAATCCGCAACATCCACGACCAGGAGAGGCTGCAGTGTAAGGCCAGTTCAAAGTTGAACCTTTATTACCATTTTGACCGCCTGTTCCATCATTAACAGAAAATTGTACTTCAAATAAAGATTCAATATTATTATTTGTGGCAGTACGGAAGTTGTCATGATATTCACCCATCAACTTCTTTCCAGAACTAGTGTAAACTTGAAGAAGTGTTGCTTTTGCTTCAGTCCATTTTTTCTGGAAAAGTTGCGCTTTCCCTAAATATGTAAGGGCAGCCCATTTTGTAGCACGACCTTTTTGAGATTGTGTTGCAGGCAAGTTATCTGCAGCAAATTTAAAGTCAGCCTCAATTTTTGGCCAGATATCAGTGGTGTTAGAAACCAATACACCAGATGGATCATCTGTTTTATAAACTGACTCATCAATATATGGAACATTATTCCACATTTTTTTCGCCTCAAAATGATAATGCGCACGCAAAAAACGTGCTTCTGCGACTACTTGAGTTTTCTCTGCATCGGTCATATCCTTAACATCAGCATCCTTTGCAAAAAGGATGGCCTCGTTACAACGTGCGACTCCATCATAAACAGCTTGCCATTTACCTCTGAAGTGCGTATTATCTGCAAGCCAGTTGTATTGTTCAATGAAAGACTGTTCTGGTTGGTCACCCGCATCCGTTCCTTTTACGGCATCATCAGATGCTACTCCACCGAATACCCAATTATTAGCTGATCCATGCCATTGTGTGGTACCAGCGCCCACACCATCCAATAACGAATATGCTCCGATCAACACAGCGTTAACACCAGCCTTGCTTTTCAACAAAGCAGGACTAGCAACACCCTGTGGTGCTACATCGAAGAATTTCGTACATCCAATGGTCATCACCATGACCAAAGGAAGAAGTAGAAATTTTACTTTTTTCATAATAAACATTTTATTATTTTATGGTCATATTTAGAATTTAACTCTTACACCAAATAGATATTGTTTAGCAGCAGGATATGCTCCTTCGTCAATACCCATGTGAAAGTCTTGGTTGTCATTCTGAGAAGTTCGGATATTGATATCTGGATCATAACCTGAGTACTTAGTGACAGTCAAAATATTCTGACCTTGTACATACAATTGAGCTCCAGTCAATCCAATTTTCTTCATGATATTATCAGGAATAGAATAGGTAAGCTGAACGTTACTTAATCTCAAATATGAACCATCTTCAAGGAAATAAGTTGAAACAACCGCACCACTGATACCATCACTTGCGTTGATCTTTGGAAGCAAAGGCTTGTCTGTTTCACCATATGAATCATAAAGCATTCTCTTAGATCTGTTACCTTGGAATGTATTGAAATCAGTCCAGTATTTAACATAGTTGAAGATCTCGTTACCATATGTTCCCTTAGCAAAAATTGCAAGGTCCCAATTCTTGTAACCTGCTGTCAAGTTCAAACCATAGATAAAGTCTGGATGTGGGTTACCCAAAATAGTACGGTCAGCTGCAGTAACAACTCCATCACCATTAGTATCTCTGAAGAAGAATGATCCTTCTTTCGTATAGTTACCATATTTAGGAGCAGTGGCAGCTTTTTGAGCATCCAAAATTCCATCAACAAAGAATCCGTAGAAACTTGCGATAGGATAACCTTTTTTGGTAGCTGTGATTGAAGGAATCCTTGTTGTGAAACCAAACAATGTTGCATTAGGATCGTTGTTCAACTTGATTACTTCATTCTTATAATGTGTGAGGTTCAATCCGACAGAGTAACGAACATTACCACCAAATGCTTTGTCTTTCCAATCAATATTCAAGTCAACTCCTCTATTTCTCATTGTACCAATGTTGGTATATGGAATAGTACCCTGACCTTGTGCTCTTGGAATAGCGATCTGAGCAAGCATATCAGATGTTGTACGTGTGTACCAGTCGAACACTACATCCAATTTGCTGTTGAACAAAGACGCGTCAAAACCAACGTTCGCAGAGGTAGTTGTCTCCCATCTACCATTTGGATTACCAAACTGAGTAAGGTCGAAACCACCTGCAATAGATGAACCAGTTCCAGTAATATCATATCCATTGTTTGCAGGATCTGCAGAATACAATGTGTAAGAGTTGTATACGTTTGGAATCAACTGGTTACCAGTCTTACCCCAACCAGCACGAACTTTCAAATCATCCAACCAAGAAAGGTTTGATAAAGGTTTGAGTTCTGTAAGGCGAAGGCCAAGAGAACCTGCTGGGAAAACACCATAACGGTAAGCTGAAGAGAAACGAGAAGATCCATCACGACGGATTGTGAAGTCAGCCAACAAGAGGTTCTTGTATCCATAGTTCACTTTTGCAAATTGTGAGAAAAGTCTTGTTCTAACTGCACCACTACCTGAATTTGCCAAACCAGCAGCAGAACCAGCATTCAAATAGCGATAATCGATTTCATTAAAAGAGAAGTTACTTCTAGAAGCGTTGAAACCAAATGCATAAGTAGCAACAGCTTCGGTACCAGCCAATACATTGATATCATGATCATCCTTGATCGTGGTATTATAATTCAAGGTATTATACCAAGTCCATGAATTATCAAATGAATTTGTTACAGTCAATGAGTTGGTATTTCTTGGTTCGGCTGCTTCTACCTGACGCATAAAATAAGATGAATTATTGAAGTTATTATACTCAATACCCATGCTTGATCTTGCTTTCAAATTTTTAAGAATTGCATATTCAGCAAAAGTGTTACCAAACATATGTGTTCCATATGTGTAATTGTCTTTTGCGCGATACATTTCTGCCAATGGATTTGTAGCGTTACCCAAGTTTGGCCCTCTCGGTCCGCCAAAACCATCCCAGAGAGATGTATTGGTACCTCCCAGAGCTTTAGGACCGCCTGTGATATCAAATACAGGTATGATTGGTTGAATCCTTACAGCAAGGAGCAGTTGATTTTCCGTGTTATTGTTGATACCGTTTCTTTTGTCGTATGAAAATGTTACATTCTCTCCAACAGTTAATTTACCGTAGGTAAACTCAGTATTTGCGCGAACAGAATATCTTCTATAATTGGTATAACGAAGAATTCCATCCTGATTGAATGCGTTGGCGGAGAAAGAATATTTTGCATTCTTAGTACCACCTGATGCACCCACTTGGTAGTTAGAGATTGAAGCAGGATCAAAAATCACATCCTGCCAATCAGTGCCAGCCTTGTTTGACATCATGATGTTGTACTTGGTTTTCAGGAACTCTGGATCAGAAATATCATTAGTATAAGATATTGTTGAAGGCAATGTTGTTCCGAAAACTGCAGGATTGATATAATCTGCCATTGTTACATTACCGCTCTGATCAAATCTATATTGAGCAGAAGGTGAAGTAACCCAAGGAGTTCTACCTGCACCCACCTCTGATTTGAAGAGCCATTTCCCATACTCTTCAGCATTCAATAGATCTAACATTTTACCAGGCACCTGTGTACCTGTATAATAATCGAAATTAATCTTTGGATCACCAGATTTTCCTTTTTTGGTTGTGATGATCACAACGCCATTTGCAGCACGCGCACCATAGATTGAAGCAGCAGAAGCATCTTTCAATACCTGCATACTTTCAATGTCATAAGGGTTGATTTGGTTCAAAGTACCTTGTGTTGGAACTCCATCAATAACATACAACGGAGAGTTGTTGTTGATTGTACCGAAGCCACGGATACGCACCATTGTACCACCTCCAGGTGAGTTATCATTACCTACAATAACCCCAGATGCTTTTCCCTGTAACATTTGTGTTACAGAAGCAGCTGGAGTAGCAGCGAGTTGTTTTGCATCAACTACTGCAACAGCACCAGTGATATCTTTTTTACGTTGAGAAGTGTAACCTGTTACTACAACAGACTGAAGTGCTCTTACATCAACTTCGAGAGCAACAGTCATGTTAGCAGTAGCGGCTACGTCTCTTGAAACATAACCATTGAAACTGAAGGACAATACGCTTTCACCTGCCTTCAAATCAATTTTAAAATTTCCTTCTGCATCAGTAGCAGTACCATTGGTAGTACCTTTGACAATGACTGATACACCACCTAACGGAGCTCGAGTCTCCGCATCGGTTACTTTTCCGCTCACGGTTCGCTGTGCGACAGCAAAACCGACAAGGCAAGTCAGAAAGATCGTTGTTAAAAACAATCTACCCAACCTCGGCAAATGCAATTGTTTTGTCATAAACATTTGTTTTGTTTAATTAAAAATGGGTTAAAATCAGTAGTTAAAATAGTGTTAAAGGGAACAATAAAAAAATTTATTTCATGCAGCGCTTAATAAACTGTTCATTTTGCAACGAAATCGTTTTCGTAATGACTAAATTTTGACTTAAACTGGGGTATAAAGTGCAACAAATTGATGTGGAAGTGATCCCGATTGGATTCGAACCAATGACCTACAGCTTAGAAGGCTGCCGCTCTATCCAGCTGAGCTACGGGACCAGTGGATCAATGAGGGTGCAAAGATAATTTTTTTTAGTTTGCAGACAAAGTCAATGTTGAACAATGAATGTAGAGATCGCAAAGGGGTGGAAAAAAGAATTAAAAGAAGAATTTAATAAAGAGTACTTCAATAGAATCGTTCAACAACTAAAAGTTGAAAAGCAAAGCCAGGTAAGCATCTTTCCACCGGGTTCTTTAATATTCAACGCCTTTAATACAACTGATTTCAATGATGTGAAAGTTGTCATTATTGGTCAAGATCCTTACCACGGAGAAGGCCAGGCACATGGACTAAGCTTTTCTGTGCAAAAAGGAATTAAACCACCACCCTCTCTCATTAACATTTTTAAAGAAATTGAAAACGATCTAGGAATTAAAATGCCAAGGGATTATGGCGACCTGACTGCTTGGGCAGTTCAAGGGGTATTGATGCTGAATGCAACTTTAACAGTGCGATCCAATCAACCCAATTCACATGCTGGATTGGGCTGGAGCCTGTTTACCGATGCTGTAATTCAACACCTGAACGACAAAAAAGAAAACCTGGTTTTTTTGTTGTGGGGAAACTTTGCAAAAGAAAAAGGAATTCATATTGATGAAAAAAAACATCTTGTGTTGAAAGCAGCACACCCCTCTCCTTTTGCCGCTGATAAAGGTTTTTTTGGTACAAAACATTTTTCTAAAACAAATCAATATTTGGTTAATCATGGTAAAGACCCGATTGATTGGCTGATAAAGAAAACAGATGATTAAAAATATACTTGCAAGAATTTTAGCTATTTGGACAGCCCTAGCATTTGTTGGATCGATGCTGATTTTTATCCTGCCAATTTGGGCTGCTGGTTTTTTTGGAGAACCAATAAGTACAGCATGGATGGTAAGGTTTAGTCGAATGTGGATGGCATTGTACTTTCCACTTAGTTTCATTAAAGTGAAGATTTCTGGTAAAGAATTTTTTCAAAAAAATGAAAACTACATTGTTGTTTGCAATCATAATTCATTCATGGATGTACCGCTTTCGAGTCCGGGTATACCTGGAGCAAACAAAACAATCGCAAAAGTTGAAATGTCACGCATCCCTCTTTTTGGCATTATTTACAAACGCGGTTCAGTTTTGATTGATAGAAAAGATGAAAACAGCAGAAAGGAAAGCTATCAGAAAATGAAAGATGTATTGAACATGGGAATGCACATGTGCATATACCCAGAGGGGACAAGAAACAAAACAGACGAACCGCTGAAATCCTTTCACGACGGTGCTTTCAGACTTTCGATGGAGACAGGAAAAAAAATTATTCCAGCCATTATCAGGGGAACAAAAGAAATGCTCCCTACACATAAAACATTTTACTTCTGGCCAGGAAAAATCTCTATGCAATTTCTTGAACCCATTGATCCAAATCAATTCAATGATATATTAGCGTTAAAAGAACATGTGTATCAAACCATGTTAAAAGAACTTACTCGCTATTGAGTATAAAAATATCTTGTACGATTGATCTTTAAATCACGTAAAATACCTGACTTCGGACTTATACTAATATTGAAAAATTTGTACACCCCAACTGGTGTGATATTAATAGACAATTGCCAACAATGTAAATCCCTTGTGATAAATGTTGTCAATGACTGAATCTTCATTGTATTCAAATCATAATATCCATTCGCACCAACTTTCCATTTTTTAGTAAGACTAAAATCACCATTGAAATTAATGCTTGATGCAAGCTCATTTTTATAGGTATAATCCCTTTGCAATAATTTTGTAAAACTTAAAGAATAACTCAGACTGAGTGTCCAAGGAATAGTAAAATCAGTAAACTCTGCAGGATTCCTTCTTACATAATCCAATTGCTGCTGAATTTGATCATTGGTCAGGTTCTCATCTTGACTGATTTCTGAAACCAATGATTTTTTATCGTCTTTCTTTTTGCTTTGTAAACTTGTTGAAATATTAACGTTGCCATTCACAATTCTGCCAAGATTGAATTTCCCATCAGACCATGCCAATTGGTTGATTCGATATCCGGTAAGTGGATTGGTTTTATATGGATCTAACGTGGCATTTGCAGTAATATTTATTTTATCAAACAAACTGCTCCGTGCATAAATGCTCATGGTTGATAAATTAAAAGAATCAGCCAAAAGATTATATCCTCCTGAGATTCCAAATCCATCCAATAGCTTTACTTTCTTGATCTCTGCTTCGCCTGTATCAGACTTCACCCTGGATTTCATTTCCAGATTATTGTCGATGCCGAATCCAACACCTCCATACTGCTCTGCGCTAAATGGACCAAAAATACTTCCATCAAAAACCGACATCATCATCTTATCCCCTCGCTGATTCACCTGTTGCTGATAATAGAAAGGCTTCATCAGATCAGGTTTATAATTCATTGATAAAGTTGGACGCATCACATGTCGTATTGCTTGAATTTTTGCAGTAGGTTTCTTGGATTGAAAAGAACCAAACAATGCAGTACTCACGGAAAACCCCATTGAAATCTCTCTGGCAGTATAAAAACCTTTTTCAATGGTTGTATCCAATTTATTGGTCGTGTTATTCCATGTGCGATAAAATTTTTGCGCAAACCATTTTTCCCTAAACGAAAAATTAGGTGCTGCCTGAAAAGGTCCTAATGAAGGCAATGATAAAATGATGGGAACATTGTGTTGTGCCCCCCATTGAAACGTATCAATCAATTGCCTGAACTTAAATGCTGTGTCATAAAAAGTTATTTGTCCTCTGTAATTACCCGTATACCCTACACCCAATTTCTCATACCATTTTGATTGACCTACTGCATCTTTAGGCTGAAATGGATAAATCGTATTCATTACAAAAGTGATATCAGGCAAATTCAAGTTTACTACTTTGGTAGAAGTATTTTGGTTATGACTCAAGTTCATTGCAAAGTTGAATGGCGTTCCATTCCACATTTTTTGATAAGATATCGTTGAATTAAGTTGGTTGGTGAAATTCATTGGCTGCATGTAATTTCCTGCACCAGCGATATTTCCTGTGAATCCTGGATTCACCAATGCGCCATTGGGCACCAATCTTAAATACTTACTACTACCTGCATTCACACTAGCATTAAAAGACACACCCGGACGAGCTTTACTGTCCATCGAATGCGTCCAGGTAACAAAAAAACTTTTGCTGTTGCTATAATCTGGATCATTCTTGAATGCAAACTTTGTATTCTGAATACTCAAATTAAAAGTACCATTGTAACGGTACCTCATTCTGTAGGTTGGAGAAAAATTTGCACGCCAAGTACCGTAAGAATAGATATCAAACCAAACTTTTGCATCAACATAATCATTGATTGCTCTGTAATAACCTATTCCTTCTAATCCTAATCCAAAATTTTCATTGACCGTAAATTGTGGTGGAAGTATCCCTGATTGCCTGCCTTTTTGCATTGGAAATATTCCGAATGGCAGATAAATGGGTATAGGAACATCTTCAAACTCCGGATGTACAGGTCCGGTTACCACTAATTTTTTACTGATAAACTTCGCTTTGCTGAATCGAAAGGCAAAATGTGGCGTATCCAAATTACACGTTGTGAACCTCCCCTTTGAGGCAAAAAATGTTTCAGCATCATATTTTTTTACCTTTTCAGCAAAATTGAAAAAATCTGATTGCTGAAAAAAGGAAGCATAGGTCATCCCTTTTTGAGATTTAAAATTAAATCGAATACTATCGCTCACAGTAGTAGACTCTGCCTGCTTTAATTTTGCCATCCCTGCAACTTGTCCGGCTGAATCTCTAGCCATTTTTGCATAGACAAATTGAGTTTCCTGATCAAATTCAATCAATGGTGCATTCAACACAACATCCTCATATTTTATTTGTGTTTTACCAAACAAAAAGATCTTTTTTGCATCAACATCCAAAACCATTGAATCCTGTGCCTCGTAATCAATTTGAGCAGGGATTGAATCTTTAGAAATCTTAAGTTTTAATGTATCAGTTTTGTTTACCAGTTTACTTGTGTCAACTTTTGTTGACTTCCCAATTGAATCAGATTTTGGAATAATATTTTGCGCATGTGTTGCAATTGTTAAAATGGGGATTACCCCTGAGCATAAAATCAAGAAAAAAAGATATTTTAAGCTAAATTTGCTTACGACCTGCAGCATAGTGTTGGCAGGCAAAATTAACTAAATAATGTGGTAAGGTTTTGTGAAGATTCTAAAGGGACTTCATACCAATTTGCCTGAATATGAATAGACATAATTTAACCAAAGTCCTTATAGTCATTTCACTTGTACTCGTTGGTAAAATGACCATGGGACAACAAGCCCCTACCAAGGGTCCAAAAATCAAAACAATCATTATTGATGCTGGGCATGGTGGAACTGATCAAGGTGCTAAAGGAGCATATTCAACTGAAGCACAACTGACATTACAAATGGCAATGCGACTTGATACGCTTTTGAGAAGCGAAATGCCTGATACTAGATTTGTAATGACCAGAACAACTGACATTTACCACAATCCAAAAGAAAAAGCAAATATTGCAAACAAGGAAAATGGAGATCTCTTTTTGTGCATTCACGTAAATGCTGCTCCCCCTAAAAAAACAATCATTGGTTACAAAAGCGTGCCAACCTATAAAAAAATCAAAGGCAAAAAGAAAAAAGTATATAAAAAAGTCCCCATCTATAAATCCACTCCAAATCCAGTTTACGGCACATCAACATATGTTTGGGCAGCTGACAGATCTGATGAAAAAACAAAAGGAATCATTGAAGACGAACGATATGAATCATCTGCCGAGGTAATGGATATTCCAGATGTGACCAGTCCGGAAGCCATGATCAAAGCAAGACTCTGGTCACAGAAATTTTTTAAAAATTCTGTAAGACTTGCTTCAATGATTGAAGATGAGTTTGTTGGAAACGGCAGAAAAAGCTGGGGAGTACTGCAAAGAAACCACATGGGAATATGGGTATTACAAGCAACAAACATGCCTGCCGTATTGGTTGAAACCGGATTTATTACAAATAAAGAAGAGGAAGACTACTTGAATAGTGAAAACGGACAAAAAGAAATTGTGAGATCAATTGCAAATGCAGTGATTAAATACAAACAAATAATTGATGGGAAACCACAATAAAGACTAACATGAAAATATCCAACGAAACAAAAGTCGGCACACTTACTGCAATTGCAATCACACTGCTTATCCTTGGTTTCAATTTTTTGAAAGGCAAAAATCTGTTTCAGAAAAAAGCAACCATGTATGTCACCTTCAAAAAAGTAGAAGGGCTGAATATTTCTGATGCTGTAAAAATAAATGGACTACGAGTAGGATCTGTTGAAGGCATGCAGGAAGGAGACAAAAATTTAAATAATGTAGTCGTTGGATACCAACTGACAAGGGATATCAATATCCCCATTGATTCGTATGGCAAAATTGAAGCTGCTCCACTAGGGGCTGCTTATATCGTCATAACCATGGGAACATCTAACGAATTCTTAAAAGATGGTGACACAATAAAAGGATTAGAATCCCCCGGACTCGTTCAGGATTTAAAATCATACCTGGTGCCTACAATTGATAATGCAAATCAAACATTATTGACGATTGACTCTGCGGTTAAAAAAATTGGATCTGTTTTTGATCAGGAGAATAAAAAAAATCTGGGTCAGCTGCTTGCACATCTGAATCAAACCCTTGAATTGTTAAACAATGAATTGATGCCAGCTACAGGTGGATTGGCCAATTCTATTGACAATATCAATGCTTTCACACGAAACCTCAAAAAGAACAATGACTCAGTAACTGCTATACTTAATAATACAGCAAAACTAACGAGAGAGCTATCAAGCGGACAGATCGGCAATACGCTTAACGCCCTTGAGAAATCAATTACTCAATTGAATGGCATGATTACTGATATTAAAAATGGTAAGGGAACAATCGGAAAACTAGCAGCAGATGAGCAATTGTATAAGAATCTAACCAGCACTACAAACAGTTTAAATATCTTATTGCAAGACCTAAGACTTCATCCTAAAAGATATGTTCAAGTATCCGTTTTTGGTAAAAAAGATAAAACTGCGCCATTAATGGAAGCACTTCCAGATTCTGTAAAACAATAATCGATGAGACTTCATGTAGTCTTTTCATTCATCATCTTGATTGTATTGTTTTGTAATAAAGCAACAGGACAAGTATATGTGTATGCCGACAGCACAAAATCTGATTCAACAAAGTTTATAAAAATCATTGCAGCTGATAAATTCAGAAGAGTTAAACAGGATTCAGCAGGTGATTTGAACCTATTGATTGGACACGTACAACTCAAACAAGAAAATACCTTATTTAGCTGTGACAGTGCAGTTCAAAATATATTGACCAATACCATAGAAGCTTTTGGAAACATTCATATTAATGATGGTGATACGGTCCATACCTACTCACAATACCTAAAATATCTTGGCAATACTAAAATTGCAGATTTAACAGGTAAAGTAAAGCTAACCGACGGGAAAGCAACTTTGACCTCTGAGGCCTTACAATATGATGTGAATGCTAAAATTGGCACATATGTAAACAATGGTAAACTGGTCAATAAACAAACCGTATTAACCAGTAAAGAAGGATTTTATTACGCAGACACCAAAGAAGTATACTTCCAAAAAAACGTAAAAGTAGTTGACCCAGAATTCACCATGTTAACCGATACGTTGCTTTATAATATCAATAGTGAAATTGCGAGTTTCATCTCTCCCACACTTATTTATGATGAAAAATCAAACATCAAAACAAGATCTGGTTTCTATGATATGAAAAAAGAAGTTGGAAGCTTTTCTAAAAGACCTATAATAAAAGACAGCACTCAACTTATCATTGCAGATAAAATTGATTTTGACAAAAAAACTGGTGAAGGAATAGCAATTGGGAATATTCTATTTCAGGATAGCTCAAACGGCGTCAGTGTACTATCAGGACAAGCAAAATTCAATAAAGACAAAAAAACTGTAAAAGCTTATCAGTTTCCTTTAATGATCATACACGAGGACAATGATACTTTATATGTTTCATCAGATACCCTCTACTCTGGTGTGATTGCAAAAGACACTACAAAGAATAATAAAAATGATTCATTAAGATTTTTTTCAGCATATGCCCATGTAAAGATTTTTGGTGATTCACTTCAAGGAAGGAGTGATAGTCTTTACTATTCCGCCGAAGACTCTGTTTTTAGATTCTACAAAGAGCCGGCCATTTGGGCAAATGAAAGTCAGATTACAGGTGATACAATATTTTTAACTACAAAAAACAGGAAAGCCGATACAGTACTGATTCTTGAAAATGCTTTTTCAGTCAATAAAACAAAAGAAGGTCTTTTCAATCAATTAAGAGGTAATAACATGATCGGTTCATTTGTTGATGGTGAGATTGACTTTCTTAGGGCAAAAGGAAATAGCGAAAGCCTTTATTACCTGCAAGACGACAAAGACAGCGCATACATAGGACTCAATTATGCAATGGCTGATGCAATTGGCATGAAATTCAAAAGCAAGGAATTAAAAAGAATTTCATGGGTGAATGCGGTTAAAGGAATTACATACCCCATGGATAAAATTCCTGCTGATAAAAAAACATTGAAGAATTTTAAATGGCTTGAAGCTGAACGACCCAAAAACTTAACAACACTCATCTCATTAACAAAGAATTAAAATGCTTTTATCAATTTTCATCATTGGTTATATATTCATCGCGTTAGAAGAATTTATAAAAATAAGCAAATCAGCCATTGCACTTGTTACAGGCGTTGCATGCTGGACTGTTTTATACATAAGCACATCAGGACATGGGCTAGAGCACGA
This sequence comes from Parafilimonas sp., assembly GCA_017856455.1. Lineage (GTDB taxonomy): Bacteria > Bacteroidota > Bacteroidia > Chitinophagales > Chitinophagaceae > Pollutibacter. The sequence continues at coordinate 25,575 of JAFMEZ010000004.1, forward strand.
ACTGATTAATCATTTAGGAGAAATTTCGGGAATTTTATTTTTTCTATTGGGCGCGATGACGATTGTTGAACTGATAGACGCACATGATGGTTTTGACATCATCATTAAAGCATTTAAAACAAAAAGTAAAAAGGTTTTATCTTTTATCATCTTACTGCTATCGTTTTTTCTATCTGCAATACTCGACAATCTTACTACAACCATTGTATTGATAAGTATTGTTGCAAAAATCATAAAAGACCCTAAGGAAAAAATACTTTTTGCATCTTTAATTGTTATAGCTGCAAATGCAGGAGGAGTATCGAGTCCAATTGGCGATGTTACAACAACCATGCTTTGGATGGGAAATCAAATTACCACTGCAGCAATCATTGAAAAAACATTTCTGGCAAGTTTGGTTTCTGTAGTCATCCCATTCTTTGCACTTTCATTTCAATTAAAAGGAAATTTTGATTTGCACTATGATGCATCAACCGGTCAAAAATCAAATCACTCAACATTGTTTTTCATATCGGGAATTTCTGCACTTTTGTTTGTCCCGATTTTTAAAACGCTTACAGGATTACCCCCATTCATGGGCATGCTTTTGGCAATGGGTATCGTTTGGCTTCTTTCTGAATTCATCGACAGAAGAAAAGATGAAGATGAAAAACAGCATACTTCTATCAATCATTTATTAAAAAAAATAGACACCCCAAGTATTTTATTTTTTCTTGGGATATTATTAGCAGTTAGTGCCCTATCCACTGCAGGTATGCTTACCAATTTTTCAACAATGCTTTCCAGCATAACGGGGAGTATATATAATCTAACCATGTTATTAGGAATATCATCAGCAATAGTAGATAACGTTCCACTCATGGCAGCAGCACAGAATATGTATGAATTGACAGCTTACCCTACCGATCATCCATTCTGGTTGATGTTGGCCTATACAACTGGCACAGGCGGAAGTCTTTTGATCATTGGGTCTGCAGCGGGTGTAGCCGCAATGGGACTCACCAAGATCAACTTTGTTTGGTATTTAAAAAATATAACGCTTTGGGCGTTATTGGGATATGTTTCTGGCTGGCTATTGCTATCAATGACCCTGAGCAGCTAAGAAACGTTCAGCGTCAATTGCAGCCATGCACCCACTACCAGCAGCAGTGATGGCCTGTCGATAATTTTTATCTTGAACATCACCACATGCAAAAACACCAGGTACATTTGTTTTTGATGAACCAGGAATTGTTTTGATGTAACCTGCTTCATCCATATCGATGAACCCTTTGAAAATATCCGAGTTGGGTTGATGACCTATGGCAACAAAGAAACCAGCAATTGGAATTTCTTGCTTTTCGCCAGTTTTATTGTTTTTGATTCGTACTGCTTCTACTTTCTGTTGACCTAGAATTTCATCGGTATCTGTATTCCAATATATTTTAATATTGGGCGTATTCTTCACCCTGTCTTGCATAATTTTTGAAGCACGCATTTCCTCTCTTCGAATAAACATATGAACTGTTGAACATAATTTACTCAGGTAATGTGCTTCTTCCGCTGCAGTGTCACCAGCACCAACAATAGCTACTTCTTTACCTTTAAAGAAGAATCCATCACAAACAGCGCATGCACTCACACCAAATCCATTTAATCGTTGTTCACTTTCCAATCCTAACCACTTTGCTGATGCACCCGTTGCAATAATTACAGTATCCGCATGTATTTCCTTTTCCTCATCAATCCATACTTTATGCAATCCGCCTGAAAAATCAACCTTTGTTGCTAATCCATATCTTATATCTGCACCCATTCGCTTTGCCTGCTTTTCAAAATCGACCATCATCTCTGGACCTTGAACTCCATCAGGGTAACCAGGATAATTTTCAACTTCGGTTGTGATGGTAAGTTGACCTCCAGGTTGAATACCTTGATATAATACAGGTTGAAGATTAGCTCTCGAAGCATAAATTGCAGCAGTATATCCAGCTGGACCTGAACCTATAATTAGACAACTCACTTTTTCAATTGCAGACATTTTTCATGATTTTATTGTCTGCAAAAATAAGCATTTCAAATTAGAGTTTTGGGATGATCAGGGTACGATACTGCGCTGCATATCCCCCAAAATATCCCAGCGCATTGTTGGAGATATTTGATTTGATTTTAATGGGACTTGAAAATGGATTACCGACACTTTGAAAGGAGAATTCATATGTGCGCCAGAATTCATATGTGCTTTTATCGATCTGTGCCAATTTGAGTGTTACCGTATCACCGCGCTTGAAATATGCAAGGCTGTCAACAAATTCTTCATTTTTATCAAATCCTTTATCCAATGGGATGGTATAAGATTTTCCATCAATGATATCATCATCATATACACTGGTGAATCCGGGAAGAAATGGACCACTATTTACTTTGGTATAATACCTAATATAGTCACCTAATCCAGGCTTATCAGTTGCAGTAAGCATGATGCGCGATGCTTTAGGGTCTTCTGAGAACGGCAATTTTTCCCACCACATAGAATCTACTCTTCGCGTAATTTCAGGAATGGTTGTAGCAGAAGTATAGGTTTCTGCTCCCACCTGAATTTTTAATTGATAGGAAGTTTTTAGTTTGCCAATAAACATACTACCCGGAGCAGTGGTGTAGTAAAACAATTTGTTTCCGTTGGTATCTGTAAGCGTGTCCTCAACAAGTTTAACCTCTTGTATTCCATCATTGATTGACACTACTGCATTTCTCACAAAAGAAGCAGCAAGAAGTTCGGGAGTAATTTTGCTGAAATAGTCAATACTCTTCGACAGAAAAACAATGGGAGGTCTGCCGTTTTCAATGGATGCATCAACGACCAATCTGTTTTCACTAGGATCCAATTTCAGATCAATATCTTTTTCACAGGAGAAAAGAAAAAAAGAAAACAATATCAGTACAGATATTCTCATCGATTTATAACAAATAAAAAAGCAGGGAGTTTAAAAAAGGCCCCGCAATTTTGCGGGGCCGATATGTCTTATTAACCTAAGTATGCTTTCAGCGCATTACTGTATCGCGCTTTTTGAAGTCTCTTGATGGCTCTTTCTTTGATTTGACGGATACGCTCCTTAGTCAAATCATATTTTTGTCCGATTTGCTCTATGGTTACACCATTCTCACCATCCAATCCAAAATATGCATTTACGATTTCAGCTTCACGTGGACTCAAAGATTTAAGCACGCGACGGATTTCAGCACGAAGAGAATCCTTCATCACATCATCGTCTGTATCATCACTTCCCTCCAATAAATCTCCCATAGCAACATCTTCAGCCTCATGCACTGGAGCATCCAATGATGTATGACGTGTATTACTTTGGAAAATATTATTGATTTCAGTTTCGCTCATTTCAAGAATCTCTGCCAACTCTTCAGTTGATGGTTCACGCTCATGCTCCTGTTCGAAAGCCATATAAGCTTTATTGGCTTTGTTGTATGTACCAATCTTATTTTGAGGGAGACGAACCAATCTACCTTGTTCAGCCAATGCTTGTAATATTGATTGTCTGATCCACCACACAGCATAAGAAATGAATTTGAAACCTTTTGTTTCATCAAAACGCTGAGCTGCCTTGATCAAACCAAGATTTCCTTCATTGATCAAATCACTCAAAGACAATCCCTGATGTTGGTATTGTTTTGCAACAGAAACAACAAAACGTAAGTTAGCCTGCACCAATTTATCTAATGAACGCTGATCATTCATTTTGATTCTTTGCGCAAGAATTGTTTCTTCCTCTGGTGTGATCATTGAGATTTTAGAAATCTCTTGAAGATATTTTTCAACTGCTTGTGAATCGCGGTTGGTAATCTGTGTAGCTATCTTTAATTGCCTCATAGTCGAATTTAGGGGATACCTGCAAAATTAAAATTCCTTTTCCACATAAAAGGGCAGTTTTAGAAAAAACAACCAAAAATTATGAAAATCAAACAAATATGTGAATCAAAAGTGCAAAAAACGGGGGGAATTCAGGCAGCCATGGGCTAATTTCGCGGTATGATCATTGACCTTAGATCGGATACAGTCACCCAACCCACCCCCGGAATGCTGGAAGCTATGCACAGAGCACCTGTGGGCGACGATGTTTTTGGGGAAGATCCAACCATTAATCGGCTAGAAGAAATGGCTGCAGCTATGTTTGGCATGGAAAACGCCATATTTTGTCCCAGTGGCACCATGACCAACCAAATTGCCATTAAATGTCATACCCAACCTGGAGATGAGGTGATTTGCGACGAACTCTCGCATGTTTATCAGTATGAAGGAGGAGGTATCGCTTTTAACGCGGGTGCATCCGTTCGACTCTTACAAGGTGATCGAGGAAGAATCAATAAAGACCTCATTGCCTCATCAGTAAATAATCCAGATGATGTCCATAAACCCATCTCCAGATTGGTCGTAGTAGAAAATACTGCGAATCGAGGAGGTGGCAGCTGTTACGAATGGAATGACCTAGAAGAAATGAGCAGCACTTCAAAAGCATTAAGACTCTCCTACCACCTGGATGGTGCGAGATTGTTTAATGCAATAGTTGCAACTGGACAAAAAGCACAAGAATACGGAAGGATTTTTGATAGCATTTCTATTTGCCTGAGCAAAGGACTGGGCGCTCCTGTTGGAAGTTTATTGCTTGGCAAAAAAGACTTCATCAAAAAAGCAAGACGTGTTAGAAAAGCATTTGGTGGCGGAATGAGACAAGCTGGAAGTCTTGCTGCTGCAGGGATATATGCATTAGAGCATCATGTAGATCGACTTAAAACCGATCATCAGAACGCCAAATCAATTGAAGAAATTTTAAAAGGCCAATCATTTATCAATGGTATTTCTCCCGTTCAAACAAATATTGTGATTGCTGAATGTGATCCAGCATTTGATATGAAAGGATTCATCGAAAAAATGAAAAACCATGGTGTGAAATTCCTTGCAATCTCTAGCAACAAATTCAGAATGGTCACACACTTGAATATTGACGCCGATATGATGAATATCCTCAATGAAAAAATAAAACAATCATTATAATGTCTTTCCCCAAAATTGATCCCACTGGTACAGCCGCATGGAAAAAATTATCTGCACATGCAGAAAAAATGAAACAATCCCATCTAAAGGATTTGTTCAAAAATGACAAACATAGATTTGAAAAATACCATGTTGATCAAGATGGACTCTTATTTGACTATTCCAAGAATATTATAGTCCAGGAAACAATGGACTTGTTATTTGAACTTGCGGAAGAATGCAAATTGAAAGATGCCATCAACGCGATGTTTGATGGAGAAAAAATCAACCAAACTGAGGGAAGAGCAGTTTTGCATACAGCACTCCGAAATTTCTCTGGCAAACCTGTAATCACTGACGGTGAAGATGTAATGCCAAAAGTTAAGGCAGTCCTTAAGCAAATGCAACATATTTGCCATCAAGTGCATTCCGGTGCATGGAAAGGCTACACAGGGAAAAAAATTAAGCATATCGTAAATATCGGTATTGGAGGAAGTGATCTTGGTCCGGTGATGGTGACAGAAGCATTGAAACCTTATTGGGTTGATGGCATTCAGGTTCATTTTGTTTCAAATGTTGATGGCACACATATTGCTGAATGTCTGAAAGTTATAGAGGCTGACTCAACTTTATTTTTAGTTGCTTCCAAGACATTTACCACCCAAGAAACCATGACAAATGCGCATACTGCAAGGAAATGGTTTTTAGAACATGCAGGCGATGAGCAACATATCGCCAAGCACTTTGTGGCATTATCGACCAATGAAAAAGCTGTAACAGCATTTGGAATAGCAAAAGAGAATATGTTTGAATTCTGGGACTGGGTTGGAGGAAGATATAGTCTCTGGAGCGCGATTGGATTATCCATTGCACTGACCATTGGCTTTGAAAACTTTGAATCTCTTCTCAAAGGAGCGCATGAAATGGACAAACACTTCCAACAGAAGTCTTATAATGAAAATATACCCGTTATCATGGCTTTACTAGGTGTTTGGTATGTAAATTTCTTTGGTGCTCAATCTGAAGCCATCCTTCCCTATGATCAATATCTGCATCGTTTTGCAGCATATTTCCAACAGGGTAATATGGAGAGTAATGGTAAAAGTGTCGACAGAAATGGCAATAAACTTAGCTATTCAAGCGGACCTGTGATTTGGGGTGAGCCTGGCACAAATGGCCAACACGCATTTTACCAATTGATCCATCAGGGAACGATTTTGATACCATGTGATTTTATCGCTCCTGCCAAATCGCATAATCCTTTAGGCGACCACCATCAGAAACTGCTTTCAAATTTCTTTGCACAAACTGAAGCTTTGATGAATGGGAAAACATCTGCTGAAGCCAGCGAAGAGCTATCAAAATTATCAGCTGAAGAGAAAAACAGTCTAGTTCCTTTTAAAGTTTTTGAAGGAAATAAACCAACCAATTCTATTTTGGTAAAAATCATTGATCCATTCACGCTTGGAATGCTCATTGCAGCATATGAACATAAAATATTCACCCAAGGTGTCTTATGGAATGTTTTCAGTTTTGATCAGTGGGGCGTAGAACTTGGGAAACAATTGGCAAATAAAATACTGCCAGAATTAAATTCAGCTTCATTGGTTGAAACTCACGATAGTTCAACCAATGGATTGATCAATCAGTATAAAAGCTGGAGATAATTAATTACCACTTATCTACTTGCTCACCTGCGCCATTGTCCCCTTCAGAGACATCGCCACGTTCTTGTGCTGGTGCAGGAGCTGCAGATTCAGATGAAGTATTTGCCGATGGAGCATACGATGATCCTCCTTCGCCGTTTTCTTCATCATATTCGTGGTTGAAAGCATCGAAATCAAAATCAGGCATCAATTCAGTTTTAACGTGATCAACTGCCTCGTTCAATGCTTTGAGGAATTTATTGAAATCCTCTTTATAAAGGAATATCTTATGTCTGTCATAACCATCGTCATTGAAACGCTTTCTGCTTTCTGTGATGGTTAGATAATAATCGTTACCTCTTGTTGTTCTTACATCAAAAAAATAAGTTCTTCTTTTTCCAGCCCTGATTCTTTTGCTGTACACACTGTCCATTTTCTTTTCGTTGTTGTCGTACGCCACAATCTTAAGTTTTGGTTTTGGTTAATTTGCTTTAAAAATAAAGATAAATTTATTTTTTATCTGACAAAAATTAGTGGATTTTTCTGAAAAAAACCACAATTAGGGGACTTTTTTACGATCAATGTCGCGACTGGCTGAATTGCTGATGCAGAAAAAGCTCTTTATAATACCCTTCTGCTGATAGCAATTCCTCATGTGTTCCCTGTTGAACAATGGAACCTTGATCCATAATAACTATTTTATCAAATGCAATGGATTGAATGATCCTATGGGTTATAAAGAATGCAGTTTTACCCTCTAAAAGTTGAGCAAGATTATTGGATATGTTCTGTTCAGTATTTGTATCAACTGCACTAAGACAATCATCAAAAATGAGCAAGTCGGCCGATTTTGAAATAGCCCTTGCAATTGAAATTCGCTGTTTTTGTCCACCTGATAGTGTCACCCCTCTTTCCCCAATACTAGTTTGATAGCCTTGTGATAATTTTTCAATTTCTCCATCCACCATTGCAGCCCTTGCTGCATCCTGAACAATATTTGGACTTGCCAGTTGAGCTCCAAATGATATATTATTCTCCACTGTATCACTGAACAAAAAGACATCTTGCGGTACATAACTGATCAAGCCTCTTAACTGAGATACATCAAATGATTTAATATCAATGTCATTAAACGCTAATGTTCCAGAAGTAGCATCGAACATTCTCAGCATCAATTGTGCTAAACTTGTTTTGCCAGAACCCGTTTTACCAATAATTGCGATTTTTTCTCCTGCTTTGACATGAAGTGTAAAATCTTTTACGGCATGTATACCTGTATGACTATACACCAAATCAACCTTATTGAAATTTAAGGTGTTGATTGCAGCAATTTTTATTGGATGATCAATATTTTGAATATTGGGTTTCACCTCTAAAAATTCATTGAGTCTCTTTTGAGAAGCTGCTGCGCGTTGAATATTTGAAACCACCCACCCTATTGCTGAAACAGGGAAAGTCAACATATTGATATAAACCACAAACTCTGCAATCGTTCCTGAACTGATTTTATGTTCCACCTGATAAACACTTCCAATATAGATGGTCAGCAAAGTGCTTAATCCAATCAGTAAGCCAATTGCAGGAAAATAAATTGCTTCTACAGTTGACAGAGCGAGTCCACTTTTTCTATACTCCTCAGTTTTATGATTAAAATGCGTCCAGGTATTCTTCTCCTGAAAAAATGATTTGATTACTCGAATTCCTGAATAAGACTCTTGAGCAATTGTAGTCAGTTCACTCAATTGCGATTGAATAGATTCACTTCTTTTGATAATGTAAATATTCACGAAATACATTGCAATAGCCAGTAAAGGAAGCGGCGCTAAAACATAAGCTGAAAGCAAAGGATCTTTGTTAAACATATAAAAAAGACTGAACCCAATGAGCACAACGAGATTCACCAAATACATTAAAGCCGGCCCTGTATACATCCTAACCCTGGAAACATCTTCCGACATCCTACTCATTAAGTCGCCTGTAGAATGAACTTTATAAAATAGTGCATCAAGTTTTTGATAGTGATTATAAACCTCATTTTTCTGATCATACTCAATATGTCGACTCATCACAATAATGGTCTGACGCATCAAAAACATAAAAAAACCTCTTAGCAGCGCAAAAGTGAGCAGTAATAATCCACAAAATAAAATGAGGATGCCAAATTCAAAATGTTGATTTCCCATCCATTCAATAGCCAATAGAACCAGTGGATCAAAAAATGTTTTCGACTCATTGATGAAATCTGGGCGAATGGCTTTTTGCACTTCATCAACTACGAATCCTGTTAATTGAGGTGCGAGAATTCCAAAATAATTGGAAATCATTACAAAGAAGATTCCAAGAAAAAATCTCCATCTGTATTTCCAGAAATACCTATTTAAGTGCTTTAGATGTTTCATAAATCAAAAACCCCGCAATGCGGGGTTTTCTCGAGCGGAGAGAGAGGGATTCGAACCCCCGGACCTGTGACAGTCAACGGTTTTCAAGACCGCCGCATTCGACCGCTCTGCCATCTCTCCGCCGCAAATGTAGTTCAAAATTTTTAATTTTTTGCACTGCCCTCGATCTTAAATACCCAGGCATGTTCACAAGGCAATTGTTTAGGCCAGTTCAATGTTAGGGTACCTGCTTTTTCATCATGTTCATGATGAATTGCTTTTTTTACACCAAGCATTTTTACTTTAGTTCCAGGTGCAGCTGAAATATTTTTTAACACTACCGGTCCATCTGCCTTTTTGGTAACAATGGCATAAATATATTTGCCATCACCGCTCACAGTATATTTTACATGATCACCCTCTTTGAATTTCTTTAAACTCTTTGTGGCATAAATTGCTTCTCCATTTATTTTCAACCAGTTCCCCATATCTTTTAATCTGTCAACTGAGGGAGCAGGAATCAGCCCTTCAGCAGTGGGGCCTACATTCAATAGATAATTTCCCCCCTTTGCTGCTATGTCAACCAAATTATGAATCAATGTTTCACTTGATTTCCAGTTGTTATCATTCTTTTTGAATCCCCATGTATCATTCATCGTCATGCAACTCTCCCAATCTGTATCAGAAGTTCCCTCCAAAATTTCCTGTTCTGGTGTACCAAAATCACCTGCAGCATCTTGATATTTATTCATGCCTTGCATTCCAGCTCTACCCTTCCCGACCCTGTTATTAATGATCAAATCAGGCTTTAAATTTCTCAGATAATTATAAAGGTCCTTCCCCTGATCTTCTGTCCATTCCGGTATCCATTCTCCATCGAACCATAGTACAGCAGGATCATATTTCTCAATCAATTCTTTTAATTGTGGTTTCAAATACTCTTCACGATATTTTGCAAAATTTGGATTTGCTGAATGCTGATGTGTGTAATCCTTTTTGCTCTCTGCATCTGGATGATGCCAGTCCATAATAGAGTGATAGAAACACATTTTTATATTCGCCTCTTTACAAGCATCAGAAAGTTCCTTAAGAATATCTCTTTTGAAAGGTGATGCATCCATGATATCATAATTAGTCACCTTGCTATCCCATATACAAAAACCATCATGATGCTTGGAAGTGATAACGATATATTTGATGCCTGCTTTTTTTGCTACAGCAACCCACTCCTTCGCATTGAATTGAGTTGGGTTAAACTGTTGAACAAACTTTTCATATTCTGGGATGGGAATATTTGCAGAATGCATGATCCATTCTCCTATACGACCATACTCTTTTCCATTGTATGAACCAGCTGGAACGGCATAAGCTCCCCAATGAATAAACATGCCAAACGTTGCATCTCTCCACCACTCCATCCGGGTGTCACGATCTTGTTTGGTTTCAGTTAGATAATTTTTTTGTGCATTGACAGAAATAAGCATCAAGACGCACAAGAATGAAAATAGAAATTTCATGATGACAAGTTTATATGATTAAAATTCAGATTTTTTATAAAACCCAATTTCACTAAAAGTTACACAAACTGGAGATGACACTATATTAATTTTTACTTTTTTTGATTTCACAGGACTATCCAAAAGTATTATTCTGGCAGCACCAATAGAAGTTGCAGTTGCTATTTTTTTCCATGCACCATTCTCAAATGATGCTATTTCTACTGACTCAATTCTTTGTCCAAGTGGTATAAACTCTCTCAATCTGATGAGATCAAATTCAACTTCTTCTTTCCAATCAAATACTATTTCCGGGAGATGATCATCATCTTTTGAAGCCCAGTAAGACTTGGTATTGTCATCGACTAAATTTTTTGTCGAAAAAGCCTTCCCCCTTGTTTGCTTGGAAGTTATTGTTGCGAGCTCGGCCATATTTTTTTTGAATGATGCATTTAATATTTTCCCAAATCCTTCAAGCGACCTAACATCTTCCTCTGCCAGTAGCCCTCTTGTATCAGGTGCAATACCCAAGTCTAATGCACCACCTCTTCCTACACTTTTCAAATACAAATCAAATAATTGAGCAGGTGATTTTACTTTGTCTTTTTCTTCTGGATGATAAAACCATCCTTTACGCAAAGGCACATCACATTCTGCCGGCACCCAATTATTACCGTTGCGTGTGCCAAATGGATTTTGTTTATCGTCTAACTGTCCGGGTACTGTTTTGCTCTCTCCTTCTGCAGGAACAGGCGTAAATGTTGCCCATGATGTTTCTGCTGCGAAGCCTCTCTCATTGCCAACCCATCGTACATCCCATCCGATATCGCTAAAGATATTTGCATTGGGTTGCATTTTTCTTGTGATGGCCCATGTTGTATCCCATCCATAGTAAGTAGCTCGATCTATTTTTTTGGTTGTTCTTGCACCACCATAATATCCATCTCCTCCATTTGCTCCATCATGCCACGACATGAATAATTCACCATAGTTTGTGTAGAGTTCTTTTAATTGTGTCCTGTATGCATCAACATAAGCAGGTGTTCCATAAACAGGATTATTTCGATCCCATGGTGAACAATACACCCCAAATTTTAGTCCATATTTTCTGCATGCCTGTTCAACCTCTTTTACCAAATCACCTTTACCATTACGAAATGGCGATGCAGTGATATTGTAATTCGTAGTTTGTGTTGGCCATAAGGCAAACCCGTCGTGATGTTTCGCAACAAGAATAACCCCTTTCAATCCACCTGCCTTCAAAGCTGTTACAATTTTCTCTGCATCAAATTGAGTAGGATTAAAAATTTTAGGATCTGCGTCACCATAACCCCATTCTTTATTTTCGAATGTTGTTGGCGTAAAATGAATCAAACCATAAACCTCTGTTTCATGCCATTTTAGTTGTCGATCTGATGGCAAAGCACCAAATGGTTTTGGTGCAGGTTGAGCAACGGAAGTCATTGAAAACAAAAGCGTGGAAATGATAGCGAATAGAATCTTCATTGCTTATTTTTTTTCACTGTATTAATTAAGGTACCAATACCATCAATTGAAATTTCAACCCGATCATTTACCTGCAAGGTAAATTCATCCGGAGGAACAATGCCGGTACCTGTCATCAGCATCACGCCCATAGGAAAACTAGTTTCCAAGAAAAGGAATGAAGCCAATTCATTTAAATTTCTTTTCATTTTTGAAAGAGCTGTCACTCCATCAAAAACAAGTTGATCCGCTCTATATATTTTTAATTGTATACTGGATGCAAGATCAATGGGATTTTCAGGAACAAAAAGACATGGACCTAATGCAGCGCTCCGATCATATACTTTGGCTTGCGCAAGATAAAGTGGATTTTCTCCTTCAATGCTTCTTGAACTCATGTCGTTCCCAACTGTATACCCTTCAATTGTTCCTTCACTTGATATAAACAAAGTCAATTCAGGCTCTGGCACATCCCAGGAAGAATCATTACGAATATGAACAGCATGTTGATGACCGGCTATTCTTGAAGGCAATGCCTTAAAAAAAAGTTCAGGTCTCTGTGCATCATAAACTTTATCATAAAAGCTTCCCCCACCACTATGAGCAGATTCTTTTTCTCGAGCTTCTTTGCTACGTAAGTAAGTTACACCTGCAGCCCATAATTCTTGTGAACCAACTGGTGCATCAAGTTCATTCGCAAGATCAACCTGCGTTGTTTTTGAATATTGAGGCAGCTGCCCAATTAAATAATGAAACAAATTTTTATGATTTATTAATGCATCCCAAGGATGATCAGTTGCATAAAAATTTCCCTCATGCTCTATTAAAACTTTTTCCCCTTTTTTATAAAGTTTCATGCTTAAATATATTTAATTAATATATCTTTTCACTAGTAAATTTTTATGCTTTAACTTAATTGATAAAACTATTCTTGAGCATATGGCAGCTGGAAATTTTGAATTGGTGAGTCCTTATGTTATCATCACAGGTGGATCAAGCGGCATTGGTCTTGCTATGGTAAAAATATTTCATGATCAGGGCGCGATTGTCGATGTGCTTGATGTACAAAAACCATCAGAAGACACGCTAAAGAAATTATCCATCAATGATGAAACTGTTGTCTTCCATGAAACAGATATTACCAATAATGCGGCTGTCAAGGAAGTCATTTCATTAATCTCCATCAAAAGAGGAATTGGCATCTTGATCAATAATGCCGGTATCGCACATATCGGAAATGTGTTGAACACATCTGATGAAGATTTTCAGAAAATTTTTAATGTGAATGTAAAAGGTGCATTCAATTGCATTCAGGCGATTATTCCTTTTATGATAGAAATGGGAGAAGGCCTAATTATAAATATGGCTTCTATTGCTGCTACAGTAGGCATCCCTGACCGCTTTGCTTACAGCATGAGCAAAGGCGCTATTGTTTCAATGACATTGAGTGTTGCAAAAGATTTTATTAAAAAAGGAATCCGGTGCAACTGCATTTCTCCGGCAAGGGTGCATACACCTTTTGTTGATGGCTTTCTTGATAAACATTATCCTGGGAAACAAGAAGAAATGTTTGAAAAACTTTCTGCTAGTCAGCCTATAGGTAGAATGGCAGAGCCAGAGGAAATTGCACAACTTGCTTTTTACCTTTGCAGCAAGCAGGCATCTTTTATTACCGGTACAGATATACCCATTGACGGAGGATTTACCAGATTAAACAATTGATACATGAAAATTTTCAGATTTGATAAATCGGGCAGTGTTGGATTAGGCATGCTTGATGCGAAAGGAAAAAAAATAGATATTTCAGGATATTATAATGATTTCAATCGAAGTTTTTTTGAAATGGGTGGAACAACACATTTGTCGGAGTGGCTATTGCTACATGCCAATGAATGTGATGAAATAAAAGATGAAGTCACTTTCTTGCCATGCATTGCTGATCCTTCAAAGATCATTTGCGTCGGACTCAATTATGCGAAGCATGCCAAGGAAAGTAATATGGAAGTACCAAAAGAGCCTGTATTGTTTTTCAAGAGTACTTCAGCAATATGTGGACCAAATGATCCAGTTATCATACCTAAAAATTCATTTAAAACAGATTGGGAAGTAGAACTAGCAGTAATCATTGGAAAAAAAACAAGCTATGTTGCAGAAGAAAATGCTATGCAACATGTTGCAGGCTATTGTCTGCATAATGATTATAGTGAAAGAGCTTTTCAATTGGAGAGAGGCGGACAATGGGTGAAGGGGAAGAGCTGTGATCACTTTGCCCCACTTGGTCCGTATTTTGTTTCAAAAGACGAAATCCAAGATCCACATGCATTGCACTTATGGCTGGATGTGAATGGAAAGCGCATGCAAGATTCACATACCTCTGACTTAATCTACAAAATTCCTTTCCTGGTTCATTATATCTCTCAATTCATGACGTTATTACCAGGAGATATTATCAGTACAGGTACACCAGAAGGTGTAGGCATGGGACAAAAACCTGATCCGATATATTTGAAAGCAGGTGATAAAATTCATTTAGGTATTGAGGGATTAGGGGAACAATTCCAAACAGCCATTGCTCATGCGGATTGATGCTCATCAACATTTTTGGATGTATCATCCAGAAAAACACGGTTGGATCAATGATGAGATGAAACTGATACGTAAGAACTTCACTCCATCTGATCTAAAACCCATATTGGATAAACACCTCATCGATGGATCTATTGCAGTGCAGGCCGACGAAACTTTGGAAGAAACTGATTTCCTTTTATCGCTAACTGCAAATAATGATTTTATCAAAGGAGTCGTAGGATGGATCGATTTGAAAAATCCATCCATTGAAGATCAACTAACAAAGTATAAAGAATATAAAAAACTTCTAGGATTCAGGTGCATCATGCAAGGACAACCAGATGAATTATACCTAAACAATGAAATATTCATCAATAATGTTGCATCACTATCCATTTATAAGTATACATATGACCTGCTGATTTATCATCACCAACTACCAAGTTTGCTTAAATTCACAGAGAAACTTCCAGACAATCGATTCATTCTTGATCACATTGGCAAGCCAAACATAAAAGAGAAGAACATTAAAGCATGGAAGGAAAATATCATCCAATTGGCAAAACATCCAGGAATCTATTGTAAATTAAGTGGGATGATTACCGAAGCAGACTATAACAATTGGAGTTATGAGAATATTGTTCCCTACATGGATGTTGTTGCTGAAGCGTTTGGGCCAAGTAGATTATGCTTTGGATCAGACTGGCCAGTTTGCTTGGTTGCAGGTAATTATGATCGGATGATTGAAGTAGTAAAAAAATGGACAATGCAATTCACAAAAGAAGAATACAACCAGATTTTTGGCTTAAATGCATGCAAATTTTACAACATTTAATATGGATCTAGCATTAACAGATAAAATAATTATCGTTACAGGTGGTGCAAAAGGTATTGGTGAAGGCATTACCAGATTACTTGCAAAAGAAGGTGCCTTCCCAATTATAATCGGCAGAAACCAGGATGATAATATTGCGCTCTTGAAAGAAATTGGCACTGGCTATCAAGTTACAGCAGAGCTTGGAAATCCCACTGCCTGTAAAACAGCTGTAGAAGAAATCATTAAAAAATTCAATCGCATTGATGGCGTAATAAATAATGCAGGAATCAATGATGGCGTTTCGCTTGAGAAAGGAACATACGAGGGTTTCATTCAATCTTTGCATAACAATGTAGTACATTATTACTTGATTGTACAGGCAGCACTACCCTCTCTCATTCAATCCAAGGGATCTATTGTTAACATCAGCTCCAAAGTTGCGGAAACAGGACAAGGCGGAACTTCAGGATATGCTGCAGCAAATGGAGCAAGAAACGCATTAACGAGAGAATGGGCAGTGGAACTTTTAAAATATGGTATTCGTGTAAACGCAGTCATTGTTTCCGAATGCTATACTCCGCTGTATGATAAATGGATAAAAACACTTGAGCATCCGGAAGAAACACTTCAAAAGATTACTGCAAGAATTCCTCTTGAAAAAAGAATGACAACATCTGAAGAGATTGCCAACACCGCTGTGTTTCTTCTCTCTAATAAATCTTCTCATACTACCGGACAACTGATACATGTTGACGGAGGATATGTACATCTGGATAGAGCCGCACTATCATAAATCAAAGAAAATGACCAAAACTAACGCCAATTACAAACTGCCTTTTATTTTGGTTTCAACCCTGTTTTTTCTTTGGGGTATTGCCAATAATTTAAATGGAATTTTAATCCCTCATTTGAGAAAAGCATTGCAGTTAACCAATATGCAATCAACATTTGTAGACACTGCAGTATATGTTGCTTATTTTCTTTCTGCAATTCCAGCTGGACTCATTTTAAAAAAATTCGGATACAAGAAAGGAATCATTACCGGACTGATAGTATTCAGCATTGGTGCATTCATGTTTATACCAGCTGCAAACCTCAGGGCTTACAATATTTTTCTTTTTGGCTTATTCGTTATCGGATGCGGACTCACCATTTTGGAGACAGCCGCAAATCCATATGCTTCCAAATTGGGCGACCCAGATACAGCAACAGCGAGATTAACACTGGCCCAGTCTTTCAATGGATTGGCAGTTTTTATTGCACCAGTAATTGGCACAATTTTTATTCTATCGGGCAAAGAATATTCACCAGATGAACTTGCAGCCATGAGTGAGATTGATAAACTTGCTTATTTGAATAGCGAAGCAGCATCTGTTAAGACGCCTTATCTGCTGCTTGGCATATTTCTTCTTGCAATTGCAATATTATTTCTGGTAAATAAGTTTCCAGAGTTGAAAGAGGAGGAAGGAGCTGCAGAAGAAGGAAGCTTATCTAGTGCCATTAAAAATAAACATTTAGTATGGGCAGTTATTGCTCAATTCTTCTATGTTGGCGCACAGGTATGCGTTACGAGCTTCTTCATCAGAGCAGCAATTACAGGTGGAGGTGTTGATGAAAAAACTGCAGGTTATTACCTAAGTGTTTATGGCATTCTTTTCATGACCGGTAGATTTGCAGGGTCAGCAATCATGCGTTTTATTGCACCTCAAAAATTACTTTCGCTATACGCAGTGATTTGTATCTTTCTCAGTTTTATTGCCATCAAAACTGATGGACAATATGTTGTAATTGCATTAGGTGGACTCGGATTTTTCATGTCTATCATGTTCCCTACAATTTTTGCACTTGGCATAGCTGGATTAAAATCGAATACAAAGCCTGCCTCTTCTTTGCTTGTTATGTCTATTATAGGAGGCGCAATTTTCCCGGTAATCATGGGAAATATCATTGATCAGTTTGGGGATGATATTCAAATAGGATACATTGTTCCAATGATATGTTATGTATTTGTATTGTATTTTGGAATCAAAGGATATAAACCGTCTACTCAACCATGAAAACATTTTGCCTAGCATTAGATCTTAAAAACGACCCTGCATTGATTGATGCATACGAAGCACATCACAGAGAAGTTTGGCCTGAAATTATTGCTTCAATTAAAGACAGTGGAATAGATAATATGAAAATTTATCGCACAGGTAATCGCCTTTTCATGATTATTCATGCAAATGACCACTTCAGCTTTGAAACAAAAAGTCAAATGGACAGTGAAAACCCTATTGTTGAAAAATGGGAAACACTAATGGATCAGTATCAGCAAAGATTACCATGGGCTGCACCAGGTGTAAAATGGGTGCTCATGGATGAAATTTTTTCACTTGATTAATTGAATCCACCATGACCAGCATACAATTTAACTGGTCCTTCTAATTTCAGTTCCAGTACTGTCATATATGGATCAACCTGGCCTACAGGTACATCAATAAAAACCAAACCTGGAACAGGACTCCAAGAAATTTTGCCAACAACCTTATGGTTTAGATTAACCTCTTTGCCTACAACTTTAATCTCTTTGATTTTATTTACCAATCCTTTTATCATGATTGGTCCACTTGTTTGTGCCTGCAAAAACAAGTACAATGAACTTGAGTCTTTTGACAATGTGGTTGGTCCATAGAAATGTCCTTTAGGAATACCAGCTATCGTTCCAAAGATTGCTCTGTTGTGCTTTTTATTCCACTTTCCCAGTTCATTCAAAACATTTTTCTGTTCCTCAGGAATAGTTCCATCTTCTTTTGGTCCAATATCCAATAATAAGTTCCCACCATTGCCAACAACATCTGCAAATAATGTTATTATTTCATTCGGCTTTTTCCAGTTGGTATCTCTGAATTGAAATCCCCAGTTGTTGTTGATGGTCATGCAAAGTTCCCACCAATTGTACGCGGGCTTTGAAACAGGAATATTTTGTTCTGGGGTTACATAATCTCCATAACCGGCAAGTCGTCCATTGATGATAGCATTTGGATTTTTAGCCAGAATATTGCTTCGAACCTTAATGCTCTCCCATTCATCAGCATTATGCTCCCAGTCGCCATCAAACCAAAAAAGATCTGGATTATATAGTTCTGAAATTTCATTGATCTGAGACTGGAAAAACTTTTTAAAATGATCCCAACGCGCAGGCTGATCTTTTAATTTATACCTGACAGAATCTTTTCTGAACTGATCATAATCATTTCGACTCCAATCTATCAGGGAAAAATATGTGCCCACCTTCAGTTGACGTTTTCTCAATTCATCAAAGAAAGGTTTAAGCAAATCCTTTTTGGCTGGTGTATTTCTAACAACATTATAATGATCCTCTTTGGTATTCCATAATGCAACGCCATCATGATGTTTGGTTGTCATCACTGCATATTTTGCACCTGACTGTTGCACCAAATCCGCCCATTCTGCAGGATTGTACTTACTTGCAGTAAATCCGTTCAATTGACTCATGTATTCTTTATAGGGAATTAGATTATTATAAAAACTCCAACTTTCATCAACACCTTTCACAGCATAAATTCCCCAATGAATAAAAATTCCAAGTTTAGCTTCCTGAAACCATTGCATTTTGGCTTGAATGCTTTCAGGTGAAATTTTTTCCTGTGCGTTAGATTGATTTACAAAAAGAATACTGGCGACGATAATTGAAATGAATATTCTCATACAGCTATAAATGTTAGGATAAATCTATGAAGATTTAGAGGTTTCTTGAACCTGTTCAGGCTTTTTCTTTACTGCAACCAAATCATCATAATTCACCTGAAGTGGTATAGCCCCTAGTGTAACAAAAGCTTTTTTACCCCTGATTTCTGACAACACACCAATTTTATTGTTTTGCCTCATCATCACATGATCACCGACAACAGGCTTTTTAGCAAGCAAAATGTAATTGCTGTCAATTTTCTTTTTAGCTTTTTCCTTTACTTGCTTGTCCTTTTGATTAAAAAGCAGCGCCTGAAGATTTTTGATCAATTGTTTTTTATCATCTTCTGCATCCATTCTCTTCCAGTCAAAAACAATTTGCTTTAACTTTCTTTCCATATCTTTCAAATAGACAAGCTTATCCTCAGAAATTTTATTCTGCTCTTTTAGCATCTCTACCTGCTGCCTATGTTTTTCCTTATTCAGCTCTTCACTCAATCTTTTTCTTTGTAGCTCATTTTCCTTTACTAATTTCTGCAGTTCTTTTTCTTTTGACTCTAATTTTCTAAGTTCTTGTTCTGTTTTGTTGAGCAATTTATCAAGCGTAAAATGATGTTCATCTACAAGTGATTTTGCCCGATCAATCAACTGCGATGAAAGTCCAATTCTTTCCGCAATTGAAAACGTATAGGAACTTCCTGGTTTACCAATATTAAGCTTGTACTCGGGCAAGAGATTTTTTTCATCGAAAGCCATTGCGCCATTTACAATACCTGGTGTTTTACTTGCCATTACTTTTAAATTCAAGTAATGTGTAGTAACAATGCCAAACGCATGTTTTCTTAAAAGTTGTTCTAGGAAGACTTCAGCAAATGCCCCTCCTAAACTCGGATCACTGCCGCTTCCCAGTTCATCAATAAAAAATAGTGTTCGCCCGTTTGCTTCCTCCATGAAATATTTCATGTTCTTTAAATGAGCACTATATGTACTCAATTCAAATTCGATGCTTTGGGTATCGCCAATATGAATCATGAGTTGCTTAAAAATCCCAAATACCGACTCCGGATGAGCAGGAACCAATAATCCTGACTGTACCATTAATTGTAATAGTCCGGTTGTTTTTAAACAAACCGTTTTACCCCCAGCATTGGGACCGGATATTACCAAAATTCTTTGCTTATCATTTAGGGTTAAATCCAGTGGGACAACTTTCTTTCCAGACTTTTTATTGTACAACAAAAGCAGTGGATGTGTTGCCTTGATCAATTTCACTTCCGCATTTTCAGTAACACTAGGCAAATGAGCATCCATCATTTGAGCCAATTTTGCCTTAGCCCTTACAAAATCATATTCACCTAAAATTTCAATGTATTGCTTTAACAATGGAGCATGCATGGAGAGTGATGCAGTGAGCTGTTTCAATATTCTGTATTCCTCATCACGTTCATCATTTTCAAGAGAATAAATATCATTGTTGATATCAATAGTTTCTTCAGGCTCAATGAAAGAAGTACGCCTGCTGTCACTTTCTCCATGTAAAATTCCTTTCACAATTCTTTTATGCTCTGCATAAATTGCCAAAACTCTTCTTCCGTTAAGAAACGATTCTTCAATATCAGCGATATATCCAGCTTTTTGAAGTTTACTGAGAATTCTTTCGAAACTGCGACGCTGTTCATTTCGTTTTTTAAAGAGTTGCATTCGAATTCTTGCCAAATCATCAGACGCATTATCCAACACTCTGGCATCATCCCCTATCACCTTTTCAATTGATTTGGGAATAGTCTTTTCTACATGGGTAGCAGATAGAATTTGAAAAAGTGAGGAATACCTGTCGATTCGTTCATCATCAAACCACCTGAAAATACTTTCAATATTTTCAGCTAAATTTTTGAACTGCAAGAAAACTTCTCCAGTTAAAACCGCACCAGAGATTGAGAGTAATTTTATTTCTTTTTGCAAATTGAATGCAGTGCCATGTTGAAAGGTTTGTCCGGTTGCGAGCAATTGCAAATATTGATACGACTGCCTGAGCTCAGTTTCAATAAAATCCTTTTTCGTATGGATCCTGAGCAGTTCTGCTTTTTCTTTTCCAATAACAGTTTGAGTTTGCTCAACCAGCAAAGCCTTCACTTTATCAAATTCCAACTGTATGGGGGCAGACTCAGGGTAAAACCTCATGTTAAATGAAATCTAATTTCTTCGCAAAAGTACGCCATATTTAACAGGTAATCTTTTTAGAATTAACTTCGTAAATCACAACTTTTAAATGTTTTATGAAAACACTGGGAATTGCATTTACATGTTTGGCATTTTTCTTGAGTGCTTGCGCACAAGTAGAAAAGAAGAAAGTTGATTACGCTGATAAAAAACTCAACACAAAATCTATGAATACTGAAAAAATCACATTGGGCTCGGGTTGTTTTTGGTGTACTGAAGCTGTTTATGAACAAGTAAAGGGAGTTATAAAGGTTACAAGTGGATATTGTAATGGCCACGTTGATAATCCAACATATGAACAAGTATGTGATAAAACAACCGGACATACTGAGGCTTGTGAAATTGAATTTGATCCAAAACAGGTTACTGTAGATGAATTGTTAGAGATTTTCTGGCAAGTGCACGATCCAACCACTCTGAACCGCCAGGGCAACGATGTTGGTCCGCAATACAGAAGTGCAGTCTTCTTTCATAATGAGCATCAAAAAGAAAGAGCAGAATATTACAAAAAGAAACTTGACGAAAGTGGTGCCTACCCATCTCCAATTGTGACTGTAATTGAGCCCATTAAAAAATTTTATGCTGCAGAAAACTATCACCAGGATTATTACAAAGACAACAGCAATCAACCCTACTGTTACTTTGTCATCAGACCGAAACTAGAAAAATTTGAAAAGGTTTTCAAGGATAAACTAAAGTCCAAATAAGCAAAATATGTTCTCCATCAAGACGAAGCTATCTCTGCTATTCTTTTTCATAAGCAGCTTGCAGTTAGCTGGACAATCATTGAACCTAGAGAAAATATTCACGCATGCAGATACATTAAGAGGCACCCTCAGTAAAGCGAGAACATGGTGGGATGTTCAACAATATAAAATTCTGATCGAACCAGATTTTAACAATAAAACTATTTCCGGAAAAGTTGACATCAAATTCAAGGCAACAGGCATTTATGATACCATGCAAATTGATTTGCAAGCTCCCATGGAAATCAATAAAGTATACCTGGGCGAAGAATCACTCCGCTATGTACGTGATGAGAATGCTTACTTTATCATCTTATCCAAACCTCTACAAATTGGTTCAGAAAATACCCTGGCACTTTCATTTAGTGGAAAAGTGACAGAAGCCATTCGTCCACCCTGGGATGGAGGATGGATTTTTTCGAGAGATAAAAACGGAAACCCATGGATGAGTGTGGCATGTCAGGGATTGGGTGCAAGTGTTTGGTATCCTTGCAAAGATCATCAGAGTGATGAACCAGACAAAGGTGCATTGCTTCGGATCTCAACACCAGATAGTTTGATGGGTGTAGGCAATGGCAGATTGATTGGGAAACATCAATACAAGCCTGGATGGACTGTTTATGATTGGGAAGTTAAAAATCCTATCAATAACTACAATATCGTGCCATACATCGGCAAATACGTTCGCTTTGGTGAAACATACAAAGGGGAAAAAGGGAATCTTGATTGTGAGTACTGGGTACTCGATTATGAACTTGAAAAAGCAAAACTGCAATTCAAACAGGTACCATTGATGTTAAAGGCATTTGAACATTGGTTTGGTCCATATCCTTTTTATGAAGATGGTTTTAAACTTGTGCAATCTCCTCATCTTGGCATGGAGCATCAAAGTGCAGTTGCATATGGAAATGGATTTCAAAATGGATACAGAGGAAGAGATCTTTCCGGGTCAGGCTGGGGATTAAAATGGGATTTTATCATTGTGCATGAAAGTGGGCACGAATGGTATGGGAATAATATTACTTCAAAAGATTTGGCAGACATGTGGCTTCATGAAGGATTCACCAATTACAGTGAGACCTTGTTTACTGATTATTATTATGGAAAAGAGGCTGGTAATGCTTATGTGCAAGGCACAAGAAAGTTAATCAGAAATGATGCCCCGATCATTGCAAAATACAATGTAAATGACCAGGGATCAGGAGACATGTATTACAAAGGCGGAAATCTTGTACACTTTGTAAGACAATTATTTGATAATGATGAAAAATTCAGAGACGCCATCAGAGAAATGAATAAAAAATTTTATCATCAAACAGTTACCTCAGGTGAAATTGAACATTTCCTTAGCGTGAAAGTCAACCGAAATTTAAGACCATTGTTTGATCAATACTTAAGAAACACCTCCATCCCAACTTTGGAAATTCAGAAATCAAAAAAAGAAATTCAATACAGATGGACTGATTGTCTTGCTTCTTTTGATGCTCCTGTTAGAGTTATTATAGGGAAAGAATTAAAATGGATTTATCCAACCACAAACTGGAAAACATTAAAAGGAAATACCAACATCAATTCAATTTCGGTTGACAAAAATTTTTATGTTGGATATAAAGAAATAGAATAATTCTACTCAGTCAACTTCATCCTTCCCGCCCTAACAAAACGTCTCTGCCAATATGGTTCATCGAGGTCGCTGATGATCACACCATTTGATGTAGACGCATGAATAAACTTATTATTGTTGATATAGAGTCCCACATGTGAAATACCACCTGTTGTATTAAAAAATACCAGATCGCCTTCTCTCAATTCACTTCTTTCAATTTCCGAACAGAAAGCTGCTTGCTCTCTTGATGTTCGAGGCAATTGAATTGAAAATGCATCTTCAGCAATTCCCTTTACAAAGGCAGAGCAATCAATACCTTCCTTTGATGTACCTCCAATACGGTAAGGAACAGCATACCATTGATGAATGTAATCAACCAATTTTTTATTGGTCAGTTTTTCAACTTCTAAGTCGAGCAAAACCGAGTAGCGAAAAAAATAATTGGGGATATATTCTATACCTTGTAAATCATTTAAATAATTGGTTGGAGGTGCATCTTCAATAAATTTAATAGATGCTTCGGCCAAATATTGACTTTTTTGACCTGGATTTAAAACAAGGGAAATATTATCAAAATAAGGTGATTCTTTTAATTGTTTCTTGGAAACAGGAATAGGTTTAAACAATACACATGAAGACATGGAGATGACGGTTAGGAAGACCCCCACTCCATACCTTAAAAATGAAACTTCAGTAGTTTTTTTCTTATTCAAAATGTGGAAAATACTCCTTCCTTTTTAATGGTTTATTTGCGAAATTTGAATTTCGCATATGTCACAATTCTCTCACCTCCACGTACACACCCAATATTCTTTGTTAGATGGTGCTGCCAGTATTGGCGCCCTGTACAAAAAAGCAATGGATGATGGAATGCCCGGACTAGCGATTTCTGACCATGGCAACATGTTTGGGGTTTTCCAATTTGTTGCCGAGGCCTACAAGCACAGGGTGAATCCAGATGACAAAAATAGCCCTTTGAAGGTAAAACCCATTGTAGGATGTGAATTTTATATCACAGAGAATAGGCATCGAAAGACATTTTCCAAAGAGGAAAAAGATCCTCGTCATCATCAAATATTATTGGCAAAAAACGAACAGGGTTATAGAAACCTGGTCAAGTTAACCTCCCTAGGTTATATCGAAGGGTTGTACAGCAAATACCCCAGGATTGATAAGGAGCTTATCCATAAATACCACGAGGGATTGATTGCCACAACATGTTGTCTTGGTGCACTGGTTCCCCAAACAATTATGAGAAAAGGTGAAGAAGAAGGTGAAAATGAGTTCAAGTGGTGGCTGAATATTTTTCAGGAAGATTATTATGTAGAGTTACAGCGACATGGAATGGATGAACAAGAGAAAGTGAATAAAACATTGCTCAAGTTCGCCAAGAAGTATAATGTAAAAGTGATTGCATCTAATGATTCGCATTATGTGAATCAATCAGATTTTAATGCGCATGATATTTTGCTATGCATCAATACTGGTGAAAAAGTATCTACTCCAGCCGCAAGAGAATTTACAGATGATGATGCAAGCTTCAGAAACAAAAGATTTGCATTTCCAAATGACCAGTTTTATTTTAAAACAACTGAGGAAATGACAAAAGTATTTGGCGATTTGGAGGAAGCGATTGATAATACGAATGAGATTGTTGAAAAAGTGGATGTATTGGACCTTAAAAGAGATATCCTACTACCCCACTTTATTGTTCCAAATAAATTCAAATCACAAGATGCATATCTGGAACATATTACACGGGAAGGTGCAAATAAAAGATACGAAACACTTACGCCCGAGATTGAGGAAAGAATTGCATTTGAATTGTTCACTATTAAAACAATGGGATTTGCAGGATACTTTTTAATTGTATCTGATTTCATCAAAGCAGGAAGAGACCTTGGTGTATTCATTGGTCCGGGTAGAGGATCTGCAGCAGGAAGTGTAGTTGCCTATTGCATTGGAATCACCAATATTGATCCCATTAAATACAATTTACTTTTTGAGCGTTTCTTGAATCCTGATCGAAAATCAATGCCAGATATTGATACTGATTTTGATGATGAGGGTAGACAGAAAGTAATTGATTATGTGGTTGACAAATACGGGAAGAATCAGGTAGCGCAAATCATTACTTATGGCACCATGGCAGCCAAAATGAGTATCAAAGATGTTGCAAGAACACTTGATTTGCCTTTGCCCGAAAGCAATGCTCTCGCAAAGCTTGTACCAGAAAAACCCGGTATTTCATTAAAGCGTTTGCTACATGCTCCATTGACTGGCGAAAAAAGTTTGACTGAGAAAGAAGGACTGAATCCAGATGAACTGGAAAATTCGAAGAAACTTCGAGAGATATATGATGATGAAGATATCAGAGGAAAGGTTTTACATGAGGCTGAAATTCTAGAAGGATCTGTCAGAAACACTGGTATACATGCCGCAGGTATCATCATCGCTCCAAAAGACCTTACTGAATTATTGCCCGTTTGTACTGCGAAGGATTCAAATATGTGGGTAACACAGATTGAAGGAAGTGTGATCGAAGAAGCAGGTGTAATCAAGATGGACTTTTTAGGATTAAAAACCCTTAACATCATTAAGACAGCATTGCAACTGATCAAGATGAATCATGGTGTTGAGATTGACATCGATAAAATTCCGCTTGATGATGAAAAAACATTCAAGCTATACCAGAAAGGTGAAACCATCGGAACTTTCCAGTTTGAGAGTCCGGGTATGCAAAAATACCTGCGCGATTTGAAGCCTGATAAATTTGAGGACCTCATCGCCATGAACGCATTGTATCGTCCAGGTCCACTCGAATACATCCCCAACTTCATCAACAGAAAACATGGAAGAGAAGCCATCGCTTATGACCTTCCTGCAATGGAGGAATACCTTGAGGAAACCTACGGAATCACTGTGTACCAAGAGCAGGTAATGTTATTGGCCCAAAAGCTTGCTGGATTCAGTAAGGGAGATGCCGATGTGTTAAGAAAGGCAATGGGTAAAAAACAAAAACCTGTTTTGGATAAGATGAAACCCCAATTTATTGGGAAAGCTGCTGAGAAAGGATTTCCAGAGGATAAGCTTCAAAAAATATGGACAGACTGGGAAGCATTTGCGCAATATGCTTTCAATAAATCACACAGTACTTGCTACGCCTATATTGCCTATCAGACTGCTTATTTAAAAGCGCATTATGCATCTGAATACATGGCTGCGGTATTGAATCATGCAGGATCCATTGAGAAGATTACATTTTTTATGGAGGAATGCAAGCGCATGGGATTGAGCGTTCTTGGTCCGGACATCAATGAATCCCTCCAAAGTTTTGCAGTCAATAAAAAAGGTGAAATCCGAATTGGTTTAGGCGGATTAAAAGGTGTTGGTGAAGCAGCCGTTGAATCGATAATTGCCGAAAGAACAAAAAATGGAACCTATTCATCCATTTTTGATCTTGTGAAAAGAGTAAACCAAAGGACTGTCAACAAAAAATCACTGGAAAGTCTTGCCATGTCTGGAGCTTTTGATTGTTTTCCCGTAATGCATCGTGCACAATATTTCTTTCAGCCTGAAGGTGATACTTCAAATGGTTTAGAAAAAATTATACGCTTTGGAAATATCTGGCAAAGTCAATCGACTTCTAACCAAAATACATTGTTTGGTGATCTTTCAATGGTACAAGAAATACCATCTCCAAAAATTCCTGATTGTCCACCTTGGTCACTTACAGAATTGTTAGACAAAGAGAAGGAAGTAACAGGAATGTTTTTAAGTGGTCACCCTTTAGATCATTATAAATTTGAGCTCAAACATTATGGTATTTGTCCGATCACCGATTTCAATGAATTCAAGGAGGGAATTGAAATGCAGAAGAGTCCTACGCAAACCATAAAACTAGCAGGACTCGTTACAAGTTCTCAACATAAAATTTCAAGAGCAGGAAAAAAATACGGCAGTTTAACCATTGAGGACTTTTCAGGTAAGGTTGAGTTAACGCTGTTTGGTGATCAATATGTAAAGTTCTCCAACTACTTTAATGCAGGAACCTGTATTCATGTAAAAGGGAATTTTGAAAAATGGGAAAGCAGAAACGAATGGAATTTCAGGGTGACTGAAATTTGTTTATTAGAGACCATTAAAAAAGTGTTCACAAAACAAATTCAGATTACGATTCAGGCAGGATCAGTCAGTGAGGGGCATATTGAATTTTTCAAGAAAAATCTTAAAAAGAATCCCGGCAGGTCCAGATTGAAGCTTGTAATGGTAGATCAGGTGGAAAAGTTAATGGTTCAGATGAGAACTACAGAAAAAGGCTTTGAAATGAATGACGAAATGGCCGATTTTCTAGAAAACAACCCGCTTATTGAGGTACAAGTTGACGCAGTTTGATGTGGAATAAGACATTTATGAAAATTTAAAAAATGGAATTAATTTTGCACTTCTCTATTTATTCATCACATACAATACAAATACATGGCAAAGGAATTCACAGACAGTAATTTTCAAGCTGAAGTTTTAGATTCAGAAAAGCTTACAATGATTGATTTTTGGGCAGAATGGTGTGGACCCTGCCGTGCTATTGGTCCGGTTATCGAAGAACTTTCTAAAGAGTGGGAAGGAAAGGTGAATGTTGGAAAAGTAAATGTTGATCACAATCCGCAGCTTTCAATGAATTATGGCATTACTTCAATCCCTGCTATTTTATTCATTAAAAACGGACAGGTAGTAGACAAACTTGTTGGTGCTCAACCTAAGGGTAATTTTGTAAGAAAGATTGAAGCCCATCTATAAGCGCTAATTTTATTACTTTTGAAACCGCCTACCAAGGCGGTTTTTTATTTTTATGGCAACCATCAGAAAACAAAGCATTTACTCATCCGTATATATTTATGCAGGTTTTGTTTTTGGGGCCGTTAATGTCCTTTTCTTCTTTCCAAAATACTTTACGCCTGAGCAATTCGGACTTACGAGAATTTTAATGGACATCGCCTTGATATTTTCTACGCTGTGTACCGCTGGAATGATCCCCATTGCTTTTAAATTCAGCCCTTTTTATCGGCACCATCTGGATAGATCCAAAAACGATCTTTTCACCTTTACTTTTTTAATCGTCATTGCAGCCTGTATATTATTTTATTTTGCACTACCCTATTTACATCCAATAATTATCAAAAAATTTGGATACAGATCACCGCTGCTGGTAGATTATTTTGAGTGGATTTATCCCATGGCGATTGGTGTTGTGATATTTTCATTGCTTGAAGCATATGCATGGGTTGTTTCAAAAAATGTTGCCTCAAATTTTTTGAGGGAATTTTTTTACAGGGTTCTAGTTACGTTACTTATTTTATTCTGGACATTCAAGGTAATTGACAGCTTTGATGTATTTATTGGCGCATATTCTTTGCTTTACTTTTTGCTCATTTTGATAATGGGGTGGATCATCTACAGATCAAAATATTTTAGCATCACATTTAAACGAAGTGTGATAACAAAAAAATATGCTCCCATGATGATCAAGTTTGGGAGTGCTTATTTTTTAAGTGCCCTTTTGAATATTCTGGCAAAGACCAATGATACATTGATCATTGCTTCACAATCTTCAGGTGGATTAAAAGATGCAGCCATTTTTACGATCGCCACTTATCTCATCACATTAATGGATGTTCCACAGAGAAGCATGGTTTCTTCTGCAACTGTTCAAATCTCAGAAGCATGGAGAAGAAAGGATCTTGCAAAACTGGATCGGCTATATAAAAAAACAGCATTGACTTTACTGATAACAGCTCTTGCAATCATGGGCATTATATTGATCAATGCTCAACTTGCGGTCAAATATCTTGGTGAAATTTATTCGGGACTGCCCTTGCTAATGATAATACTTGGAACTGGAAAATTAATTGAACTGGGAACAGGAATGAATGCGCAAATTCTTCAATTGTCTAAGCATTGGAGAGTGGACCTTTTTACAAATATGTTATTTGTATTGATTTCAATCGTGTTCAATTATTTTCTTACAAAGCAACTAGGGATAATTGGAACAGCAATTGGAAGTGTTCTCGCAATAATACTCTTCAACTTGATTCGATTTATTTATATCAAAAGATTACTAAAACTTCAGCCATTTACAAAGCAAAATGCATTTGCCCTTCTCATTGCGTTGACTTGGGGAACAATTAGCTACTTCTTTGATATTGGGGACAACATCATTATTTCTCATTTACTTAAAACTATCATATTTGTTTTAGGTTTCTCAATCACAATCATCAAAATGAATATTTCAGAAGATATAACCGATTTATTTCTCCAACTAAAAGGGAAAATTTTTTAACAGGCATTAGAATTGGTATGATGGTTAACGTAAATCTAGTATCTTACCACCCAAAATTATTTAGATGAACTTTCAGTGGGAAAATTTAAGTAGGGGCCTCTTGGGTATGCTCATTCTTATTGGCATATGTTACCTACTCAGCAATAATAGAAAGGCCATCAATTGGAAGCTCGTTTCAATGGGCATCATTGCCCAACTAGCATTTGCGATCGGCGTGTTATCGCAAGGAAAGTATAATTTTTTCAGGATTTTAATTCAATGGCTCTCAGATCAGTTTGTACAGGTCATCAACCTAGCACACAAGGGAATTGAATTTATGTTTGGGAATTTAGCGGATGCCAGTGGAAGTTGGGGATATACATTTGCTATACAGGCTTTGCCGAATATCATCTTTTTCGCTGCACTTTCAGCATTATTCTATTACTTGGGTTTACTTCAAAAAATAGTTTACTTTTTTGCTTTGTTATTGAGCAAATTAAAAGTTTCTGGAGCAGAGAGTGTTTCAACTGCAGCGAATATCTTTCTTGGTCAGACTGAAGCACCATTGATGGTGAGACCTTTTTTAGAAAAAATGAACAGAAGTGAAATTCTATGTATCATGGTTGGTGGAATGGCTAATACTGCAGGATCTGTGCTTGCTGCTTATGTTGGCTTCCTTGGCGGTAATGACATTGCACAACAACATTATTTCGCTTTGCATTTGCTTAGTCAATCGATCATGAGTGCCCCTGCAGCAATTGTTTGCTCGAAAATACTTTTCCCCCAAACAGAAAAAATTGATGAGCGAATCATTTTGACAAAAGAAAAATTTGGCGAAAATGCATTAGACGCAATTTCATTGGGAACAACAGATGGTTTGAAATTAGCTGTTAATGTTGGTGCAATCTTAATTGTATTCACAGCATTGATGTATGTATTGAACTGGGTACTTGGATCAGTTGGATATTACCTTGGCTTGAACAATTGGATTAAAGACATTTCAAGTGGCCGATATGATTCTTTATCTTTTCAAATGATTTTAGGCTACCTGTTCTCTCCTATTGCTTGGCTGATTGGAGTTCATCAGTCGGATATGATTTCAGTTGGACAACTCTTAGGTGAAAAGACCATCATCAATGAATTTCAGGCTTATATCACATTTGGAAGAATGAAAGCTGAGGGAATCATATCTGATCCACGTTCTATTCTGATTACGACTTATGCGCTATGTGGATTCGCCAATATAGCCTCAATTGGTATTCAAATTGGAGGAATCAGTCAGCTTGCTCCTAACCAAAGGAAAAATCTAACTGAATTAGGATTCAAAGCATTGATTGGTGGTACAATTGCTTGTTTGATGTGCGCTTGTATAGCAGGTGCATTAGGCTAAACATGGTTTAGGCTGGTCGAGAATTCGGTTGTAATTTTGCAAAAAATTCAAGGCCATGGCTGGTGATTTGAGCATACTTTCAACAACATCCCCTCACTTATCAGAGATTATTCATAAGATTCAAAACGAACAAAGAGTTACCCCTGAAGAAGGACTATTCCTTTTTGAAAAAGCATCGCTTGCTGAGCTGGGTGCTATGGCAAATTATATCAGAGAAAAAAAACACGGCAACAGAACTTATTTTAACCGCAACTTTCATATAGAGCCAACCAATGTTTGTGTATTCTCTTGTAAGTTTTGTTCATACTCGAAGTTATATGCACATAGAGAAGAAGGATGGGAGCTTTCAATTGATGAAATGTTGGAGAAAGTGAAGGCTTATGATGGCGAACCCATCACTGAAGTACACATTGTTGGAGGCGTACACCCCAAGATGGATATTTACTTTTTTGTTGAGTTAATTAAAAAAATAAAAGCACATCGTCCTGATTTACATGTTAAAGGCTTTACAGCAGTTGAGCTTGACTACATGTTTAGAAAAGCCAAATTGAACAGGCAGGAAGGAATGGAGCTATTGCACAACGCAGGGCTTGATTCCCTACCAGGAGGAGGCGCAGAAATTTTTGATCCAGGTA
Organism: Parafilimonas sp.; assembly: GCA_017856455.1. Classification (GTDB taxonomy): domain Bacteria; phylum Bacteroidota; class Bacteroidia; order Chitinophagales; family Chitinophagaceae; genus Pollutibacter. The sequence continues at coordinate 57,594 of JAFMEZ010000004.1, forward strand.
TAAGAAATCAAATTTGTGCTGATAAGGTTGATGCTGATGGATGGTTGGATATACATGCCACTGCCCATAAGATGGGCATACATTCAAATGCAACCATGTTATACGGACATTTGGAAAACTATACACACAGAATTGATCATATGAATCGATTGAGAAATCTTCAAGATGAAACCAAGGGATTCAACACTTTTATTCCATTGAAGTTTCGCAATCATGATAATGAATTAAGTCACTTACCTGAAATAAGTTCAATTGAAGACATGAAAACATATGCAGTTGCAAGGATTTTCATGGATAACTTCCCACACATAAAAGCCTATTGGCCTATGCTTGGAAGGGAGCAAGCTCAGTTAACGTTGTCATTTGGTGTTAATGATCTAGATGGAACCATTGATGATTCTACGAAAATTTACTCAATGGCCGGTAGTGAAGAGCAAAACCCAAGTATGAGTACGGAAGAACTCATCACATTGATTAAACAGGTTGGTAGAACTCCAATTGAAAGAGACACCCTTTATAATGTGGTAAAGGAATATTAAGCGATTTATGAAACACCAACCAAAGTGATTTCAAAAATTAAAGCTGCATTTCCAGGGATACTTCCAGCGCCATAAGCTCCATATCCTAAAGAAGGAGGAAGATATAGTTTGATTTTTCCGCCAGGCTTGATCAGTGGCAAACCTAATTGCCATCCTGGAATCAATTGGTTCAGATTAAATGTAACAGGATTACCTGATTCATAATTAGCTGCAGTACCAGTTTGATCAAATACTGTCCCGTTGGTTAAATAACCCTTATAATATATAGTCACTTTTGAAGTTAATGTTGGGGCTGTACCAGAACCAGCTTGTTCAATTTTATAATAAAAACCTTTACTGTCTTGTTGAATAGAATTTGATAAAGCATTTGCGATAATATAATCTTCTATGCTCATTAACTGCTCCCCTTTTTTACATCCTATAAATAAAAAAGATAAAAATAAAACCGCTACAACTTGCTTCATGTGAATATTCAATTATTTGATGGGGCAAATTTAGTGATTTCTATCCTTAGACTTTGCCAAAAGTCGCTGATACTCATGTTCAAATTTTTCCCACTTAAAACGTCTGTTTAAAATCGCAACAAAAACAGCAATCAATATTACGGCGACGATCAGAATGGTTGGGTTAAACTGACTCAATCCAACTGCATCCGCACGTTTGTACCAAAATCTACCCAAAAGAAAGTTCACTAAAATGGGAATTGCAAAGATTACACCGATTGGAAGACCATATGTAAGCTGCGTTAAGAACCGCTTTTGCTTAAGGCGATTTTGCTCCCAATAGGCCATAAATTTTATTTCCTCTTCAGAATATGACATAAAATATCTCTAAATTACGTCATGCATCAAAAACAACGATTGTTTTTCTTCCTTTTTTCAATCATCTCCTTGATTGAAATTTCGCTTGTTGCGTATAACAAAGAGGATCTAAGGTTTGCAACGAAACCACTTATAGTACCTTTACTGGGACTGACCTACTATTTCTCATTGAACAATAAAGGCGGATTGCTCAAGGACGCAATTATTTGGGCATTGTTTTTTTCATGGTTGGGAGATATACTACTCCAAAAAGAAAACTTATTTGTGCCTGGACTGATTTGTTTTTTAACTGCACATATATTTTATATCTTCTTTTTTGCGCGCACGAGTTCTGAGAAAACTTCTTTTTTCAAATTAAGACCAGTAATGCTCATTGCAGTATTGGCATACTTAATTGAATTCATGCACCTTTTGTGGCCATCGCTTGGAGCCATGAAAATTCCAGTTTTGATTTATGGAATCACCATCAGCACAATGCTATCTGCAGCAATATGGCAATATCAAAAACTGAATGACAGAACAGCATTGTATTTGATCATTGGTGCAACAATGTTTGTTACCTCAGATTCAATATTGGCCATCAATAAGTTTAGCTATCCGTTCAGTTCTGCAGGTATTTTTATCATGTCAACTTATATACTGGCACAACTCTTTATTGTGCTTGGTGCAATTCGATATCGAAATAACAGTTAATAAAAAAGCTCCGATTACTCGGAGCTTTTTTATTTTATCGGCATACTGAATTTGATTAGTATCCCATACCACCCATATCAGGAGCACCATGTGCATGCACTGGTTCTTCTTTCTTAGGTTTATCAGCTACTACACATTCAGTGGTCAACAACATACCAGCGATAGATGCAGCATTTTCAAGGGCTACACGGCTAACTTTGGTAGGATCGATTACACCAGCAGACAATAATTTTTCATAATTATCTGTACGGGCATTGTAACCGAAATCTCCCTTGCCTTCTCTAACCTTTTGTACTACGATAGATCCTTCGATACCTGCATTGTAAACAATTGTACGAAGTGGAGCTTCAAGTGCACGACGGATGATAGAAATACCAGTTGTTTCATCTTCATTTGCACCTTTTTTCTTATCAAGAGATTCTATAGCGCGAATGAAAGCGATTCCACCACCTGGGACGATACCTTCTTCAACTGCCGCACGTGTTGCGTGAAGTGCATCGTCTACACGATCCTTCTTCTCTTTCATTTCTACTTCAGTTGCAGCACCAACATTTAAAACTGCTACACCGCCGCTTAGCTTAGCTAAACGCTCTTGCAACTTCTCTCTATCATAATCAGATGTAGTTGACTCAATCTGAGTTTTGATTTGAGAGATACGTGCATTGATTTCATCTTTCTTACCTTTTCCACCAACTACAATTGTATTGTCTTTGTCGATTGTAACGCGCTCTGCACGTCCGAGATAAGTTAAATCAGCATTCTCTAATTTGAAACCTTGCTCTTCGCTGATCACAATACCTTTTGTAAGGATCGCAATATCCTGCAACATTTCTTTTCTGCGATCACCGAAACCTGGAGCTTTAACAGCTGCAACCTTCAATGTTCCGCGCAATTTATTTACAACAAGCGTTGCCATTGCTTCACCTTCAAGATCTTCAGCGATGATCAACAAAGGAGCACCTTGTTGAGCAACTTTCTCAAGAATGTGAAGGATGTCTTTCATAGCAGATACCTTCTTATCATAAATCAAGATGAATGGATTTTGCAATTCACATTCCATCTTATCTGCATTTGTAACGAAATAAGGAGAAATATATCCTCTGTCGAACTGCATACCTTCAACGATATCGATTGAAGTTTCAGTACCTTTTGCTTCTTCAACAGTGATCACCCCATCCTTACCAACTTTCTGCATTGCTTCTGCGATCAACTTACCGATTTCAGCATCATTGTTAGCAGATATAGAAGCAACTTGTTGGATCTTCTTATTATCGCTACCAACAGTTTGTGATTGTGCCTGTAGATTTGCAACTACAATCTCAACAGCTTTATCTATACCTCTTTTGATGTCCATTGGATTTGCACCAGCAGCAACGTTCTTCAAGCCTTCAGTGATGATTGCCTGAGCAAGAACAGTGGCTGTAGTTGTACCATCACCAGCAACATCTGCAGTTTTAGAAGCAACTTCTTTAACCATTTGAGCACCCATGTTCTCAATTGGGTCTTCCAATTCAATTTCTTTAGCAACAGTAACACCGTCTTTTGTAACAGCAGGTGCACCGAATTTCTTTTCAATAACTACGTTGCGACCTTTTGGTCCCAATGTTACTTTTACCGCATCAGCAAGCGTATCAACGCCTCTTTTCATTTTATTGCGGGCATCCAGATTGAAAAATATTTGTTTAGCCATTTTTATAGTTTTTAAGTGTAAGCTTGAATTATACAATTGCAAGAATGTCTGATTCTCTCATGATCAAATAATCATGTCCTTCTACAGAAATCTCTGTTCCAGAATATTTTCCGTAAAGAACTGTATCACCAGCTTTAACGGTCATAGGCTCGTCTTTTTTGCCGGGGCCTGCTGCCACTACTGTACCTCTTTGTGGTTTTTCTTTTGCAGTGTCTGGGATGATAATGCCACCTGCTGTTTTCTCTTCTGCCGGAGCAGGTTTCACTATTACCCTGTCATGTAAAGGGGTAATGTTTAACTTCTTAGCCATAGCGTTTTGTTTTGTGTTTTAAAAAAATTTTAAACAAGATATACTTGCACAACCAAATAATCGAATTCTATACCATAGGCATAAAATTGAAAATATGTCAGAAAGTCACCAATTTAGGCTGCAAAAATGGGGAAATTGGCATAAAATTTAGTGGGCAAATATGCCAATTTAACACAAGAAATGACGAAAAATTGGACATGGGGAGGATATGGACTATCTTTGCGCTTCCCAAAAAAGCTCTTTAGATGATCAGTCGCAGGAATATCAGGATTAAAGTGATGCAGTGCCTTTACGCAGCAGAAACAGAGTCGACTACTCAATCAGAACCACAATCTCAGAAACTTTTAAAGTCTTATCTCGATGATACGGCTGAACTTTTTGCCTTTTGTGTTTATTTCATGACTGAAATTGCAAGATACCCAGAAGTAGATGCAAAACTTCGTGCATCAAAGCATTTACCGTCTTACGAAGACCTTCATGTGAAAATAAAACTTGCAGGCAACTCATTGTTATGGAAGATCATTGAAACATCATCCTTTCAATCTATTATAAAGCAAAAACATTTCTCAGATAAACTAAATACAGAACTCGTTAGAAAGATATATCTATCAATGGTAGATACTGAAATCTACAAGTCATACATCCATGAAGAATCTAGAGATAAAAAATCCGAGAAAGAAATCATGGCATTTATTTTTACTGATCTCATGATGGCAAATGATGAAGTAATTGATTATTTAGAGGAACATTTCTTACAATGGGATGATGATGCTGAAATGATTTATCAAATGGTGCTCAATTATTTAAGCAAACCAGCTTCATTCGAATTCAATGATATTATTGGTCCTGAGAAAACGAATTATGCAAAATCATTACTCAAGACTACCATTGAGAAGAAAGATTTCACTCTTGAAATGATTAAACCCAAATTAAAAAACTGGGACCCTGATAGAATTGCAGCACTTGATATGATACTTTTGAGAATGGGAATTTGCGAATTTCTTTACTTTGAAACCATTCCTACCAAAGTAACCATCAACGAATATATTGATCTGGCGAAGAGTTATAGCACTCAGCAAAGTGGGCAATTCGTAAATGGTATTTTAGATGGTATTCATAAAGATTTACAAGCGGCCGGATCCATCAAAAAAGTTGAGTTCAAAAAACAATCCTAATTATTTACATTTGTAAAAGTTTTTCAAACAAAAAATATGATGAATACAATTTTATTACAAGCCTCCCCAAATGCTGGCATTATGCAACTTGTGTTATTGGGTGGAATGATCGTGGTATTTTATTTTTTTATGATCCGTCCTCAGGCTCAAAAAGCTAAAAAAGCAAAGAAATTTCAAGAAGAACTTCAGAAGGGCGACAAAATTGTTACCATTGCTGGTATCCATGGAATCGTTAATAAGGTCAACGATGACTCAACTATTCAAATTGAAGTGAGTCCAGGATCTTTCATGAAAATCGAAAAATCTGCCATCAGTCTTGAATGGAGTGAACAACTCAACAAAACTGCAGCAGCAAAATAATCAAGCAAGTTAAGTTTGAATAGCCTGGACATTGTTCCAGGCTTTTTTATTTACTTTTGAATATGCTTAAAATTGGACTAACAGGAGGAATTGGAACGGGTAAAACTACTGTTGCCAAAATATTTGAAGCAATAGGTATTCCAGTATACTATGCAGACATTGAAGCAAAAAGATTAATGGAACGTCATCCGATATTGATTGAAGAAATCAAATCAATTTTCGGCGCTGATGCCTATGTAAACGAAAAACTCAATAGAAGCCTGATAGCTCAAGCTGCTTTTAACAATAAAGATCTATTGCAAAGACTAAATGCATGTGTTCATCCATATACAATTGAAGATGGGAAAAATTGGATGCTAAAGCAAACATCCCCCTATGCCATTAAAGAAGCAGCACTCATTTTTGAATCAGGTATACATAGTGAATTTGATAAAGTTATTGGAGTATATGCCCCTCATGCCATGAGAATTCAACGCGTAATGAAAAGAGATGGAATTACACAAGATCAGGTTTACGAAAGAATGCAACACCAAATTGAAGATGAAATCAAATACAAGCTTTGTGACGAAATCATTGTAAATGATGAACAAAAAATGCTAATACCACAGGTATTAGCATTACACGAAAAATTTATTTCACTCACGAAAGACCTAGTATAACTCCTCACAACCTATCGGTGCGCCTGGAGGAGCATCGGCATAAACAGCAGGACTGGCCTTTTCAGGCTCTTTAGATCTATTGAGCAAATGCTCAACGTGAGAAACATATTGTTGATCTGCAGAAATTTTCTTCTGTCCTTCTAAGTATTTTTTGAGTGATTGCAGAGAAGCGCCAATTGCAGACCTAACTGGATAGGATAATTCATTGCTTACACTGGAAGACAATAAATATGTCATCAGCATTTGTTCGTTTTGCAATTGAATTGCTCCCTGCATGCCTGACTTTCGTTGCGACTTAAATGTTGCATTTATAATCGCGCTCAGCATTTCTGTTAAACCATAACCAGCATTCAGCTGATGCTGATACAATCGATTGATTCTTTCAGGATGAAACAGGAATGAAAAAACAAGATCAGTAGCTGCCTCAGCAGGAGAAAGTTGATCAAAAGCTAATCCTGTTTTTTTCTTAAACAGCTCTCTGTTAAAATCATATCCAGCTGGACGAGGAGGTATCAGATCAGCAATTTGCGAAGGCAATTCTAAAAACGCAGGATCAATACTTTTCACCATTAATTGCATTGCTTTTTGTTGAATATCTTTCGATAATGGAGCAGTCACAATTTGTCCATCACCTTTCAAAGCATAGCTGTAATTCATACCACCAATTAATTTACTCACTGCTTCTACCTGATAACGATGATAGAAATATACTGGCACCAATACATCTTCCAAAAATGCCATCGGAGCTCCTTTGCGTATGCTGTTAGAGCCAAATTGTGATAAAGCTTTTGCTCTTACTTTAGTAACATTTTCATACTCGGTCATAATATCATTTCCATTATCCCATAAATGTGCATTCGGATGTAATCCCCCTGCTGCTCTTGCATCTCTATCACTGATATACCTCAACCCTTTTGCGTAAGCATCAGAAAGAATTTTATTTAATGCAGGAGTTTCGTTCTGATTTCTTAAATCTGAATACCCCCAGGTGATGGCAACTTTATCCCAGTCGCCAATTTTATGATCATATGCATCACTCAAATCAATATCACCATTATTATTCATGGTAATGACAGGATGGGGATAATCCATAACACTTGATCTGCTTACCGTACTCGCTGCATAATTATGCATGAGTCCAAGTGTATGTCCAACTTCATGTGCACTCAATTGCTCCAAGCGTTCAAGCGACATTTTTAGCATCTGATCTTCAGAGAGCTGCTCTGTTTTGAAAGGTGATAATAAACCCTGAGCAATCATATAATCTTGCCTAACCCTCAAAGATCCAAGAGATACTTGTCCCTTTATAATCTCACCAGTCCTTGGATCAACAACACTTGCACCATAACTCCAGCCACGTGTAGATCGATGCACCCAATTGATCATATTATACCTGATGTCCATTGGATCACATGTGTCGGGTAAAACTTTTACAATAAATGCGTCTTTATAGCCAGCTGCTTCAAAAGCCTGATTCCACCAGGAGGCCCCTTTCAGCAAAGCAGATCTGATTGGCTCTGGTGTACCATTATCGAGATAATATACAATGGGCTTAACAGGCTCACTGATGGCTGCATTTGGATTCTTCTTTTCAAGTCTATGTCGAACAGTATAAAATTTCTCGATGGGTTCAGAAACAGGAGTACTGTAATTAAAAAATGAAATATTATTGAAGCTTGATCTTGCATCAAAGATTCTTGGCTGATAATTATTATCAGGAAGTTGAACAAAAGAATGATGCATACGCATTGTTAACGCTTCTGTTGACGGGGCAACTGGCTGCACAAAGTTTCCAGCAATACCATCGGTATTGACCAATGTAATCGTTGCCTCCATCTCTGTATTCAGTGGAAAATTTTTGCAAACAGGAAAATATAATGCTGATCGATTTCTGTCTAATACATAGTTTCCCTGTTTCATTAACCTGATTCTGTTTGCAGCTTGCATAGCATCTCTCGTTAAAAACTCAGTTGCATCAACCAATACAGCACTACCCTGTTCTGCTTCAGCAGTGAACCCCCATAAAGTTGATTGTGCAAATGATTGTTCTACTGCTGCCCTTTCACGTTCTGATGTTGATATCGCCCTATATCCATAATTAGGCTCAATCATTAAAATTTTCTTGCCTACGCGCACAAACTTCACAATTCTTCCTCCACCAAGGAGTCCTCTGTCTAATCCTATATCATTAGAACCGAGTCCAGCTGGCAAAGAGATCACGTATAGCAACTCAACATTTAACTTATTAATTTCCAACCATATTTTCCCATTGGCCTCATCTTTGTAAAATGGAAGAAATCCATCCTGCTTCAGCAATCCCTTTGTTTTTTCTGCTATGGAAGGAAGTTGTTGTGCACAGATTGAGATCGGCAGTACCAGTAAAATAAAAAGTAATTTTTTCATGAGTTAATTTTATTTAACGCCAGGTTGTTTAATATTTAGATTTCCTTTTTTTGCATCATCAACAATTTTTTTCACATCAGAAAGCAATTGTTTTGCATCATATACAATACCATCTTTAATCGTGTATTTTACTCCTCCCTTTCTTACCACTTCATTGTTTTCATTCAAGTAAACTGCTCCAGTACCATATAGGTATTGAAGGTTTTCAAGCGGGTTTGCATCAACAACTACCAGGTCGGCCAACTTACCCACTTCAACTGAACCCAAATCCTTTTCAACACCTAAAGCCTGTGCGCCATAAAGTGTAGCAGAGCGAATGACTTCCAAAGGATGAAATCCAGCCTCTCTGAGCATTTCAAGCTCTCTTATATATCCGAATCCATAGGTCTGATAAATAAATCCATTATCAGATCCTGCAGTTACCCTTCCACCTTTATTTTTGTATTCGTTGATGAAACTCATCCAAATTCTATAATTCTCTTTCCAGGCAACTTCCTGTTCAGTTCCCCAATTAAACCAGAAGGAACCATGTGACTGGCGATTGGGTTCATAAAATTTCCAAAGAGATGGCAGTGTATATTCATCATGCCATTCCAATCTTCTTGTTTTATGTAAATCTCTTGTAGCATCGTAAATATTGAAAGTTGGATCGAGTGTAAAATCAAGATCGAGTAACTTTTTCATTACACTGTTCCATTTTTCTGAACCTTGCTTTGCTGCTTGTTTCCATAATTTTCCAGCTTCTTCAAAACGATGCTGTTCATTTGCATAATTATAAGTAAGCGGATATTCTTGAATCGTATTTTTCTCCAACAAAGCTTCTGGCAAACCGTACCAATGTTCCATGGATGTGAGTCCTGCTTCAGCTGAGTTAACAACATTCCACCTTGCTACATCCATTTGAGCATGGTGACAACAAGACCGCAAACCAATTTTCTTGTTTTCACGAAGTGCTGCATCCATGATTGCGGGCGCAGCTCCAAAAAATTTAATTCCGTCAGCACCTTTCTTTGCATTCTCCCTTACCCATTCAATGGCTTGTTCAGGAGTTGAAATACCCCCTTTAGCACCCATACCAAATGCGGTATACGCAAACAATCGAGGAGCAGTAATCGTATTTGATAAACTTTTCTGTTTTTGATCCAATACCCAATCCAATCCATTTCCACATGATGGATCCCTAATGGTGGTAATTCCATGGGCCATCCATAATTTGAAAACATATTCTGCAGGTGTTCCTTGTTCAGTACCTCCAATATGCCCATGCATATCAATGAATCCTGGCAAGATGTACATCCCATTGCAATCAATCTCTTTTCCTCCAGATTTTAGCACCGGTCTTGAGGTTTGCTTGATGGCCAGTCCGGGATAACCAACATTTTTTATAGATACGATTCTATTATTTTCAATAACGATATCAACTGGCCCATTGGGTGGAGCACCTGTTCCATTGATTAATGTTGCGCCCCTCAAAATCAATTGTGTCCATGGTCCTTCGCCTTCAGTCCTGTTCGGAGCCTTTTTGATTTGAGCATTGGAATGAAATACTACTACTTGAATCAAAAAAAGAAGTATCAATTTTTTCATTGCAAAAGATTTGATCAATCAAATTACAAAAAATGTTCGTTTTCTTTGCGTATATCATGAAGATTGAATTTTGGAGTATTGGCAAACAACATGATGCAAACATCAAATCTGCGATTGAAGAATATTCAAAACGCATCAGCAAGTATTGTCCATTGCAATGGCAAATCATCCCTGTTCCAAAGAATGCAGGCATGCTCAGTGAGAACGACCTCAAACGACTAGAAGGCAAAATGATCCTGGAATGGTTGGATAGAGATACCACTTTGGTTGCTTTAGACGAATATGGAAAGGAATTGGATTCAATTGGACTGGCAAATTTTATTACCAAGAAAACCAATATGGGATGTAAAAAATTGGTTTTCTTGATTGGAGGAGCATTCGGACTGGATGAAGCGGTTTTAAAAAGAGCCGACTTTAAATGGTCTCTTTCACCACTAACTTTCCCACATCAATTGGTAAGATTGATACTATCGGAACAAGTTTACCGTGCATTCACCATCATTAAAAATGAAAAATACCATCACAAATAATGAGTATTACTTTTTTGATCATCGCCATAACATCAGTTACTTCTTTTATTGCTTTTTCAAGGCATTCAGTAAGAGAGGACCTCTTATTTTGGCCTTTTGCCATTAAAAGACAAGGGCAGATTTACAGATTTATTACACATGGTGCTTTGCATGCAGATGCGATGCATTTGATTTTTAACATGGTTTCTTTTTATTCATTTGGCATTGCCCTTGAGAATTATCTTTTCATTGCATTGTTTGGTAATCTTTCAAGAGCACTTTTTGCAATCATGTATACAACCGCGATCATTGTAGCAGTAATACCAGATTATTTTAAATATCAAAACCAAAGTTTTTACAGATCACTTGGTGCATCAGGTGCTGTTTCAGCTGTTGTATTTTCTGCCATTACCATTCAACCCAAAATGCCTATACAATTCTTTTTTATCCCATACCCGATACCTGGCTATATTTTTGGAATTGGATTTCTGATTCTTTCTGCTGCATTGGCAAAGAAAGGCACTGGAAACATCGGACATAATGCACATTTTTGGGGAAGTATTTATGGCATTCTATTCACCTATATATGTGCCAAGTTTTTTGCCAAAATAGATCTGTTGGAATATTTTATCAAAAGTGTAATCGGATAACTATTTTATCTTAATACGAATTGTCTTCATTGTTTTTGAGGATACTTTAAATCGCTCATCAATTCTTCGACCAATCACCCAGATGATTTTTTTATCTGACTCAATAATATATTGATCTTCTTTTTCAAATTTTGATAATTTTTGATCGATCAGAAATTTTGAAATTTTTTTCTTTTTATTCATCCCTAGTGGATAAAAATAATCCCCCTGCTTCCAAGGTCTAACGATCAAAGGAAACCTGATCTTGTCGGCATCCAACCAGGCTTCATCTTGGTTTGAAGGAATTGGCGAGGTATTGGATTTTAAAGAAACTTGAATTTTAAACTTATCAATAGAAATTTCACTTTCTGCATTTTCAATAATATAAATATTCGATGGAATTTCTTGTAACTGATCAATCAATAACCAGTTTCTATTTTTCAATACGCGATGAGAAGACGATTGAATATAACTGCCTGAGTCTGCTGTAAACATTTTTTTAATCTCTTCAACTTGTGAAGCAGCAAATCCAAAGTCAGTAAATATTTCATAAACAATTGTGTCCAATGGTTCAGCAGCCATTAATTTATTAATAGGAATTGCATATGCATCGCCATTCTTTTCAAGCATCTTTTTTTTGATCAATTCAATCTGCTGATGATATAGATTTTCAACCTCGTTAAAACGCTTGACATTCTCAATGAGATTCTGCTTAAATTGAGGAAGCACTTTCTCAAGGGCCGGAAAAACTTCATGCCTGAACTGATTCCTTGCATATTTTGTTTCTTTATTTGAGCTATCCTCTACCCATGTTAACTGATGTTGAATCGCGTAATGCTCAATGTCCGCTCTTAATGCAAACAAAAGAGGCCTTACGATATCGCCTTCTTTGAATTTCATCCCAGTTAACCCATGAATACCAGTGCCTCTAAAAAAATTAAATGCTACGGTTTCTATTTGATCATCTTGATGATGTGCAGTCAATAAAAGTGGATGATCACCATTTTTCCGAAATACCTCTATTTGCTCTTCGAACCAATTATACCTTAGTATTCTTGCAGTTTCCTGAACCCCTTTTCCCCATAGTTTCATTGTTTCAGCTGTATCAAACCTTATAAACTGAAACTGAACTCCCATTCCATGAGCAAGTGATCTTACGAACTCTTCATCTCTCAAACTTTCTTGGCCCCTTAATTGAAAATTGCAATGCAGTATACTGAAGGTGTAATCGAGCGACTTTAACAAGTTTACTAATACTAAAGAATCCAATCCACCGCTACAAGCAACCAACAAATGGTGTTGCTTTGAAAACAAATTATTTTTTTCAATGGTATACTTAAATCGATCCGATAGCTGGGTTATATGTAAAACCTTATTCAATCTAAATCCATTTCATTCCTTAATTGATCCAATGCGCCATTCAGTTCCCTAAAATCATTTAGGGCAGATGTTGAAGCAGCGATTTTAATTCCTTTTTCAAGTAATTCTAAAGCATTGGTATATTTTTCAATCTTTTCATACGCCTTTGCCAAATGGTAATATGTACCGACATGATTTTCATCAATCAATAATAATTCTTCCATTTCATGAATAGCCTGTAAAATATCGCCCGACTTAATATACTCCATTGCGAGTGCATGGCGACTGAAACAATCAGTGGGATAGTTAAAAATGATTTCTTTCAGTTTTTCGATTCTATTCATTAAAATTTCATTTATAAATCGTACAAAAATACCATCACAGGCGTTACCTTTATAGTAAAATAGTTGTCATGACAACTATTTTACTAACAATAAGATTATGAAGATACTTGTTTGCATTAGTAGAACGCCTGATACCACTGCAAAAATTTCATTCATTGAACAAAATACAAAATTTAATCCCGAAGGAGTTCAATGGATCATCAACCCATATGATGAATGGTATGCACTGGTAAGAGCAATAGAATTAAAGGAGAAGGATGCATCTACGATTATTCATCTTATCAATATTGGAACAAACGAAAATGAAGCCATTATTCGTAAAGCGCTAGCACTTGGAGGAGATGAGGCAATCAGGGTTGATTCAGGTATTGATGATGCATATCATATTTCAGAACAAATTGCAAATGTTGCAAAAGATGGATACGATATGATTTTGACAGGCAAGGAGACCATTGATCACAATGGTTCAGCTATTGGCGGTATGGTTGCAGAAATGCTTGACTGTAATTATATCAGTTTAGCAACAAAACTTGATATAGAAAATGGAAATGCAATTGTATCTCGTGAGATAGAAGGTGGTGAAGAAAGACTGAGTGCTCCATTTCCAATAGTGATCTCTTGTCAAAAGGGAATGGCAGAAGCTAGAATACCCAATATGAGAGGCATCATGGCCGCTCGAACAAAGCCATTAAAAGTATTGGCTGCTAGTGCAAATGAGACACATACTTCAATAAATAATTTTGATTTACCTCCTGCAAAAGCTGGTGTAAAGCTGATCCCAGCTGATACACCTGAACTATTGGTTAAACTATTAAGAGAAGAGGCAAAAGCAATTTAAACCTATACCTATGTCTGTATTAATAATTACTGAGCAATCAGATAAAAAAATAAAGAAACAATCACTAGAATCCATTTCATATGGTGTAGCTGTATCAAAATTATTGAATGTAGATGCGATAGCCATTGTGCTTGGACCTTCTGATGACGTATTATCCTCACTGGGTGAATATGGAGTCAAAAAAGTAATTCATCAACAAACGATTGGATCAATATTTTCAGATAGCAGATCCGCCTCTATTTTATTAAACAGTATTTGTGATCAAGAAAAAGCACAAATGATTATTTTCAGCAATTCGCTGTTTGGAAAATCTGTCGCCCCAAGACTATCAGTTAAGTTAAAAGCCGGATTAGTTACTGGAGCAGTAAAACTTCCAGAAATATCAAACGGGTTTTCAGTCAGAAGATCTGTATTCTCTGGAAAAGCATTTGCAGATGTGAAAATTACTACTCCAACTAAAATTATCACCCTCAATGCAAATGCATTTGAAATAAACAAAACCAGAGGCAATGCAGAAGTTATCGAGTCGAATATTGAAATAACACCAAGTAATATCACAGTAATTGAGACCAAGAAAAATGAGGGAAATATTTCATTGGCCGACGCTGATAAAGTTATCAGTGGCGGAAGAGGATTGAAGGGTCCGGAAAATTGGGGTATGATAGAAGAATTGGCAAAACTGCTAGGCGCAGCAACTGCCTGCAGCAGACCTGTGGCAGATTCAAATTGGCGTCCACATCATGAGCATGTTGGACAAACAGGCGTTGCAATATCACCAAACTTATACATAGCGGTAGGTATCTCAGGGGCTATCCAACACCTTGCAGGTGTTAACCGAAGCAAAACCATTGTGGTCATCAACAATGATCCGGAAGCACCATTTTTCAAAGCGGCTGATTATGGCATTGTGGGGGATGCATTTCAAGTGATGCCAAAGATCATTGAAGCGGTTAAAAATCTAGGCTAAAATTGACGTAATTTAGAGCCTAGTATGAAGAAAATTGAATTGGAGATTGTTGCCCTTTCCCACTCGATCACACAAACAAATTCCTATGCAGTTGTTCTGGGTGAGGTAAACGGATTAAGAAGATTGCCAATTGTGATTGGCGGTTTCGAAGCACAAGCAATTGCTGTTGCACTTGAGAGAATGAAACCCACTCGCCCCCTTACACATGATCTCATGAAAAATTTCATGGTGGCTTTCAATGTTGAATTGCATGAGGTAATCATATCCGACTTACAGGAGGGAATTTTTTACTCAAAACTGCTATGCAGTAGCGAAGCAGATACTGTTGAAATAGATTCTAGAACATCTGATGCACTTGCATTGGCAGTTAGATTCGGTTGCCCTATTTACATTTACGAAAATATATTTGATATAGCTGGAGTCGAAAATACTGAAGGAGAAACTGCTTCAACGGTTAAATCCACTGAATCCATTACTTCATCCAGCAGCGATCTAAAATCGATGTCGCTTGAGGAACTGAATGACCTTCTCAACGATGTTTTAGAACAAGAAGATTACATCAGAGCCATTGCAATCAGGGATGAAATCAATGCAAGAAAAAACATTTAAATGGTTGTATTCCCGAATGCAAAAATCAACCTCGGATTACGTGTCACTTCCAAAAGGCAAGATGGCTATCATAATTTAGATACTGTTTTTTATCCACTTCCCTATCATGATATACTTGAGGCCGTTCAAGTCAAAGAATCGTCCAACGAAATATCATTTGTCTCTACCGGAAAGAAGATTGAAGGATCACAAGAAAACAATCTTTGTATCAAAGCATACAAATTATTAAAAAATGATTTTCCCTCAATACCAAAGATTCAAGTGCACTTGCATAAGTTAATCCCCATGGGAGCTGGACTGGGAGGAGGATCATCTGACGGGGCATTCATGTTAAGACTATTGAACACTAAATTCAATTTAGGATTGGATGAAACAAAATTGATTGAATATGCGCTGATGCTTGGAAGTGATTGTCCAATTTTCATTAAAAATAAACCTTGTTATGCAACTGGACGAGGAGAGTTGCTTGAAGAAATTGGAATTAATCTGTCTGACTATTATTTCTTGTTGGTGAGTCCTGGTTTACATATTTCAACCGCTGATGCCTTTAAAGGAATCCAACCAAATTCATCTATCACTACATGCAAAGAAATTACAAGTTTGCCGATCGAACAATGGAGGGACAGCCTGATCAATGATTTTGAAACTTCAGTCTTTCAAATTCATCCCGATTTAAATGCCATAAAAGAAAAATTATATCAGTTGGGTGCAGTTTATGCATCGATGACAGGTACTGGATCAACATTATTTGGAATATTCAAACAAAAACCAGTTTTTGAAAAAATATTTGATCAAAACGTAGAGATCAAATTAATTGATGCAGTTAAAAAATAATCAAATCTTGGTTTGATATATTGATTTCCCATAACTTTACCTCATGCAAGCAAGGCAGTCCATTTTAGTACTCTCAATGAACCTAGATTTACTCAACCACTAGGTTGCCTGCAATAATACGCTTCGTTTAATTTTTCATAACCTCAATTAGGTTTTTTCTGCTCTCAAATTTAAATCTATTACTTCCTCGTAATGGTTTCATCAATCAATATCATATCATGAATTCAACATACTACATCGACCTTGAAGAAAAATATGGTGCGCACAACTATCATCCCCTACCTGTAGTCATTTCAAAAGGCAAGGGATGTGAATTGTGGGATGTGGAAGGGAAAAAATATTATGATTTCTTAAGCGGATATTCCGCAGTCAATCAGGGTCATTGTCATCCTTCAATTACTTCGGCATTGATAGAACAAGTAAATACGCTTACACTTACATCAAGGGCATTTCACAATGACAAATTAGGAGAATATGAAAAATATATCACTACCCTTCTGGGATATGATAAAGTACTTCCAATGAACGCAGGTGCTGAGGCTGTTGAAACGGCCATCAAACTGGCAAGAAGATGGGCTTATGAAAAAAAAGGAATTGAGGAAAACAAAGCAAAAATTATTGTGTGTGCTGAAAATTTTCATGGGAGAACCAGCACTATTGTTTCGTTTAGCACAGACCCATCTGCTTTCAGCAAATTTGGTCCGTTTATGCCGGGCTTTGAAGTAATCCCATTCAATAACTTAGCTGTTTTGGAAGAAAAACTCAAAGACAATAATGTTGCAGCATTTTTACTAGAACCCATACAAGGTGAAGCTGGAATCATCCTACCGGATGATGGATACCTATCCAAAGTGAGATCACTATGTACAGAATCAAATGTATTAATGATTGCAGATGAAATTCAAACAGGATTATGTAGAACCGGAAAAATGCTTGCATGTGATCATGAAAATGTCAAACCAGACATTTTATTATTGGGTAAAGCTCTAAGTGGTGGAACTATGCCCATAAGTGCTGTTTTATCAAGTGATGATGTAATGCTGACCATCAAACCAGGAGAGCACGGATCTACATTTGGCGGAAACCCACTTGCATGTGTGGTTGCAACAGCATCTTTAAAAGTATTGGTTGAAGAAAATTTATCGGCAAATGCTGAGATAATGGGATCATTGTTCAGAGAAAAACTCAAAACCATACAATCAAAATTATTAAAAGAAATCAGAGGAAAAGGATTGATGAATGCAATCGAAATCAATCATCCTGATCCACATGCTGCATGGAAAATATGTGAGCAATTTATGCAGAACGGCTTGCTTGCAAAGCCAACACATGGCGATAAAATCAGGCTGACCCCACCTTTGGTAATCAATGAGCAACAAATCAATGAAGCTGTGAAAATCATTGAGAAATCATTGATGACTGTTGAATTAGCTTAAAATCAAATGTTTGCAGTGTTTTCAGTAAATTTGCAAACCAATTTTAGCAATGAGCGAAGAGAAATCACTTAATTTTTTAGAGGAAATTATTGAATCAGATTTAGCATCTGGCAAAACAAAAACTGTTCATACTCGTTTTCCTCCTGAGCCTAATGGTTATTTACATTTGGGACATGCAAAGAGCATTTGCTTAAACTTTGGATTAGGTGACAAATACAATGGAAAAACAAATCTTCGTTTTGATGATACGAATCCAGTCACTGAGGATACTGAATATGTAGATTCCATCAAAGAAGATATCAAATGGCTTGGCTTTAATTGGGAAGAAGAGCATTACGCATCAGACTACTTCGATCAACTATATGATTATGCATTAAAATTGATTGAAAAGGGATTGGCTTATGTGGATGACTTAAGTGCAGAAGAAATAGCAGCCACCAAAGGAACACCAACTGAACCAGGGAAAGAAAGTCCATTTAGAAATAGAGGTATAGAAGAAAATCTGCAACTCTTTCAAGCGATGAAAGAGGGAAAATTTAAAGATGGTGAAAAAGTTTTAAGGGCAAAAATTGATCTTTCATCTCCTAACATGCATATGCGTGACCCTATCATGTATCGCATTAAACATGCAGCACATCATAGAACTGGCAACAAATGGTGTATCTATCCGATGTATGATTTTGCACATGGACAATCTGACTCTATTGAAAATATTTCACATTCAATATGTACACTTGAATTTGAAGTCCACCGCCCCCTCTACAATTGGTACATTGAACAATTGAACATTCATCCTTCCAGACAATTTGAATTTGCTCGATTGAATCTCACGTACACCGTCATGAGCAAAAGAAAATTGCTTCAACTTGTACAGGAAAATTATGTGGATGGATGGGATGATCCACGTATGCCAACACTATCAGGCATCAGAAGAAGAGGATTCACTCCTGCAGCGGTTAGAAACTTTTGTGAAAGAATAGGTGTACAAAGAAGAGAGAACGTCATCGATGTTGGATTACTTGAATTTTTTGTGAGGGAAGATTTAAATAAGTCTGCTTTAAGAAGAATGGTAGTATTGGATCCTATTAAATTGATCATTACCAACTATCCAGAAGGACAATCTGAAATACTTAAAAGCGAAAACAATCCTGAGCTTGAAGACAATGGAGGATACAGGGATTTACATTTTTCAAGAGAACTTTTGATTGAAGCTGAAGACTTCATGGAGGAGCCTGCAAAAAAATGGTTTCGCTTAGCGCCTGGCATGAAAGTTAGATTAAAGTCAGCCTATATTGTTGAATGCAAGGACTTCAAAAAAGATTCAAATGGTAAAGTAACTGAAGTACATTGTGAATATATTCCTGAAAGTAAAAGCGGACAGGATACTTCTGGGATCAATGTTAAGGGAACCATCCATTGGATTGATTCAACACATGCATTAGATGCAGAAGTGAGATTATATGATAGGCTTTTTAAGGTTGAAGATCCTTCCTCAGAAGAAGGAGATTTCAAAACTTATATTAATCCAAACAGTTTAGAAATCATACCCAATGCAAAGATTGAAGCATCATTGAAGGACGCTATATTGGGTGAACATTTTCAGTTTATTAGAAAAGGTTATTTCACGCTAGACAGCAAATACACAACAAAAGATAAACTTGTCTTCAACAGAACAGTTACATTGAAAGACACTTGGAGTAAGGAAGTGAAGAA
>JAFMEZ010000050.1 GCA_017856455.1 Parafilimonas sp.
TCCATACATAAAAATCCAAGATGAGACATTACTTCAGGAACTGTTTTAGGAACCATTCCTAAATCCTCTCCACAAATCAGCATATCTGTGCTTCTTTTGAGTGAGGGCAGCTTCTCCAATGCCTCATTCTTCCATATCTGTTCTTGTCGATGAAAGAAATAATCATTGTAAAGATCCATTAATGAATCTTTTTCGCTTTGAGAAAAATGCTTGAATGAAAGGGTATTTTGAATGTTAAACCTGAAATGATATCCATCTTTCTCTTCATCATCTTTGTGAAGAATGATATTACTATGAAGATTAAATAAAATTTGTTTCAGTTCTTTTACCTCATCAGTTAGCTCTATAGACTTAAAATAGTGATCAATTTTTTTCTGCGAATTAAATTCTTTTTTAAACTGATAGGTGCCGTCTGACATGTGCAAAAGAAATCGCTTCACTGCTGATTCATTCCCAGCTGATATCTCCCATAATATCTCATCAGTGATAAATGGGTTACAGAAACGCTCATCAGACAATTGAATACCTTTTTTATCAAACTCAGCGCGAGAAACTGGAATTGCGGGAACAAATTTGCCCATTATCCCCTCAACTGCATCAACTGGAATTGACCAAATCCTGAAAAAGCCAAGAATATGATCGATTCTGAATGCATCAAAATAGTTTGACATTTGGGAAAATCTCTGCTTCCACCAAGCATATTGATTTTTTTGCATTACTTCCCAATTGTATGTGGGGAAACCCCAGTTTTGCCCCTTTACAGCAAAATCATCTGGTGGTGCTCCAGCCTGCATATCAAGGTGATAAAGTGTAGGATCTATCCATGTATCAACTCCATTTCGGTTTACACCGATGGCAATATCTCCCTTTAAAATAATTCCCTTTTTGTTTGCGTATTCATGTGCATTTTTTAATTGCAAATGCAGATGATATTGAACAAAATAATGAAACACAATTGACTTATAATGAGCGGACTTTTTTGATGAAATCTTTTCAATCAAAGTCTCATTATATACCTTATACTCTTCCCAATTATTTACATCAGATGATTTATACTTGTCTCTTAGATAAGAGAAGACAGCATATGGCAGAAGCCATTTTTTATTCTCTTGATAAAATGCTACAAATTGATCATCATCAAAAAGATCTTTTTCCTGTGCATTAAAAATTACTTCAAGTGCCTGAAGTTTGTTTTTCATTACACTGTCATAACAAACGCCTTCAGATTCGTTTAAAATATTTTTTTCTTTTAAAAATGGCTGAATCAATTTCTTATATTTTGTACCAGCGACAGTATCTAAAGAAATGTAAAGCGGATGTAAAGCAAATGCAGAAATTGCAGCGTATGGATAGGAATCAGCTATTGTATGCGTAGATGTAGTGTCATTTACAGGAAGCAATTGAATCATTTTGATTGAAACTTCTGAGGCCCAATCCACCAATGTTTTGATATCATTAAACTCCCCTACTCCGTAGCTTTTCTTTGTACGTAAACTAAAAACTGGAATGGCAATACCAGTTCCTCTAAAACGTTCATCAAAACGCACATAGCCATCTTGCACTTGAAAATGAATATCATCAATAGGGTGAATTAATATTCGATTTGTACCATTTTCATATTTTACAAGCGCTCCTTTTTCATCAACAATACAATACTTATACTCAAGTTTAGTAGCTATTTTATTTTGATCAATTTCTGCAACCCATGAATGACCATCAAAATTCATTTTTACACCTTTGCGGGTTTCCCAATTTCCAAAAAAATCATTGTTACCAACAACTATCAAAGATTCACTAGGCGACAATAATGGAGCGAGGACTTTTAGCTGAAAAGATTTTTTCTTTTGACTTTTTATGAGTTTCTTTCTTTTGGGAATGAAAATATTTTTAAATGGAGCAGTGTAGAAGTTATTCTGTATTGCTCCCATGTCAATCCAAGTATCTAAAATGATAGTATCATCATTTAAAGCTGATAAATCAATAAATCGTTGCTCACCCCAATCCTCCAGATAATTGCCGTGATGATCAGTATAAATATATGTGTAGTTAAATCGAGGATACTTTTTGATTTCTGATTTGGAAAATTGTATATCAATTTTCCAATGCTGCTGATCATGGTATTGCATTTCAACAGCATTTGATATAACTCCACCACCCAATTGTGGAAGATTACCAGAAATCTTAAGATTTTGGCCAGGCTTAGTTGAAAATCGCAGATAAAGGCTAAGCAACATATTAAATAAAATTCAAGGGCGACAAGTTACGTAATTTCAATAAAGTGTAAACATTACACATTATAAATAAATAGTCCGCAATTGAATTTTTCGATCCGTAAATCTTGTTTTACATTTGCCTATAAATAAAAGTGATATGACCAAGAGCCAAAAAAATATGTTCTGGATGCTTTTCTTCCTTTCTCTTGCACTTACAGTTGCTGTATATTTTTTCCTTCCTGCTTTGGTATCATTAATGGTTGTTCCAGTTGTAACCACGTTTACAAAAGCACTTGATCTAATTTAATCACCTTACAAACGTCTGATTTTCAAATATTTAAAAATATTTGAATAGAATTTTATTGCCTATCTAATTTTAAGTGAGTATTTTAGATATTTTATAAAATATAGACTGTAATTAAATATATATTCGATTTACCCCTAATTTTTAAATGTATTTTTGAATATTTTTTAATTTTTTTAAGATTTTAATGCCTCTTTCTAGTTTAATTGTTGTACATTTGTGTAATAATTACACGTTGTAATTAACGAAGTCTTAGCAAAGTTTATTTCTGCAGAGACATCCAATCATAAAACGGTTACTTGCTTGTGAGATATATTAAAACTGTTTTATATGAAAAATTCAAATCAAGAGGCTAACTTGAAAAATCTAACCCTAGAAAAAATGTCCAACTTTATATTCAAAACACTAAGGACAACATTATTTATTGCTGGAATGCTATTAACCACTGTTGGAACCCAATCTTTCGGACTTGACAGCAATGCACTAAAGATTGACAGCAATATCTCAGTATATAATACAACATCAGATATCAATGATGAGTTTAGAAATATTAAAATTTCACTCCCAAGTCATAGGGCAGTATATAGGGCTGATAGGGAAATGAATAGAAATATGTCAATTGAAATCAAAAATTTGAATAATTTAAAGATTTCAATACCAGATAATTTTGAGGTTGATCAGAACATCAATCAACTTTTTTATGGCCAATTCACCATAGCTAAGAATTATTCAAATGATGTAGCTACAGATCATCAAATTACTGCTGAGTTTTATGCCTATAACATAAACAATAACTTTAGTTTACTTACACTAAATGCTGATAATGAGATAAATAATAATTTCTATTCTGAATACAAATAACTACCCTATAAAAGCTCTGATTAGTAAAAAAGGCCTTCATTATTGAAGGCCTTTTGCTGTTTTAATAAGCCGGATTCTGTTAATGCTATCATTTATCTGTTCACCAGGTTACCCTAGAGAATCAAGCTGTCTACCCATCTTGGCTCTTTCGAAGAGGGCGAGTCACCCTCCAACTTTCATTACCAAGACCTATGTGACATTTCAGCACGCAAGGTTTACCCTCGATCTACATTACTGTAAACCGCCGGGAGCTCTTACCTCCCGTTTTCACCCTTATCCGCCTAAGCGGACGGTTATTTTCTGTGGCACTTTCTGTTCTCAATAAATTGAGACCCGGCTATTCACCGGTGCGATGCTCTTTGCTGTCCGGACTTTCCTCGCTTCAAAGAAACGCGATAGCTTTTACAGCAAATGCAAAGTTATGAAATATAAATCCTTCATAAATGAAGAAAGCCGCTAGTTCTTTTTATTCACCTTAAATCCTGCTTTTTGAAGGATGGATAAATCGATTTCACCCTTATCATTATCAAATTGTTGACTGTTCTCATCAGCCTCTAATTTCACCTCAGCCTCTTTACCTGGATATTTATCCATCAACAGGAATTTAAAAGATGCATTATGATCTTTTAAAGTTTTCTCGGAGAGTAACAAAAACTGCTTCGATTTTGGCTTGAATTCAACTACATATCGACTGGCCTTATCCTTTGATGCTTTTTCAAGTGAAAAGTCAAAAATAAACTTTGGGTGATCATTCAAACGATCAAATGGCAAATCAAATAAATAAAGGTCGTCAAGTGCATTAAGAAGATGTTTGGTATCATGCTCTTTTTGATCATTGTACTTTACGCTAAAATGAAGTATAATCGAATCATCAGTATGATTCAAAATAAATACACGATAATGTGAGAAAAGATCATCATCAAACTCATCTTTGTCCAGTATTGGAAAAAAAGCAATGTGCACCCCATCTCTTGGGATATGCTTCACCAACTTTTTTTCCTGACGAGGAATATCGCTTGTTGTAGATTTTTTAGTGGAATTGTTTTTTTTCTTGGAAAATTCGTCAAAATAAGGAAAGTCAATTTGATCAGCATAAACAGGGAATTGAACACCTCCTACGTCAATTGTCAACATCGTCTTGTTTATCCATTCAACGATAACACCCTTCTCTCCGGTTGCAACCACAATTACTTTATCTCCTTCTTGAAATTTCATGAATGTCTCAACTTACTCTTTTTCCTTCCGTAGAAGAAATAAATTAAAAGCCCGATTAACATCCATCCAAAAAAGACAATCCAACTGTTTGCAGGAATCTCAACCATCAGGTACATACAGCAGCTTACTCCAAGTATAGGAATCAACGAATAATTTTTTAAGAAAGTGAAAATTGCCAATACTGCAGCGAGAATTACAAATATTAAAAACAAAATTTCTTGATAACCTTCTGCCGAAAGATGTGTCACTGCATATTGGATGCGATCATTGAAGAAATAAATAAATAGCAAATAAAACAAAGGAAATATCCATTTAGCATTTATATACGGCAGTGAAAATTTTCCTTTTTGTTTTTGAACACGTGGAAGTACAAGGACTCCTCCGCTAACCAATGCAAACGCAAATAATGTACCTATACTGGTTAAATCAGTCATCAGCTTATCATCAATAAACAAGACAAATCCACCAACAAAAAGTCCTGTTATAATCGTAGAAAAACCTGGCGTTTTATATTTTTTATCAATTTTCCCAAATGATTTTGGCAAGAGTCCATCTCTACTCATCACCATCCAAATCCTAGGTTGTCCAATTTGAAAAACAAGCAAAACACTTGAAGCTGCAACAACAGCGCTTACTGAAATAATAAAACCAATTTTGCCCATTTGAATTTTTTCAAATACAAATGCCAAAGGATCCGTTACGTATTGAAATTCAGAATAATTAACGAGTCCTGTTATTACCAGAGCTGTAACGATATAGATTATAGTACATAAAATCAAGGAATAAATCATCCCACGTGGCAAGTCTCGCTGTGGATTAGAGCATTCCTCAGCAGTAGTTGATATAGCATCAAAGCCTATGTATGCAAAGAAAACTGCAGACACCCCTTTCAGTACACCACTCATTCCATTGGGTAAAAAAGGTTTCCAATTGCTAAGCGAATTGTGTGAGAAAATGTACCAAAATCCAATCAACGCAATAAAGACCAATACCACAATTTTAAGTATCACCATTGCATTGGCTGTCTTCTTGCTTTCTCTGATACCAACATATGCCAGCCAGGTAATCAATGCAACAATAATAAAAGCGGGTAAGTTGATAATAAAATGAAGTCCCATAAAACTGGGAGCATTGGTATAAATCAACTTTGAAGTATCATTGCCAGCTTCAATTGCCGATTGATATTGTAAGTGAGCAGTTTGGTATCCGATAGTCAACCAATCAGGCAATGCAATTCCAATTGCATGCAATATATTATTGAAGTAAGCACTCCAGGAAATTGCAACAACAATATTCCCAATTGCATATTCTAATATCAAAGCCCACCCAATAATCCAGGCAATAACTTCCCCAAAACTAACATATGAGTAAGTGTATGCACTTCCAGCAACAGGAATTCTTGATGCAAATTCTGCGTAACAAAGTGCAGTAAATCCACATGTAATTGCTGTGATGATAAAAAGAAAAATAACGCCCGGCCCGCCGTTATAGGCAGCCGATCCAATTGTTGTAAAAATTCCGCCCCCAATCACAGCCGCAACCCCCATCAAAGTCAGGTCCCTTACTGATAAAACACGTTTTAAACCAGTATCTTCATGTTCATGTAAGGATGAATCATGCTGTAAAGAAGACAATGATTTTTTTCTGAATATACTTTTCAATTTGAATATTTATTTATCACGAATGATTAGGTATTGCGCCAATGCTCTGAGAGACTCTTTTCGATTGGATGAAACAGCTATTTCATCTAAATGATGATAAGCCTTTTCCAAGTATGCCTCTTTTAATTGATTTGCCCATTCATCAATGCCTGATCTTTTATAAATAGATAATACTTTTTCAACTTTATCACTTGAGCTGGTCTTTAGCAACGACTGTAAATCTGCCAAATCTTGACCTGCAGCAGTTTCAAGGGCATGAATGAGCAAGAATGTTTTTTTATTGGATTGAATATCACCACCTACCTGTTTTCCAAATTTTGATGGATCACCAAATGCATCTAAATAATCGTCCTGAATTTGAAAAGCAATTCCAAGATTTCTTCCAAATTCATATAAATGTCCCTGATTATGTTCACTAGCTCCTCCAATGATGCTTCCCAACTGCAAACTGGCAGCCAATAAAACAGAGGTTTTCAATTGAATCATATGAATATATTCTTCGAGTTTAACTTTATCAAGCTTCTCAAAATCCATATCCAATTGCTGACCTTCACAAACTTCTTTTGCAGTCTTATTGAAAATCTGAATAACTTTTTTCAGATGAGTATTTTCGATTTTATTAAGATAATCATATGCAACAACCATCATAACATCTCCACCCAATAAAGCCGTTGCTTCTCCATGAACTGCATGAACAGTGGGCTTACCTCTGCGCAATGGAGCTTTATCCATGATATCATCATGTACTAATGTGAAATTATGAAACAGTTCAACCGCAGCTGCTAAATGATAAGCATCTGAGTGTATCTCATCAAATAACTCATTGCCCATAAGGCAGAGAATGGGACGAATTCTTTTGCCACTGTTTGAAATAAATTCTTCCAATGGATTATACAGCGTTGCTGGAACCGCCGGAAAATGACGATGATTGAAATAAGATTCAAATGATTTTTGGAGGGATTCAAGTGTCGACATCATGTTGACTAATCAGTGCTTCGAAGATAACAAATGATGCCTTATCGTTTATTTTTTTTAGTGGAAATAGAGGACCCTTTAAACCCAACATCCATAATCCATTCATAATCGAGTTGACGCTTGGCTAGATTCGCAGCAACAACCTTGATCCTGACACTATCACCAATCCTGAATGCCCATCCTGAGCGCCTTCCTATTAATGCATATTCTGCCTCATGATATACAAAATCATCATAATCCAGCAATGATGTAGCACTTACAAGTCCCTCACACTTTTGATCAACCGTTTCTGCCCAAAACCCAAAACTTGCAACTCCAGAAATAACAGCATCAAATTCATCGCCAAGGAATTGTTTCATGTATTCAACTTGCTTATACTTGTTGGCTGCACGCTCAGACTCCATTGCAGCCCTTTCTCTTTCACTTGAATGAACACATTTCTGTTCCATTTTCTTATCAGCTTGAGGATTATTCTCAAGAATGGTTGTCAGAACACGATGAACCAAAATATCCGGATATCGTCTAATCGGGGAAGTAAAATGACAATAATGCTCAAATCCTAGCCCGTAGTGACCAATATTTTTAGTGGTATAAACTGCTTTTGCCATGGTCCTTATTCCCATTTGTTCCAATACCCTTTGTTCTGGAAGTCCCTGAACCTTACCCAGCATTTCATTGAAAGATTTTGCGATTGCATCTGGCGAGCTTGTTTTAAAATGATAACCATATTTTTTTGCAAACTCAACAAATGGAATCAACTTTTCTTCATCAGGTTGATCGTGTATACGATAAGGAAAAGGAATTGGCTTATCTGCTAGCTTTATTTTTGATACACGTTGTGCTACAAATTTATTGGCCAACAACATCAACTCCTCTATCAATTGATGTGATGCCTTACTTTCTTTAATGACTATACCAATGGGTGTACCATTTTCATCTAATTTAAATCGCACCTCCTGAGAAGAAAAATTAATAGCCCCATCTTTCATCCGATTAGAGCGAAATGATTGGGTCAGTTCATGTAAATGGAGGACTTCTTTGTCATACAACCCTGTTCCAGACTCTATAATTTCTTGTACATCTTCATAAGTAAATCTATGGTTGGAATGAATGACTGTTCTACCCATCCAAGAATCTTTTATTTCACCTTTTGCATTGATTTGAAATACACAAGAATAGGTCAGCTTATCCTCATGCGGCCTCAAAGAACACAACTCATTAGAAATTCGTTCTGGCAACATGGGCACAACACGATCTGGCAAATAAACCGAAGTGGCTCTTTCATATGCTGAAATATCAAGTGCAGAGTCCTCTGCGATATAATGACTTACATCGGCGATATGAACACCAATTTCAATTCCTCCATTTTTTAATTTTTGATAACTAATAGCATCATCAAAATCTTTTGCATCAACGGGATCAATGGTAAAAGTGAGCACTTCCCTCATGTCTTTCCTCTTCTTTATTTCATCTTTTGCAATTACATCTGGCAATCGAGATGACTCCTCCAATACTTCATCTGGAAACAATAGAGGAAAGCCTTGTTGGATAAGAATTTCTTTCATTGCCAAATCTGCCTCTTTCTCTTGCGTAACGATCTCTATTATTTCACCACGTGGACGCTTATCATTTTTTTCCCATGAAACAATCTGTGCGATAACTTTTTGACCATCTTTTGCACCATTCAACGCATTTCCAGGAATAAAAAAATCTGGAATGGGCTTACTGGTATCAGGAATAAAGAAGGCAAAATCTTTATTTACTTCGACGACACCTACAAACTGCTTTTGCTTTCTTTCAATAATTTGAGTGATAACTCCCTGCATTCTTCCAGCTCTTGCATCACCTTTTGTAACCTCTACCCTTACTAAATCTCCATGAAATGCTCTATTAAAATCATTGGGACGAATAATAACATCTTTCTCAAGTCCATCTACAATAACAAACCCCATTCCCGATCTCGTTATTTCAAATCTACCCTTATACAAAGGAGTTGAACGTTTATATTCTTTATTTCTTTTCTTTTTATTTTTTTTTGACATAATTAGGTTTAACCATTAGTTATAAGTTGATCACGATAAAATGTTGAAGGGAAATCCAGTATCAATTGATCAAACAGATTTTGCTGATTAAAGAGAAATGATACACT
>JAFMEZ010000051.1 GCA_017856455.1 Parafilimonas sp.
GGTTGTAAGTTGTTGTAATTGTTGTCGTAGTTATCTTTGTTGTTTTTAAATTCTATTTGTTATAGACTTTTATATTACTGTGTAATTTGAAAGAACGAAATTTTTTTGAAGATGTTTTTGAAGTTGTAAGACTCATACCAAAAGGGAGGGTTACCAATTATGGCAGCATAGCTAAATATCTAGGAACCGGACTCTCATCAAGAATGGTAGGTTGGGCAATGAATTCATCCCACAATGCAAAACCAAAAGTTCCCGCACAACGTGTAGTAAATAGAAATGGAATGCTTACAGGTAAATTCCATTTTAAAACACCAACTACCATGCAAGAGCTATTAGAAAAAGAAGGTGTAAAAGTAAAGAATGATAAGGTTGTAAACTTCAAGGAAATATTCTGGGATCCTCAAAAAGAGCTTGATTTCTAATTTAATCGTGCAATCAAGCAAAGACGACAACTATGATAACCACGACAACAATGACAACAACTTAGAACTTACAACCTACAACCGTCAACTGTTAACCGTCAACTGCTTGCTTGTCCCTTCTCTCTCCTCCCTCCTCCCTTTTCCTCGGAACATTCACATGATCATAAGGGCAATTCACACACTCGTTTCCGCAGCATCTGCCATTTTCTAAATGGTATTTAGCAGTGAGGACCATGAATCCTCTTTCATTGTAATAGAAATCCTCGCCCTCAATTAATTTTCTTTTCTTCTTCGGTTTCTGCTCCATCTTTCAATGATTCAATTTCTCTTGTTCGTTTTGCAAGTTCATCATCAAGTTCTGTGGGGAGCGGTTTGTTGATCTTGAATTTTAAGTAATGAACCTTATTGCTTTTGGCAATGTCGAGTGATTCGTAATGTGTTTTGATTTGTAGCGGTTGATTTTGTGGAAGATCCTTTGCAATATCTGCACTATCTTCAAACAAATCCAAGTGATACATTTCAATTACCAACTTTGTGAATTGGTAGAGCACAGGCGAATCTGTCTTCAGGTGTATATAACCATCAGACTTGAGAAATTGTTTATACTTACGAAGAAAAATTGGATGGGTTAATCTTTTTGTACATTTTGAAATTCTGAGTTGTGGATCAGGGAATGGTAACCATATTTCACTTACTTCATTTTCGCAGAAATATTTATCAATCATTCCGATTTGTGTTCTGAGGAAAAAAGCATTGTTCATCCCAAGCTCCAATGCTCGTTTTGCTCCCACCCAGATTCTGTTTCCTTTTACATCAACACCGATATAATTATTTTCGGAATGCAGCGATGCCAATCCGATGGTATATTCACCTTTCCCACAAGCCAATTCAAGTATGATGGGATGATTGTTTTGAAAATACTCATTCCATTTTCCTGCAGTATTTTCAGGATATTCTAAAACGTGTTGAAAGGTTGCTATTTCAGCAAAGCGCTTTAATTTTTTCTGACCCATAACATTCGCGCAAAGGTAATGTGCGTGAGATTAATCCATCCATTTTTTAAATGCAAGTACTGCATTTAATCCTCCGAATGCGAATGCATTGGAGAGCGCGTATTCAATATTTTTTTCCTTTGAGGCATTGGGAACAATATCAATATCGCAAGTATCGTCTTTTTCTTGAAAGTTTGCAGTTGGAGGGAGAATTCCATTTTTTAATGCCATGATAGTAGCAATGGCTTCAAAAGAGCTTGTAGCACCCAACGCATGTCCATGTAATGATTTGGTTGAACTGATTGAAAGATCATTAGCATGATCACCAAAAACATTTTTTACTGCTGCTACTTCCATGGTATCATTTACCAGTGTTCCTGTTCCATGTGCATTGATGTATCCAATTTGAGTAGGATTGATAGACCCATCTTTTAATGCCATCTGCATTGCCTTCTCTGCTCCTTTCTGATCTGGTTTTGTAATGTGACTCGCATCAGATGTCATACCAAATCCAATAATCTCACCTAATATGTTTGCTCCTCTTTTCTTAGCAGATTCAAGTGATTCCAATACGAGCATTCCACTTCCTTCACCTAAAATCATTCCCTGTCTGTTTTTTGAAAAGGGTCTACATGTATCAGGAGCTACAACTCTGATGGCTTCCCATGCTTTGAGGAAGGTGTAAGTGAATGGGGTTTCACTTCCTCCACAAATCGCTTGATCACAAACACCATTTCTAATCAACCAAAAAGCATTTCCAATAGCATGATTGGATGAAGCACATGCAGTTGAAACTGCATATACTGGTCCTTTGATTCCCATCTGCATACTGATATTACTCGCTGCACCGTTTGGCATTGTTTTGGGAATAGAAAGAGGGTGGACACGTGTTTTATTTTCTCGATATAGATCTATATAAGATTGCTCCTGTGCATGTACACCACCAATTGATGTTCCACAGATGACAGCAGTATTGTATGCATTTTCATCATTGAATGAAATACCAGCTTGAGCAACTGCTTCTTTTGCTGCAACAACAGCAAGTTGAGAGAAACGATCCATCAAATCAAGATCATCTTTTTGTATGATTCCGGTTGCATCAAAATTTTTGATGTCGGCTCCATTTTTAAATCTGATTTGATCAGAGAATGAGGCGTCATATGGACCAATTCCAGAGCGACATGCAACCATGTTGTTCCAAAATTCATCTGTATTTCTGCCTAGGGCTGAAATTACGCCTGTTCCAGTTACTACAACTCTTCTGTTTTGCATGCTTATTAACTATTGCATTGCTTTTGATAAACCATCTACTGCCTGACGAATGGTTTTGATACCCTGTAATTCTGTATTTGGAATATTGACATTGAATTCTTCTTCCAAATCTGCAATCAGTTCAATTGAATCAAGTGAGTCCAATCCCAATTCTTCAAAACTGCTTTCAATTGAAATCAATTCTTTATTGATTCCTTTTTTTGAAGAAAGCAACGTAGCCATTTTTTCAAATACTGCTTCACTCATATGTAGTGGTTTGAGGTAAAATTATGCAATTTGAACGATCTGTTGAAAAACACGGTTTTAGTTTGTGATAATCCTTCCATTTTTTGTCATTTATCACTTTTTGGCGGCATTCACCTTGGATAGTTTTACATCGTTAAAGGGATCGAAATGACACCCGCCTTTTTTAAACCATTAAATAGAAGAATATGAAGAAAATGATTGTGATGATGGCGATGATGCTGACAGGATTGATCAGTTTTGCCAATACGAAGGAGTCTAGAATAGACTCTAAAACCAATAATCAGTTAGAAAAGCATTTTGAATGTACCGTTTCATTAAAAGGATATGTTACAGTAGGAGCAGTTGGATTTGAGGTGACTTGTTCAGCAACGTCAAGCACATGTGAGCAGGCTACTCAGCAGGCCTCTACTTGTTTATCAGCAGCGATAAAGACGATTCGTAAAATAGTTTTATAAAATTCGGGCGGGTGTTTAAATGAAGCATATGAAAAAATTTATCGTGTTGATGTTGATGGTAAGTCTTACTAGAGCAGTTGGACAGGATCATATAGACAATCAGTTGGTTCATTATACTATAAAATATAATCATCTATTTGACAGAGGAAAGGATATAAAGGAGTATGATGCCAAATTATATATCCAGGGTGATCGATCATTGTTTACCATGAAGCAGGGTGATAAAATTGAAATGTCTTATCAATCTAATTATTACGATGCTAGTCCGGATAGCCTTTTTACAGTCTATAAGGACTTCGAATCCAATTCTCTATTATTCGATTTTTATCATTTGCAGCAAGGAAATATATTTTATGCAGACACACTGCATCCAATGGAGTGGAAGTTGGAAAGTGAGGAGAAGAACGTGAGTGGCATACCATGCAAAAGAGCGACGGTTAGATTTAAAGGGAGGGATTATGTTGCTTGGTATGCCCCTTCCATACCTATTTCCAATGGTCCGTGGAAATTAGGAGGATTACCCGGACTGATATTAGAGGCTTATGATCAGCAAGGTGAGTGGCATGTCTTATTTAATAAAATAGAGGAATTGAATTTTATTGATTTAGGATATTTTGAAAAACTAGTAAATAAAGGTGTTGGAAGCTTTTCGGTATTTGTTAGTGATTTGAAAGATTTATTGAAAAGAATGACAGGTTCTTTGTCGGGACAAGGAAGCAGTGATTGTTTTACATGCGAAACGAAGTCGCTCGTAAAACTATACATGTGGGAAAAGATTGATTGATGAGATTTCTTGTCCTGGCTGGAGCCATCATTTTTTATATCAGTATACAAGCGCAAGAAAAAAATCAGCAAAAAATATCTGACTTTAAAATCATCCCTGAAATCCTTGTAAAACCATCAATGGGAGTAATGAGGATTTCTAGGGATACTATTGAATTCAGAATAGCAGAAGTTCAAGAGCCTGGGGTATTGAAAGTAGAGGATCTGTTTAGACAATTTCTGGGATTTCATGTAACAGATGACGGCCGCATATATTTTAATGGTAAAGAAGTTACTGTTATATTAATTGATGGTGATCCCCTCTCTGTTTTTGATTATCGTGTCGTTACAAAGCACCTTAATGCCAAGATGTTCAAAACTGTCGAATTGATTCAAAATTATCATTCAAATCGGTTTCAGCTATACAGTTTAGGAAATAATGAAGTTGCCGTAAACTTAAAAATGAAGAATGGCTATGGTAATAAAGTAAATGCAGATGCGTCATTAATGTATACGATAAACAAAAAATTTCTGGGGGCATTAGATGCAAGTCGTATTGGTACCCGCATCAAATCAATTTTATTTTTTGAAAAAAACCAATATGCAGACAGGGTCAATATTAAGACAAATGACGTAATGAGCATTAATCCTAATGCTTTATGTATTCTTCCTTTGAGTGAGTCACCATCAACTTTACAGATGTTGATTTTTAAAAAAGAGTATTTACCCAATAACAACAATCAGTCTTTTAAGTTTATACATGCCCTGAATTTCAGCAGTTACCATAAATTTCATGTAGAGGCATCCAATATTCAAATCAAACAGACCAATCGTGAAGAGCAGCTGATGCACTATTCTTTATTAGGTTTACAAAATCGAATTGATGTGCGAAAATTAATTTTGAGTCAATTTGAAAAAGCAAATTCAATTCGACTATCTTATGTGCATGATCATTTAAAAAATAATCGTGGTGAATATGCTATTTCCATTGGTATGCAAAACAGAAATGATTATCTGTTTGATACTATGCATATTAGTCAAACATATATCAATGAAATATTTTCAGATCAATACAGAAGCACAATATCTTTTGCCGGGAATGAAAAATTTCTTTTAAGAGGGAAATTCTTGGTTGATATAAAATTTCAAACAGGGATTAATTATTTGAAGAGGGATTTAATCAGCATATATAGTGATCAAAAACAAAATAATTTATTTCAAAAATATTTATTTGTTGAAGCAGGTACTTTTCTTAGATGGAAAAGACATTCATATCAGATTG
This sequence comes from Parafilimonas sp., assembly GCA_017856455.1. Lineage (GTDB taxonomy): Bacteria > Bacteroidota > Bacteroidia > Chitinophagales > Chitinophagaceae > Pollutibacter. The sequence goes on from JAFMEZ010000051.1 coordinate 5,432, forward strand.
CACTTCGAAAGTTTAATGAAGCGAGAGATTTAGGTGTACAATTCAATAAGCAATATTTTTATGTTGATCATCAGTATGTATTCAATAAGAAATTAAAGGTTTTGTCTGATGCTTCATTTGGGGCTGGGAAAATGAATTTTCAGGGCGATGTTCATGTAAAACCTATTTATCAATTACAGGGCCAGCTTATCTATACAAAATCAATCTATAATCAGTTCTATGTAAGCTATTTCAAGCATCAGTCATTACCAAAATTTGAAAGGTGGTTGGCAAGTCCGTTCTACCATCTTTCTAATCAAATTGAATATTTCATACATCCCGATCATTTTACAAAAATAGAAAAGACTGAGTTTGGGAAATGGTATCATAACCTGTACAAGGGTTTTCGTTATGGTTATTCATTCTCTGCGTACAAGACTGATAATGATGAAATGCGTGCAATCGGATTTGAAAAAAATTATGTGTTAGATACCATTAAATATGATGGTAAATCAACATCTTTTCATGTTCGTGGAGAAGTTGAACAATTTGTTCTTTCATGTAAAATGAGATTTTCTCTTGGATATCAGTATGCATCAATTCACATGTTGCAAAGCCTGTTTGGAGAGAATATTCCTATCAATATTCGTCAACATTCCTTAAAGTTTACTTCCAAGTCTGTTTGGGAGAAAAAGATTCATGCAGAAGTAACATCCACAGTACAGTACTCAATCGGCTCATTTTTTTTATCCAGCAATCCCAATATGGTATTCAATCATGAAGCCAACTTAAAATATAAGTTTAATAAGAAAGTCTATGCAGGTATGTATGCTTTTATGATGCATCAATATAAAGGCAAGCAGTTCATTTTCATCGATTTTAATTTACAGCTGCAACCACTTACTAGTATTACGATGCAATTGTCAATTTTAAATGTTTTGAATTATAAACAATACGAGCAGAGGAACATTACAAATACGGGTATTCAAACAATTCAAAGTCAATTGGCAGGACGAAAAATACAATTGGTGTTAAAGAAAAGCTTCTAATTACTCTATATCAATTACCTGTTGTTCGCTTTCATTACCTGCTCTGTCAATTGCACTTAAGGCGATTTTTTTTAATTCAACTTTCTTGCCTTCAATAAATTTAAATTTATTCAATAAAGTTTTTGTTGTGGTTTTTGGTACGATTTGATAGTCCCATTGATCATCAAAACTTGTGTATAACACATACTGAAAGACATCATTTTCTTTGCTGTTCCAATTGAGTTCAACCGTTGCAGCAGATTTTTTGATATTGGTCACTGGTTTACCAGGTGGAATAGAATCAAGCCATTTGCTCGGCGGGATCAGTGCAGTATTTTTATATGGACCTTCATTCAATGTTTTGGTGAGTGAAGGATTTTTGGTGAGCATAGAAATATTCCAATGAACTACACCATTGCTCTTTGGTATTAGTTTTCTTCCGAATTCTATTTCTTGCGTGATTTCTGCATTATCTGATCTGCCATATTTATCAGTATTGATATTTATACCAGGCCAGAGGTGACGTTGAAAAGTATTTTCTTCTTGCCACCAACTTAATAAAACTGGGAAGCTTTGCTCAGTTTTACTGGTTGGCCAATAAAGTTGCGGAGTAAAATAATCAATCCAGCCTTTGTTCAACCAAAGTTTAGCATCTGCATATAATTTTTCATACTGATCAAATCCTTTGATTGATGATGGATATCCAGGACGCCATATTCCAAAAGGACTAATTCCAAATTTCACGTAGGGTTTTGCTGATTTAATTTCTTTATAAACTTTTTCTATGAGTGTATTTACAGAAGCCCTTCTCCAATCACCTTTTGAGAGTGCTCCATTATTAGATACATATTGTTGGTATGATTTTTCATCAGGGAAGTCTTGATCACCATTATAGGAAGGGTATGGATAAAAGTAATCATCGAAATGTATACCATCAATATCATAGCGATTAACTATGTCCATCACAACTTTTGTTGTCAGTTCTTGTGTTTCTTTCTTTGATGGGTCCATCCAGTAAAATCCTTCTTTGAGTTTGTAAACCATATCAGGATTTTTCTTTACGATGGATTCAGGACTGATATCTTTTGAGCTTGTATGGTGTGCGCGGTAAGGGTTTAACCAGGCGTGCAATTCCATTCCTCTTTGGTGTGCTTCGTCGATCCAGAATTGAAGAGGGTCGTAAAAAGGAAGAGGTGCTTGATTTTGTTTACCTGTTAAAAAATATGACCATGGTTCGATATTGCTTTTATAGAGTGCATCTGCTTGAGGTCGAACTTGAAGGATTACAGCATTGAAATTATTATTCTTGAGATAGTTGAGTAATTGTATTGCTTCTTCTTTTTGCTCAGCTGTAGTGAGTCCTGGTTTACTCGGCCAGTTGATGTTTGCTACACTTGCGATCCATGCTGCGCGGAATTCGCGGGGAATGATATTGAGTTGTTCTCTAACAGGGATTGAAGTTGTTGTAGTTGTTTTAGTTGTTGTAGGGTTGTAAGTTGTAGGTTGTAAGTTGTAGGTTGAGTCTTTCGGTGTTGACAGTTGACTGTTGACAGTTGACGGTTGTAGGGTTGTAGGTTGTGAGTTGTAGATTGAGTCTTTGACTGTTATCGGTTGACTGTTGTTGGTTGAGGGATTACGGTTAACTGTCAACTGTGAACTGTCAACTGTATTCCCTTTTACCTCCTCCCTCCTCCCTTCTCCCTTCTCCACCACTTCTCTCCTGGTTGTAAAAGGCGAGTATTTAGCTGTAAAATTTCTGATACTTATACAGCCGCTGAGCAAGGTTAAGAGTATAATAAAAAGGGAATTTTTTCTTAACATGGACATTTGGGAAATTTTATCAAAATTACGAAAGCGAAGATTAAATACTTTTGTTTAAATTAATAATCATGTGGCAAGAAGAAAATAACGCACTCTACAGAAAATTTCAATTCAAGGATTTTAAAGAAGCTTTTGCGTTTTTGACAAAGGTTGCGATGGTTGCAGAGACTGTGAATCATCATCCCACTATCAAGAATACATGGAATACAGTTGAATTATGGTTATCAACACATGATGCAGGAAATGTGGTGACAGCGAAAGACAGGGATTTAGCGGCTTTGATAGATGCGCTGCTGTAAGCGCAAAGACAGTTATTTTACGTTCAAATTAGTTCCAACAATTTCGATTGTTTTCTTTTCCAATGAACTGGAAGCTGGTCCGTTCACCACTGAACCATTGATGGAAAAGTTAGAACCATGTGCTGAGCAATTGAATGAGCTTGTTGATTTTACAAAATTAATAGTAGCTCCAGCATGTGGACATGCGGAAGAGAAAGCCACAAAACTGGTTGATACATTTCCTGCAGCGGTTCTTACCACTACCACTCCGTTTTCAAGAACGAAGTCATTGATATTAAGGAGTTGAGAGGAGAGGTTCACAGTCAGGATAATATTACTCGTTGGATTAGTATTATTATTTGTGTTGTTATTGTTGTTGGAATTATTATTACCCGGTTGAGTTACTTCTTCTTTTGAGCAAGCCTGCATCATGCAGCTGATGCAAGTAAGGGTGAGTCCACCTGTTATATTATTGAT